>NZ_JBICXG010000047.1:0-25892 GCF_043200175.1 Streptomyces sp. NPDC048462
GCCCCAACACGCACCTCACACTTCGCAGCACTCCGCCCCACCGGATAAATCCGATGGGGCGGAACGAAGGGGCATTCGCCAACAGCATCCGCACCGGCGGTCCCGCCCCTCCTCGCGTGCCGGGCTCCGGTCAGCGGACCCAGTTCTTGAGCGGTTCGGTGTCCAGCTCGATGCCCACCGGCTCTGGCAGCCGGACGGTCTTGCCGAACGGGACCGTCACCACCGTCTCGTACCGCACACCGTCGGGCTGGGAGTGCACCTTGACCTCATAACTGTCGCGGTCGATGAGCAGGTACACGGGGACACCGGTCTCCGCGTACGCACGCGGCTTCTCCACCCGGTCCCGGAGGTCGGTGTCGTCGTCGTACGAGGTGACCTCGACGAGCATGAGGACAGCGGCGGGGTCCGCCCATTCACCTTGGCCGACGAAGGCGTCCAGCCGGGCCAGCGCCCCATCCGGACGGGCGTTGCCCTTCCGGTATGTCTCGATGCGCAGGCCCTGCTCCGCGAAAAGCCAGTTACGCGGATCCGATTGCATGCACATCTGCGTGAGCCAGGCGATGATCCGCCCGTGATCCCCGTCCGGCACAGCTTTGACCCCCAGTTTCCCGTTCACGAACTCCAGACGCAGCGCTTCTTCCGCGCGTATGGCATGACGGGCCAGGTCCTCGAAGACCTCCTGGGTCAGCACACTGTCGTCGACCACGCTCACGCCTGCCTCCTCAAGAACCGGTCGGGCAGTCCCCAGGTTACGGTCCGCGAACCCGGCGCGCAGCGAGTTCAGCTGCTCAGGGACGCGGCGTCCCCCATGACGACGACGGGCTCCTCGGCCGGGTCGAGGAGGCCCAGCAGTTCCTTCATCCGGTCCTCGGTGAGCGAGACGCAGCCCTGGGTGGGGCCGCCGTGGTCGACGTGGATCCAGATGCCGCCGCCGCGCTCCGCGCCGAGCGGGCGGGTGTGGTCCAGGGGTGAGGTGCCGGGGACGCGGTTGTAGTCGATGGCGATGACGTAGTCGAAGGAGCCCTCCAGCGGCTCCCCGTCGAAACCCTCGCCCTCCACCTTGAAGTCGGGGCTCAGGTCGTACGGGAACGCCGTGGCCGGGGGGTCGAGCCGGCCGCCGGCCGCGGTCAGCGTGAAGACGCCGACGGGTGAGCGGAGGTCGCCCTCCCAGTGCTCGTCCGTCCAGCCGTTCAGGGCGTTGTGGGCGGGCCAGGGTGCCATGGCCGCCCGCCAGTCCGCGGTGGGGGTGTCGCGGGTGTAGAGCACGGCGGTGGAGCGGTTGGAGTCCGCGGACTCGCCGGTGACGACGAACGCCTGGCGGGTACCGGCGGGGATCGCCGACCTGGTCCGCGGCCCGAGCCCGGGGATCTCGCGCGGCGGGGCCGGCGGCGGTACGGGCGGGGCGACGGACGTAGCCGCTCCCGGCGGGCCCGGGGCGCCCGTGGTCTTCGTCAGGGTGCCGATCTCGCTCCTGCCGGCGATGCCGTCCGTGGCGCACCCGGCCAGCAGCAGGGTGAGGACGGCGCACACGACGTACGGGAGCCGCAGAGGAACGCTCGAACGGGGCACGGACACGGAGGGGCTCCTGAGCAGTCGGTGGCGAAGCCGCGGGGCTTTGCGGCGCGGCGAGGGGGGCGCCGTGCCGATGTCGGCCCAGGCAGTCTTTGCCGCAGCCGGGCCCGGCCAATCCGGCCGCGGGGCCATCCGGCTGTACCCGTTCAGGTGATTCGTGTACTTGTATGCGCGCAGCCCTTGTACTCGCACGCCTTCGGCCCGTGTACTCGCACGCGCGCAGCCGTGGCACACGCGTGCCTGCGGACCCCGCGCGCACCGGATCGCACGTCGGTGCGGCCGGGACGCGGAACAGCCCCCGGCCGGGTGGCCAGGGGCTGTTTCACGTGAAACCCGGTACAGCTGGGCGGGCTACTTCTCGGAGGCGTCCTTCGCGGAGGCGTCCTTCGCGGAGGCGACCGGCTTGCGGAGCTGGATGTTCAGCTCGCGCAGCCGCGTCTCGTCCAGCACCGTGGGCGCGCCCATCATCAGGTCCTGCGCGTTGCCGTTCAGCGGGAAGGCGATCGTCTCGCGGATGTTGGGCTCGTCGGCCAGCAGCATCACGATGCGGTCGACGCCCGGGGCGATGCCACCGTGCGGCGGGGCGCCGAGGCGGAAGGCCTTGAGCATGCCCGCGAACTCGTGCTCCACGGTCTCGCGGTCGTAGCCGGCGATCTCGAAGGCCTTGATCATCAGCTCGGGCTCGTGGTTACGGATGGCACCGGAGGACAGCTCGATGCCGTTGCAGACGATGTCGTACTGCCAGGCGAGGATGTCCAGCGGGTCCTTCTCCTCCAGGTCCCGCAGACCGCCCTGGGGCATCGAGAAGGGGTTGTGCGAGAAGTCGATCTTCCCGGTGTCCTCGTCCTTCTCGTACATCGGGAAGTCGACGATCCAGCAGAACCGGAAGACGCCGTCCTCGAAGTGTCCGGCGCGCTTGGCGGCCTCGACGCGGACGACCGACATGATCTTGGAGACCTCGTCGAACTCGCCGGCGCCGAAGAACACGGCGTGGCCGGGGACGAGGGAGAGCCGCTCGGTGAGGGTCTTGACGTCCGTCTCGGTGAGGAACTTGGCGATCGGGCCCGCCAGCTTGCCGTCCTCGCCGACGCGCACCCAGGCGAGGCCCTTGGCGCCGTGCTCGACGGCGTAGTCACCGAGGCCGTCGAAGAACTTCCGGGACTGGCCCGCCGTGTCCGGCACCGGCAGCGCGCGGACGTGCTTGCCGGCGAAGGCCTTGAACTCCGAGTCCGCGAAGACGTCGGAGATGTCGACGAGCTCCAGCTTGGCGCGCAGGTCCGGCTTGTCGTTGCCGTACTTCAGCATCGACTCGCGGAACGGGATGCGCGGGAACGGCGAGGTGACGTGGCGGCCGTTGCCGAACTCCTCGAAGAGCTCGGTCATCAGCTTCTCGATCGGGCGGAAGACGTCCTCCTGCTCGACGAAGGACATCTCGACGTCGAGCTGGTAGAACTCGCCGGGCGAACGGTCCGCGCGGGCGTCCTCGTCGCGGAAGCAGGGCGCGATCTGGAAGTAGCGGTCGAAGCCGGAGATCATCAGCAGCTGTTTGAACTGCTGCGGGGCCTGCGGCAGCGCGTAGAACTTGCCGGGGTTCAGCCGGGACGGGACCACGAAGTCACGGGCGCCCTCGGGGGAGGTCGCGGTGAGGATCGGCGTCGCCATCTCGTTGAAGCCGAGGGCCACCATCTTGGAGCGGATCGAGGCGATCACGGAGGAGCGCAGCATGATGTTGCGGTGCATGCGCTCGCGGCGCAGGTCGAGGAAGCGGTACTCCAGGCGCCGCTCCTCGTTGACGCCGTCCTCGGCGTTGATCGTGAAGGGCAGCGGGGCGGCCTCGCCCAGCACCTCCACCGCGGTGACCTCGATCTCGATCTCGCCGGTCGGGAGCTCCGGGTTGACGTTGTCGGCGCCGCGGGCGGAGACCTTGCCGTCGATCCGGACGACGGTCTCCTTGGTGAGCTTCGCCAGGGCGTCGTTGCCGGGGGTGCCGGGGCGGGCGACGAGCTGCACCAGACCGTAGTGGTCGCGCAGATCGATGAAGAGGATGCCACCCAGGTCTCGGCGATTGTGCAGCCAGCCGCTCAGCCGGACGTCGGTGCCGACGTCAGAGGCGCGGAGCTCGCCGCAGGTGTGGGACCTGTACCGATGCATCGTCGTTCATCCAGTCTTCGCGGTTGGGGGCGGATACAGCCACCCCAGGCTACCGCCCGCGACCGGACCGTTTCATTGCCATTGCCCCCGGCCGGGATCGTCAGCGGCGCGGGCGCCGGGGCCGCCGGTGGCGTTTGAGGGCTACATCTTCCTAAAGTGGGGCAATGCGCACCGAGGAAGTCCTGGCCGCGACCGCGACCGGTCTTTGGCGCTGGGACAACGCCGCCGGGACCGTCTGGCTCGACGCCGAGGCGGCCCGGCTGCTGGAGCTGCCCTCCGAATCGGGCCTCCTGCGCGAGTCGGAGGTGCGCTCCCGCTTCCATCCCGTCGACTGGAACGAGATCTACGGGGTGGTCAACCTGGCCGTCGCCGAGGGCACGCTGGCCGAGGCCCGGCTGCGGATCGTGGACGAGCACGGGCGGGTGCTGCGCACCGTACGGAGCCGTTCCCGGCCGCTGCCGCCCGCCGAGGGCAGCGAGGCGGACTACGTGCTGGTCGGCACCCTCCAGGAGGTGGCCGAGCCGGAGCCGGGCGCCGCCGGGGCGCAGAGCCGCATCACCGGCGACTGGCGGCGGTCCCGGGAGGCGTTCCTGCTGGACGCGGGGCGCGCGCTGGCCGAGGCCCGGTCGACGGCGGAGGTGCTGCGGGTCGCCTACTCGCTCTCCATGCCCGGGTTCTCGCCCGAGGGGCTGGCCGTCTTCGGGGTCGATGGCGAGCGGCTGACGATCGTCGGGCACCACGGCCAGCACGCCGGTGACGAGGGACCGTTCGACGACATGCCGCTGGAGACCGACTACCCGGCCGCCGAGGTCGTACGGACGGGGCGGGCGATCTACCTCTCCAGCCCGGAGGACTACTACCACCGCTACCCGGCCACCTGGCCGCTGGCCCGGCGGTTCGGGCGCCGGTCCTGGGCCTTCCTGCCGCTGATTGTGGCGGGCCGCACGATGGGCGCCTGGATGGCGGGCTTCCGGCATCCGGTGTCGTTCTCGCCGGACGAACGGGCCGTGCTGACGACGGTGGCCCGGATGCTCGCGCAGGCGCTGGCCCGCGCCGGGATCGCCGAGACCGAGCGGGAGCTGTCGCAGGGGCTGCAGCGCACGATGATGCCCTCCCTGGTGCCCAGCATCCCGGGGATGACGGTGGCCGCCCGCTATGTGCCGACCGGGGGCGGGCTCCAGGTCGGCGGTGACTGGTACGACATGATCCCGCTGCCCAACGGCCGGGTCGCCCTCGTCATCGGTGACGTCCAGGGCCATGACGTACGGGCCGCCGGGCTGATGGGCCAGTTGCGGATCGCGCTGCGCGCGTACGCCTCCGAGGGGCACCGCCCGGACGCGGTGCTCTCGCGGGCCTCGCGCTTCCTCTCCGGGCTCACCGACGCGCACGAGGACGCGGAGCACGGGCCGCGCTTCGCGACGTGCCTGTACGCGGAGGCGGACCCGGCCACCGGCACCCTGGACATCGCGCGGGCCGGGCATCCCGACCCCGTGGTGATGACGCCCGACGGGACCGCGTTCATCCGGCAGACCGCGGGCGGGCTCCCGCTGGGCATCGAGTCGGACACGGACTACCCGACGACCGGGTTCACCCTGGAGCCCGGAGAAACGATCATGCTCTGCACGGACGGGCTGATCGAGACCGGCGGGCACGACCTGGCCACCGGCTGGGTCCGGCTCCGGCCGATCCTGGAGCGGCACACCAGCGATCTGGAGAAGCTCGCGGACGCCCTGGTGCAGGCCGTGCACGGGCCGGGCTCGCACTACACGACGGGCCCGCTGGTGGACCGCCGCGAGGACGACGTCGCGGTGCTGCTGCTGCGCCGCGAGAGCCCGGCGACCCGGCTGACCCCGCCCCGGCGGACCGCGCTGACCATCGCCCAGGCCGAGCCGGAACGGATCGCGGCGGCCCGGCAGCAGCTGCGCGAGATGCTGCACGACTGGGCCGATCCGGAGCAGGTCGACTCCGCGGTGCTGATGATCTCCGAGATGGCCACGAACGTGCTGGTCCACACGGACGGCGACGCGCTGATGGTCGCGGAGGCCAGCGGGGAGCACGGGGAGCGGCGGCTGCGCGTGGAGGTGGCCGACGGCAGCGACGAGCTGCCGCACAAGCGGCGGCCCGGCGAGATGGCGTCCAGCGGGCGGGGCCTGGTGCTGATGGAGATGCTCGCCGACGCGTGGGGGGTCGATCCGCGGGGTGAGGGCAAGTCGATCTGGTTCGAGCTGTACGAGTCGGCGGAGCCCGCGGAGCTGGTGGAACCGGTGGAGCCCGTGGGGCTGGTGGAGCCGCCCGCGCCGGAGCCGGAGGCGGATCTCTGAACCGGGGCGTGGGGGGCCGTCCTCAGGCGGTGGCCGGGCCGGGGGGCGGTACGCCGGGCGGGGTGTCCGGCGGGTCGGCGTCCGGGTCCGCCGGGGGCCCGAGGTCCTTGCGCAGTTCGCCGAGGATGCCGAAGGCCGCCGCGCACACCGGGACCGCGAGGAGCATCCCCAGCAGGCCCGCCACGCTCGCGCCCGCCGTCAGCGCGATCAGGATCATGGCGGGGTGCATCTGGACCGTACGGCTCTGGATCATCGGCTGCAGGATGTGACCCTCCAGCACCTGCACCGCGAGCACCACCCCGAGCGCCCAGAGCGCGATCACGAAGCCCCGGTCCGCGAGCGCCACCAGCACCGCGACGGCGCCCGAGATGAACGCGCCCAGATACGGGATGTAGGCGCCGACCAGCACCAGCGCGCCCAGCCCCACCGCGCCGGGCACGCGCAGGATCAGCAGGCCGACCGTGATGCAGACGGCGTCGATGAGCGCGATGAGCGTCGTACCGCGCATGAAGCCCTCGACGGCCTCGAACGCGCGCCGGCCCATCGCCTCGACCAGGTCACCGGCGCCGCGCGGGGCGATGGAGTGCGCGAGGTTCGCGGCCCGGTCGGAGTCGCGCAGGAAGAAGAAGGTCAGCAGCAGGGCGAGCACACTGGTGGCGATCAGCGAACCGACCAGGCTGAGGCCGCTCAGCAGCCCGCCCGCGGCGCTCGCGCCGAACTTCTCGACGAGCTTCTTGGCGCTGGTGGCCAGGTCGTCCACATTCGTGTTGCCGGTGACACCGAAGTGGTCGACGACCCACTGGCCGGCGTCCTTCAGCGACTGGACGATCTGATCACCGGTGTCGATGAGCGCGGCGACGACGATGTACCCGGCGCCGCCGACGACCGCGACGAGCAGGGCGCAGGTGATTCCGGCCGCCACCGAGCGGTTCACCCCGTGCGCGGTCAGCCTTCGGTGGACGGGGCCGAGCAGCGCCGTGCCGAGCAACGCGAGCAGGACGGGGGTGACGGCGGTCTTGAGCGCGACGCACAGCCAGATGGCCACCGCGGCGACGCCGGTGACCAACAGGATGACACCGCACCAGGCGGCCAGCCGCCGGGCACCGATGGGCAGGAGGGGCTTCCGGTTCTGCACCCTCCCACCCGATCACGCCCCGGGGGCGGTGTCCCGCCCGTGGAGCCGTACGAGTGACGAACCGTCACACGGTGTCGGCGCGGCTCACATCCCGTGGACGGCGGGCACGGTGCCGAGGCGGCCGGCCTGGAAGTCCTCGAAGGCCTGCTTCAGTTCGGCCTGGCTGTTCATCACGAACGGCCCGTAGTGCGCCATCGGCTCCCGGATGGGACGCCCGCCGAGCAGGACGACCTCCAGCTCCGGGGCGTTGCCGTCCTGCTGCTCGTCCGCGCGGACGGTCAGCGAGGAGCCGGCGCCGAAGACGGCGGTCTGGCCCATGTGGACGGGCCTGCGGTCCTGGCCCACGGCGCCTCGGCCGGCCAGCACGTAGGCGAGGCCGTTGAAGTCCTCGCGCCACGGCAGGGTCAGCTCGGCGCCGGGGCGCACGGTGGCGTGGATCATCGTGATGGGGGTGTGCGTGACGCCGGGGCCCTCGTGGCCGTCGAGCTCGCCCGCGATCACCCGGAGCAGCGCGCCGCCGTCGGGGGAGGCGAGCAGCTGCACCTGGCCGCCGCGGATGTCCTGGTAGCGGGGGGCCATCATCTTGTCGGCCTTGGGCAGGTTCACCCAGAGCTGGAGGCCGTGGAAGAGGCCACCCGACGTGACGAGCGACTCCGGCGGGGCCTCGATGTGGAGCAGCCCGGACCCGGCGGTCATCCACTGGGTGTCGCCGTTCTGGATGGTGCCGCCGCCACCGTTGGAGTCCTGGTGCACGAAGGTGCCGTCGATCAGGTAGGTGACGGTCTCGAAGCCGCGGTGCGGGTGCCAGGGCGTGCCCTTCGGCTCGCCGGCCGCGTACTCCACCTCACCCATCTGGTCCATCATGATGAACGGGTCGAGGTGCTTGTAGTTGATCCCCGCGAAGGCGCGGCGCACGGGGAATCCCTCGCCCTCGAACCCGGTGGGCGCCGTGGTCACGGCGAGCACGGGACGGGCCACGGCGTCGCCAGAGGCGGCGACCTTGGGCAGGGTCAGCGGGTTTTCGACGGTTACTGCGGGCATGGGAGCCACCTCCGGGGACTGTTCTGCGTTCAATTTAGTTGAATGGTGAACATCCTGCAAGGCGGCATCCATTCCCGCGACTCCGCCGCGCACGAGGATCGGCCCCCAGGAGGATCGACCCCCCGGAGGGGTGAGTGGTACCTATGGGTCAGCCCTGTCCCCTCTCGGCGGCCCACGGGGAGGCCGCGACGTCCCGCCACGACGGAGGGGGAGCGGAGCCGACACCGAGGGGGACGAGTGAACGAGCTGACCGAACGGGTACGCCAGCGCTTCTACGGGCTGATCCACCGGAACCCCGGCTGGTCGCTCGAACAGATGGCGGCCGAGGCCCGCTGCTCCCTCGCCGAGGCGGATCAGGCCTGCGACGCGCTCTGCGCCGTCGGCCTGCTGGTGCCCTCGTGGTCGGCCCCCTGCGGCTACGCGACCGTCACCCCGGAGGCCGCGCTGACCCGGCTGTTCTCCGCCGAGGAACGCCAGACCGAGGCACACCTTCAGCACCTGGCCAGGATCAGGGGCGCGGTCGCCTCACTGATCGGCGGCTACCCGCGCCTGCACGACGAGCGGCGGGAGTCCGTCGAGATCGAGACCCTGCCGACGCCGGAGCTGGTGAACGCCTTCCTGGAGGACGCGGGCAGCACCTGCAACGTGCGCATGAGGTCGATGCACCCCGGCGGGCCGCCGCCGGAGGAACTCGTGGACGCCATGCTGCTGCGGGACAAGGAGATGGAGAGCCGGGGCATCCGGGTGGAGACGCTCTACTCGCGACGGACGGCCGAGGTCCCCTACATGGCGGCGTACCTGACCGACGCGGAACGGATCGGGCGCGAGGCACGCACGGCGGACTACCTGCCGTTGCGGATGATCCTCTTCGACGACGACCTCGCGGTGCTCCCGATCAACCCGCAGGACCCCAGCGAGGGAGCCTCCGCCATCCACGGCCAGGCGCTTGCCAGGTCCCTGCACGCGCTGTACGACTACTGCTGGCACACCTCCACGCCGCTGCGTCCCGCAGCCCCGGCGGCCGCCCTCGGGGCGGAACTCGGCTCCCAGGACCTCATCGTGCTGCGCATGCTCGCCGACGGCGTCAAGGACGAGGCGATCGCCCGTCATCTGGGCATCTCCTCCCGGACGTTGAGCCGGTACATGACCGGCCTCACGAACCGGCTGGGAGTGCACACGCGCTTCCAGGTGGCCCTGCGTGTCGCGGAGCTCGGGCTGCTGGACTGAGACCGGCCCCCGGGAAGAACGGGGCGGAGTCGCGGGCCTTCCGATGGTCGGCCGCCCCCCTGCGGAGTCCGGCCGCGGCGCCGCACCCCCCTACGGAAGGCGGGGACCCCCCTTACCGGAGAGTCTCACATTCTGAGACAAGGACGGGGTGTGGCGCCCTGTCGCCATGGCTGATGGCCGCCGCACGCAATGTCTTGCCCCGTGAACAGGCGCGGCAGCAGCATGGATTCTGCCGGCGACGAGCGGTTGCGACCGCCCTTCTCTCCGCCGGATTCCGCACTCGCCAGACGCACCGGGGGACAGCTATGCCTGCACGATTCCGCGCCTTCCTCTGTACCGCCTTCCTCTGTACCTCCCTCCTCACCGCGGCGGGAACGGCCCACACCTCGGCGGCGGAGCCGGCCGCCGGAACGACCGTCGTGGACCGGCCGGAGGGCGACAACGGCTGGTGGTAGGGGCGCCCTTCGCCACCCGCCCACCCTGCCCAGTCCGCGCACAGGAGAGCCCGATGGACGTCATCGCCGCCGCACCACCCGGTCCACCAGAGCCGGTTCTCATGAACGGCCCCGCCTTGGCCGCGCACGCCGACCGCACCGTCGATGTCGCCGTCGTGGGCATCGGCTACGCGGGCCTGCCGCTCGCCGTGGCCGCCGCCGCGGGCGGGCACCGCACCCGCGGCCTGGACCTGAGCGACTTCCTGGTGGCTCAGGTCAACATCGGCCGACCGCCCGTCGACACGGTGACCCGGGCCGAACTGGATGCCGTGGCGCCGCTGCTCGACGCCACCACGGACCCCGCGTTCCTGAGCGAGTGCTCCGTCGTCGCCCTGTGCGTTCCCACGCCGGTGGACACCCACGGCGTGCCGGACCTGGAGCCCCTGCTCTCCGCGGTGCGCACAGTCCGCCAGCACCTGAGTCCCGGACAGTTGGTGATCATCGAGTCCACCACCTACCCCGGGACCACCGACGGCGTCATCCGCGACATCCTGGAGGAGTCGGGCCTGACCGCGGGCAGCGACTTCCACCTGGCCTTCTCGCCGGAGCGGGTGGATCCGGGCAACACCCGGTACGGCTTCCACAACACGCCCAAGGTGGTCGGCGGGCTGACCTCGGCGTGCGGTGCCCGCGCCGCCGCGTTCTACGCGGGGCTGACCGAGCGGGTGCACGTCACCCGCTCCAGCCGTGAGGCCGAGGCCGCCAAGATCCTGGAGAACACCTACCGCCAGGTGAACCTGGCCCTGGTCAACGAGTTCGCGCAGATCTGCCACCGGCTGGGTGTCGACGTCTGGGAGACCATCGAGGCCGCCGCGACCAAGCCCTTCGGCTTCACCCCGTTCCGTCCCGGCGCGGGTGTCGGGGGCCACTGCATTCCGGTCGACCCGCTCTACCTCGTGCACCGCGCGACCCAGGCCGGGGTGCCGTTCCGGATGGCCGAGCAAGCGCAGCGGATCAACGACTCGATCCCCGTCTGGGTCGCCTCCCGGGCGCAGGAACTGCTGACGGCGAACGGGATCAGCGTCCGCGGGGCCAAGGTGCTCCTGCTGGGCGTCACCTACAAGCCGGACGTCGCCGACATCCGCCACTCGCCTGCCGAGCCGCTCGCCCTCGAACTGCTCGGCGCGGGGGCCGACGTGATGTTCCACGACCCGTACGTCACCACGTTCTCCGCACGCGGCCGGGCCGTGCCCGCCGGGCAGGACCTGGTGGCCGACCTCGCCGCCGCCGACCTCACGATCGTCGTGCAGCGGCACCGGATGTACGACAACGGGCTACTGGCCCACGCACGGCTCGTCCTCGACCCCGGCGGCCCCGGCACGACGAAGGAGGGCGGGAACGCATGACCCGGAACCCCTCCGTCGTGGACGTGATCCGCGGCCACGCGGCCGGCCGCCCCTCCGGCATCGCCCTGCGGACCCCGACGGACACCGTGACCTACGCCCAGCTGTGGCATCGCGCCGAGCAGGCCGCGCTGGCCCTCGCGGGCCGCGGCGTACGGCGCGGCGACAGCGTCCTCGTCCGGCTGCCCTCCGGTCCGGACGCGGTCGTCGCCATGCTCGGGACCTGGCTCGCCGGTGCCGCGTTCGTACCCGTCGACACGGCGACCCCCGAGGAACGCCTCGCGTACGTGCTCCGCGACAGCGGCGCCACCGTGGTCCTCGACGACAGCACGGCGCTCCCGACGTCCCCCAGGGACCCGGTGGAGGCCGCCCGCCCGGTGGAGGCCGCCCGCCCGCACAGCGCGGACGGCGAACACGGCGCCTACGTCATCTACACCTCCGGGTCCACCGGAGCGCCCAAGGGAGTCCTGGTCGGGCACGGGGCGCTGGCGCGCCATGCCGACGCGTCCGTGGACCTGTTCGCGCTCGGGCCGCACAGCTCCGTGCTCCAGTTCGCGAGCCTCGGATTCGATGTCGCCCAGGAGGAGATCTGGCCGACCCTCGCCGCGGGCGGAACCCTCGCCTTCCACGGCACAGGCGGCGTCCCCGACACCGTGCGGCTCGCCTCGGCCGCCGAGGAACTGGGGGTGACGGTCCTGCAACTCCCCACCGCCTACTGGCGGATGCTCTGCGCGGAGCTCGACGGCGAGCGGGAGCCGTCCTTCGCCGGGGTCCGCACTGTGGTCATCGGCGGCGAGAACGCCACGACCGCCGATGCCCACGCCCACCGCCGTACCCCCCTCGCGCACACCGTGCTGGTGAACGGGTACGGCCCCACAGAGACGGTGGTCACCGCGACCGCCCTGGTGCTCGCCCCCGGCGACGAGGTGCCCGGCACGGCCGGGCTGCCCATCGGGACACCGGTCGGCGACCGGGTGGCACGGGTGCTGGACGAGGACCGGCGGCCCGTCGCCGACGGCACACCGGGCGAACTGTGGATCGGCGGCGAGCCGCTGGCCCTGGGCTACCTGAACGACCCGGCGCGGACGCGGGAGCGCTTCCTGCCCGATCCGTACGCGGCGACGCCCGGCGCGCGGATGTACCGCACCGGCGACATGGTGGTGCGGCGGGAGACCGGCGGCCTCGAATTCCTGGGGCGCGCCGACAACCAGGTGAAGGTACGCGGCCACCGCATTGAACTCGACGAGGTCGACCGCCACCTGCTCGCGACCCCCGGGATCACCTCCGCCATCTCGTTCACCCTGGACGACGGCGCCGGTGGGAACGTGCTCGCGGCCGCCGTGGCACGTGACGGGGACGGCCCCGACCCCCGGGCCGTCCGGGAGCACCTGCGGGAGCGGGTCCCCGCCTACCTGGTGCCGGGCCGCATCGCCGTACTCGACCGGATACCCCTCACCACCTCCGGCAAGACCGACCGCCGCGCGACGGCCGAGGCAGCGGCGGCGGTCCTGGGCGCCGGGGCGACGCACGAGCGCGACGACGAGACGCGGTCACCGCTGGACACGGTGGTCGCCCTGCTCCGCGAACTGCTGCTCGCGCCGGAACTCGGCCCCGACGACGACTTCCTCGCCCTGGGCGGCGACTCCCTCATGGCCCTGCGCGTCTGCGGGCGGATGCGGGCACGGGGCATCTCCATGACCCCCGGCGACCTGCTCGCCGGGCGCACCGCCCGCGCCGCCGTCTCCCGGGCGGAGGGCCGCCGCGCGCCGGACGCCGTCGAGGAGGAACCGGCCGGCCCGCTCGACCTGCTGCCCGCCCAGCACCGCTGGCTGAGCGACGGCGAACTGCCCGCACGCGACCACTTCTGCCTGAACGCGCTGTTCACCACCGACTCCGGCATGTCCGCGCACCAACTCGCCCGGGTGGCCGCGGCCCTGCTACGACGCCACCCCGCGCTGCGCACGACGCTCCGCGCGGACGGCACGGCCGAGCTGCGGGAGGCCGATCCCGCGGACGCCGTCCGTGTCATCGACCTGTCCCCCGTCCCGCCCAGCGAGCGCGCCGCCCGGCTGGAGGAGGCGCTGGCCGAGGCACAGACGTCGATGTCGCTCGCAGACGGCCGGGTCCTCCAGCTGCTGTACGTCGACGGCAGGGAGAACGGGGCCAGACTGCTGCTGACGGTCCACCACTTCGTCCTCGACGGAGTGTCGATGGGCCTGCTCGCCGACGACCTCGAACTACTGCTGGGCGGCGGCCGGCCGGAAGCCGCCGCGACGGGGCCCCGGGCCGTCGGCACCGCGCTGCGGGACTGGGTGCGCTCCGGACAGGCCCGGCAGGACGCCGCCGAATGGGCCGGCAGAACAGGGGAGTTCGCCGCGCTCCGGCCCGATACGGAAGGCGCCGCGCCGCTGCCCACGCTGCGCACCCACCGCTTCCGGCTGCCCCGGGACCTCACCGGCCAGGTGCTCCACCGCCTCCCCGCCGCAGGCGTCGCCCCGCACGACTTCGCCCTCGGCTGTCTGGTCGGCGGCCTGGCGTCCTGGACCGGGGAGCCCGTGCACGGGGTGGACGTCTACGCGCACAGCCGAGACGTGCCCCCCGGCGACCTCGACCTGTCCCGAACCGTCGGCTACGTGCAGAGCACCTACCCGGCCGTCCTGCGGTGGGAGGGCGAGGGCGTCCGCGCCCTGCTCGCCGCGCTCGACGGCCCGGCCGCCCTGCCCGAACGCCGCTACGGGTTCGACGCGTTGCGCTTCCTCTCGCCCGATCCCGCGGAGCGTGCCGCCCTCGCGGACCGCCCCCGTCCCCGGGTCCGGCTCAACTTCCGCGGTCATCTGCTGCGGCTGGAGCAGCGCGCGCCGGGTGCGGTGCTGCGGCCCGCGGACGAGAGTTTCGGCGCGCACCGCTCGCCGCTCCAGCGAGAGCGCTACCTGCTGATGGCCGAGGGGGACATCGTCGACGGTGAACTGGAGATGAGCCTGAAGTACTCCACGGTCCACTGGAGCGCGGACCGGATCGAGGAGCTGGCCCGCCACGTCGACCGCGTGATGCGACGGACCCTGGACTCCCCCGACGGGCCCCGGGCCGCGGCGGACACGGCCCGTACGGTGAGCGGCGGTGCGCGATGAGACCGCTGCCGCCCGTGGTCCCCGGCGTGCCGGCCGAGCACCAGCCCGCCCTGGGCAGTGCCCCGCACTGGCCACTGGTCCTGTACTTCCACCACGTGCACCCTGACGTGCGGCACTACACCGCGCTCTCCCCGGACGCCTTCGAGCGGGGCCTTGAGCGGGTGCTCGAACGGTTCGCCCCGTACGACCCGGCGGACCTGCTGGCCGACGGCGGCCCTCGCCGGCCCGACCGCCCCACGGTGCTCGTCACCTTCGACGACGGCTACCGCGACAACACGACCCACGCACGGGACATCCTGGACCGGCTCGGCGTCCGTGCGGTGTTCTTCGTCTGCACCGGACTGCTCGGCCGACGCAGTCCCCGTCCGCGCGAGGACCATCTGACGTACGAGGAGTGCGACGGGCTGGCCCGAGAGGGGCACCTGATCGGCGCCCACACCCGTACCCACCCGCATCTCGACCGGATCACCCCGGCGGAGGGCCGCGCCCAGACCCTGGGCTCGCTCGACGACATCCGCGAGCGGTACGGACCCGGCCCCGCCCGGTTGTTCGCCTACCCCTACGGCGGCGTGCCCGCGGGGCCGCTGCTGCCGGACGGCGTGCTGGCCTTCGGAACGGTCCGCTCACCCGCCACGCCGTGGACCGCTGACCACCAGCGGATCCGCAGGACCTATCTGCCCTCAGGGGCGGCCGACACCTGGGCCGGACTGGTCCGCCACTGGCGCACCGAGTGGGACGGGCCGTCCGGCCCGTCCGCCGACGGCCCCGTCCTGACCGCTTCCGAGAGGGAAGAGAGATGACCGAACAGAAGACGTGGCAAACCCGGTTGACCGGGGCCCTGCCCGCCACCAGGGAATCCCGGATCATCGCGGTCAACGCGCTGATCGGGTCCATGGGAACCGGCATGTTCCTGGCCAGCTCCGCCCTCTACTTCACGCGCTTCGCCGGAATCAACGAGACACAACTCGGCGTGGGCCTGGGGATCGCCGGAGTGGTCGGGCTCGCCACCACCGTGCCGATGGGCATGCTCGCCGACCGCTTCGGCCCCAGGAACATCATCCTGGTGGTCTGCCTGTGGCGTGCCATCGGCTACCTCGCCTATCTGAGGGTCGACGGATTCAGCCAGTTCGTGGTGACGGCCAGCCTGCTGTACATCATGGACCGGGCGGGACAGCCCCTGAACCAGGCCCTGGTGGGCCGCCTGATCACCGGAACCGAACGCAACCGCACGATGGGATTCATCCGGTCCCTGCGCAACCTCGGTTTCACCGTCGGGTTCTCGCTCGCCGGCATCGCCCTGACCACCAATTCGAAGACGGCGTTCCACTGGCTGTTCATCGGTAACGCGCTCAGCTTCCTGGTGGTGTTCTCCCTGGTCTGGATGCTGCCCCGGCTCGGCCCCGCGGCGGCCAAGGACAAGGGGGACGGGGAGAGCGCGAAGAAGGTGGTCCCGCCGATCCGCGACTGGCGGTTCGTGGCCGCCACGGCGGCCAACGGCGTGATGTTCCTGCACGACGCGATCCTGATCACCGTGCTGCCGCTCTGGGTGGCCGAGCACACCGCGTCACCGATCTGGATGATCACCGTCCTGGTCACCACCAACACGGTCCTCACGGTGCTGGCCCAGGTCAGAGTGACCCGCCATATCGGGGACCTGGCCACCGCGACCCGGGCCACCACCATGTCGTCGGTCCTGTTGCTGTTCGCCTGCGTCGCCTTCGCGGCGAGCGGCTGGACGGACGCGTCCGGCTGGGCGGTCGTGACCCTGGTAGCCGCGCTGCTCCTGCTGACCTTCGGAGAGCTGCTGCACTCGGCGTCGTCCTGGGAGATCTCCTTCGCGATGGCGCCGGAGGCGGCCCAGGGCAGGTACTTCGCCTTCTTCAACGTGGGCTTCTCGGCGGCGGAGATCGCCGGACCGGCCGTGGTGCTGTGGCTCCTCTCCCGGACGGGACCGGGCGGCTGGCTGGTCATCGCGGCCTGCTTCCCGCTGTCCGCGGCCCTGAGCTGGCTCGGCACCCGGCAGAAGCCCGCACCGGTCACCACCGGGCCCACGACGCCGCGCTCGGAGCCCGTACCCGCGACAGACGGTTCCTGACCGACCGCACCGACCCATTCCCACCCCTCGGTGGAATGCGCACTGACGGAGGAAAGCATGTCCGACACACCCCCGCCCCAGCATCTCCTGATCGTCAGCGGCGGGCGCGATCTGCCCGACCGCGCCCGCGACGCCCGGCCGGGACTGCGCACGACCGTCATCTGCCGGCCGGAGGTGGTGCCCCGGCTGCGCAGCCGGGAGAAGATCCAGCGCCTGATCGTGCTCCGCGAGGACGCCCCGGTCCAGGAGTGGGTGGCCGCCGCGCGGTTCGTGCACGCGGTCGACCCGGTCGACCGGCTGACCAACTTCACCGAGAAGGACACCGAGAAGACCGCGGCCATCGGGCTCGACCTCGGCCTCGACTGGCACAGCGCGGACACGGTCCGGGCGGTCGCCGACAAGTACGCGATGCGCCGGGTGCTGGCCGAGGCCGGTGTCGGCGAGGTCGTCGCCGAGACCGTCCACGACGTCGAGGGCGTCCTCAAGGTCGCGGAGCGGACCGGCTACCCGCTGATCTGCAAGCCCGTGCGCGGGGTCGCCAGCAAGGGCGTCACCCGTATCGACGGCCCGGCCGACATCCCCCGCGCCCTCGCGTGGGGCGCGGAGGGAGCCGGCGACCTGGACGCTCCGGACCTGCTCGTCGAACAGTTCCTGAGCGGCGACGAGTACAGCGTGGAGTGCGTCAGCGAGGACGGCGAGCACCTGGCCGTGGGCGTGACCCGCAAGATCTCCGAGCACGATCACTTCGTCGAGGTCGGCCACGTCGTCCCGGCCCCCCTTCCCGACGCGGAAGAACAGCGGATTCGTACCACCGTGACCGACATGCTGACGGCCCTGGGCGTCCGGCGGGGCGTCACCCACACCGAGGTCATCGTGGCGGCGGACGCCGTCCACGTCGTGGAGACGCACCTGCGTCCGGCGGGCGACGAGATCCCCGAGCTGTGGGCGCGGGTCAGCGGGGTCGACCTGATCGACGTCGTCGCCCGCCAGGCCGTGGGCATCAAGGTCCTCGACGATCTCCGCGCGACCCTCGCCGCCCCGCACGACGGCCCCGCCGCGGCGGCCATCTGGTACGCCTGCCCGGACGCGGTGGGCGAGATCGTGGAGGTGGCGGGCGAGGAGGAGGCCCGTGCGCTGGAGGGCGTCGTCGATGTCGAGGTGCTGCGCGAACCGGGCAAGCGGCTCAAGGGAGTCACCGGGTCCTTCGCCCGGGGTGCACATGTCTGCGCCGTGGGCACGTCACAGGACGAGGCGTTGCGGCGTGCCCAGGAGGGCGTACGGAAACTGTCGTTCACCGTACGCAGCGACGGCATGGCCGCGCGTCACGAGGCGCTCGCCTCCACCGACTGACCCCGCGTCAGCCGATCCGGACGGCAGTGGTCCGGCGTCCCCGGCGCCGGACCACTGCCCGCACAACAGAGAGAAGAGAGAAGAGAGATGACCGATCAGAGCAACGAACAGACCGCCGCTGACTACGCGTTCGGGGGTCTGCACCACGTCCAGCTGGCCATCCCGCCGGGCGGCGAGGACCAGTGCCGGGCGTTCTGGGGCGAGGTCCTCGGGATGACCGAGCTGGAGAAGCCCCCGGTCCTCGCCGCCCGCGGCGGGTGCTGGTTCCGTGGCGGCGGCCTGGAGGTCCACCTCGGCGTCGAGAAGGACTTCGCGCCCGCACGCAAGGCGCACCCCGGAATCCTTGTCGAGTCGCTGCGCGGTCTGGCCAAGCGGCTGGAGGAGGGCGGCCACGAGGTGACGTGGGACGACAACTTCCCGGGCCACGACCGCTTCTACGCGTTCGACAAGTTCGGCAACCGGCTGGAGTTCCTGGAGCCGCAGGCCGCTTCCTAGCGGCGTGTCCGCCAGGGCCGGTGGCTGTTTCACGTGAAACAGCCACCGCCGCCCAGAGCCTGCACGGGGCCGTCCCGTGACACCGCGGGACGGCCCCGTGCAGGCCCCGCCCCGGGCGACCCGGTGGTGTTCCGACCCGTACCACGGCATTTCGAGGAGCCAGCAATGACCGAAGCAGCGGGCAGACCGCCCGCATTCCGCATCGCGGACCTGATCGTGGCCGAGGGCCCAGAGGGCGCGGAGCGCATCCTGATCGCGGGGCTGACCGTCACCGTGGCCGCGGGCGAGATCGTCGCGGTGCTCGCGGACGGCACCGGGTCCGCGGCCGCCCTGATCCAGGTGCTCGCCGGACGACGGCGGGCCCAGTACGGAGCCCTCGACGCCGGCGGGGCGGGGCGGTCCCGCCGGATCAGGCCGTCCCTCCCGGCGGGCGTGAGTGTGGTGGCCGCACACGAGCGCTGTCCGGACGGTTCGGTCCGCGTCCTGGTCGTCGACGCCACCGGGCGGCAGCCCAACGGCTTCGGCGCGGAACCTGCGCGCACCGCGGCCCGGCGGGGCGGCGCGGTGCTCCTGGTCACCACCGACGCGGAGGTGGCGGCATCCGCCGACCGGACCGTGCACCTCAACCGCGCGCCCCGTCCAGAACCCCGCCCGAAGGCGGCGGTGCGTTTCACCACGGAGGCGCTGCGGGAGGCCGCGGCCGGATCGCTGACCGCCGCGGGCGTCGACGCCGAGCGCGCCGCCCTGGTCGCCCGGGTCCTCGTGGACGCCGATGTGCGGGGGCACTTCTCGCACGGTGTCGGCCTGCTGCCGATGTACCTCGACCGGCTGCGCGAGGGAGGCATCGACCCCACCGCGGAGCCGGAGTGGAGCCAGGAGGACGGGTCCGTCGTACGGCTCGACGCCCGGGGCGGGTTCGGACAGGTGGCCGCGGACCTCGCGGCCGGACGGTGCGCGGAGCGGGCCGCCCGCACCGGGCTGGCCGCCGTCGCCGTCCGGGGCAACAACCACGTGGGCATGCTCGCCGCCTACCGCGACCACTTCGTCCGCCACGGCGTGGTCGGCCTCGTCCTCAACGTCTCGGGCCCGAGCGTCGCCGCCCCCGGCGCGGGACGCCCGACGCTCGGGAACGACGCCGTGTGCATGGTCGTCCCCCGTGAGGACGGGCCCCCGCTCGTCGTGGACTTCGCCACCGGGACGGTCGCCAGCGGAAAGATCCGGCATGCCGCGCACCGCGGCGAACAGGTCCCCGCCAACTGGCTGGTGGACCGCGAGGGCCGCCCCACCACCGATCCGGAGGAACTCGACCGAGGCGGTGCCGTCCCCGTCTTCGGCGGATACAAGGGCCTCGGGGTCGCGGTGATCACCGAGGTGCTGGCCGGCATCCTGGCCGGGGGCACGGTGAGCCCGCTCGTCCACAAGCAGCGCGCCGAACCCGAGCGGGCGATGGACTGCTCCCAGCTCTTCCTCGCCCTGGCGCCGGACGCGTTCGGTAACCCTCCGGTGGAGGAACTCCTCGACGTCCTGTCAGGAGCGGTGGCCGCCGGCTACCCGCAGGGACCGCCCGAGGTCCATCTGCCGGAACAGCAGGAGCGGCTGGCCGAGACCACGGCCGCGGAACACGGCGTCCCGGTACCGGCGTCGGTCGTCGAACAGCTCGGCTGGGGCGCCACCCGGACCACCCCCGCCACGGCAGGAGGAGCCGCATGAACACGCCACTCGGTGTGGGCGTCGTCGGGTTCGGCATCGCCGCCCAGCAGCACGCCACCGCACTGGAGCAACTGCCGGAGGCCGGGATCGTGTCCGTCCTGGAGCAGGACCCCACGGTCGACACCGGCAGTCACCACCGGGCCGGTTCCTGGGAAGAGCTGCTCGACGACCCGTGCGTCGACCTGGTCGCCCTGTGTGTCCCGCCCGGCGGGCGCGCGCGGATGGCGGTCCAGGCGCTGGAGGCGGGCAAGGCCGTCCTGCTGGAGAAGCCGCCCGCCGTGTCCGTGGGCGAGATCGACAGCGTCGCGGCCGCCGCGCGGCGGACCGGGCTGCCGGTCGGCGTCATGCTCCAGCACCGGATGCGCCTGCCGGAGGCGGCCCTCGCCGCCACCTGGTCGGCGTCCTCCGTCACCGCGGTCCTTGAGGTGTCGCGGTTCCGGCCACCGGCCCACTACCGGCGTGCCGGGTGGCGCAGCGATCCCACCGTGGCGCTGGGCGGGATCTCCGCCCACCTGGGGGTCCACTACCTCGACCTGGCGTGTCAGCTGCTCGGGCGGCCGGAGTCGGTGCGCCTGACGCCGACCAGGGAGGTCGCCGCGGGCATCGACACCCGCGTCACGGGAATGGTCGCCTTCCGGTCCGGGGCCACCCTCGCGTTCACCGTGACGGCCGAGTCGACGGTCCGTACCGAACGGCTCCAGATCCTCGGGCCCGACGGAGGGTTCAACATCACCGACGGCACGGTGATGACCCAGATCGGCGGCATGGAGCAGACCTGGCCCACGGTGCCGACCTCGCACCTGCGCACCGAGGTCTACCGGGAGATGGCCGAGGCGGTGGCGACGGGGCGTCCCCCGGTGCGCTGCCATCTCGACGGTGCCCGTGCGGTGACCGAGATCCTCTCGTCGATCGCCACCGCCGCAGCGGCGGTGGCCGCGTGAATCCGCTGATCGGTGTCTCCTCCGGCTCCGCGCCGCGCCTCGAAGCCGCGGCCCTGGCCGGCCTCGTCCTCTCGTCCGGCGGCACAGCCGTCGATGTCAGGGAGGGCAAGGGCCACGCCTGGGAGGACGGAGGGCTCGACGCTCTGCGCACCGCGGGGGCCGAGGTCTGCTTTGTCGGCGTCTCCACCGTGCTGGGCTCGGAGGAGCATCCGCCCGGCTCCGTCGACGGACTGCGCACGCCGGAGCGGGGCCTGCCGGTGAAGGTCTTCGCGGCCGCCGGGTGTACCGCCCCCGACCGGTTCGCCCTGACGCTCACGCAGATCGCCGCGCTGGCCGCCCGGGTCGGCGACAGCTCCCTCGTCCTGGTGGAGACCCACCACGGATACGCGCCCGTGGCCGAACTCGACGAGCTGTGCCGGCGCGCGGGCACCTCGGTCCTGCTCGACACGATGGGCCTCGCCCGGATCGACGGCGATCCCGTCGCGGCGGCGGCCCGGCTCGCGCCCTGGATCTCCTACGCCCAGGTCAAGGGGTTCGACTGGGACGAGCCCGCCACCTCGCGGCACCGGCCGCTCGCCTCCGCCCGGCCCGAGCTGACCCGGAAGGTCCTCGACGCGGCGGGTGAACTGCGCGCGGTCACCGTCGAGTCGAAGGCACCCGCTCTCACCGAGGACCTGGCCCTCCTGCGCGAGTGGTACCCGTCGGCCCCGCCCCTTCCCCAGGCCCTCAGCGAGGAGACCCCTTCGTGAGACTCGCCGTCATCAACGACGAACTGTCCCAGGACATCGAGCAGGCGGCGGCCACGACGTCCCGCCTCGGCTTCGACGGACTGGAGATCCGCTCCAGCAACGGTGTGGCACCGCATCGCATGGACGACGCCGCCCTGACCGGGATACGGGCGACCGTGGCCCGGCACGGACTGCGGGTGGCCGGATTCGACCCTCCGGCGCTGAAGTGCGAACTGCCCCGCACCGCTGCCGAGACGGACTCCGTCCGCGCGCTGGTGACGGACTCCGTGCGCCGGGCCGAGCTGCTCGGGGCACCGTTCGTCCGCATCTTCACCTTCTACCGGCAGGGCGATCCGGACCCGCGCAAGGCCGCCGCAGTTGCCCGGGAGGTCCTGGACGGCGTCCCCTTCGGACGCGTACCCCTGCTCGTGGAGACGGGCATGCGGACCAACAGCCCGACCATGCGCCACACCCTGGAGTTCCTGGACGCGCTGGGCGACGACCGGCTCGGCGTCCTGTGGGATCCGGGCAACAGCGTCTTCAGCGGCTGGGACCCGGCCCCGTTCCCGCAGGACTACGCGCTCGGCCGCGAACGCATCCGGCACGTCCATGTGAAGGACCCGGACGGCCGGCGGGCCTACGTCCGCCTCGGTGACGGGGACCTCCCCTGGCCCGCGATCATCGCCCGGCTGGCCGAGGACGGATACCAGGAATGGATCTCCCTGGAGACGCACTGGCGCATCGGCCGGGTGCTGAATCAGGCGCAGCGGGACGAGCCGTGGGGCGAGGAGTTCACCTCCGGCGGATTCGAGGCCAGCAGCATCTGCATGCGACTGCTCCGCGAGATGACGCGGGCAACGGGCGAGGACGCCGTCCCCGCCGTCCCCGACGCGCACACGGTGGAGGCCGGCGCATGAGCGACTCACCCGTGATCCTGCTCGGGGGCCAGCGCTGTGGCACCACCGCCCTCGCCTACGCGCTGAATCTGGCCTTCCACGACGCGGGCGGCCACTTCACCGTCAACGGCAAACTCCCCTATCTGCTGCACCGCTGGCTGAACCGGCAGGACCTGGCGGACCGCCATCTGCGCACGGACGAGATCCTGCACGCCCTGGACCGCCGTCCGCCGGACGGCTCGGGAGTCGAACGCTGGCGCGCCCGGGTGGAACAGAGCCTGCGGGCCGCCGCCAGAGAGGTCGCGGAGGGCTCGTGCGGGGACGATCCGGTGAAGCTGGCACGGCGGATACTGGCCGACGCCCAGGGCGAACTGCCGTACTGCGGAGACAAGTACAACGAGTACCTGCTGCATCTGCCCTGGTTCGGTGAGGTGCTGCCGAACGCCCGCTACGTGATGCTGGTGCGCCACCCGGCTGAGGCGGCCCGCTCGATGCTGCGCTGGAAGGGTGACCGGCCCTACGTGCCCGTCACGGAGGGGGCCGCCCTCGCCAAGTGGACCGCCTGGAACAGGCACTGGCTCGACTTCGCACCGGCCGTACCGGCCGGGAACGCCCTGGTCGTCGAGTACCACGCACTGTGCCGGGGCGAGGAGACCGAACGCCTGTCGCGGTTCACCGGACTCGACCTCGCGCCGTACGTCGCCGGGCTGAAGCCCCGCTCCCCGGAGGCGGAGACCGGTGACGCGCTCCCGGCGGACACCGCCTCCGTGTGGGAGGCGCTGCGTCACTCCGCGTTTCCCGTATCCGCCCGCACCTGATCCGCCGAACCCCTACCGAAGGTGATTCCCTTGCTCGCAACCCGCGTTCTCGTCGTCGGCGGAAAGGCCGGCATCGTCCGCAAGGCCGCAGCGCTCGGTCTTGACGTGGTGCACATCCAGAAGCCGTCCGCGTTCGACCCGAATGTGGTCGAGCACTGCTCCCAGCTGCTGCTCATCGACTACCAGGACGTTCCCACCGTCACGGCCCTGGTGCGCGCCCTGCACGCACAGCAGCCGTTCGCCCGGGTCTTCACCCAGACCGAGGCGGCCCAGGTGGTGGCGGGCCATCTCACCGACGCGCTCGGACTGCCCGGAAACGGCGAACGGACCACCCGGCTGCTGCACGACAAGCCCGCCCTGCGCGCCCTGCTGAACGAACAGGGCATCGGACCGGTGCGGACGGTGACCCGGCCGACCGCCGCCGAGTTGCGCGACTTCGTGAAGGCGGCGGGTTCTGCCGTGCTCAAGCCGACCATGGGCTCCGGCAGCCTGGGCGTCCGCCGGATCGCGTCCGTCGACGAGGTCGACGAGGCGTGGGCGTGGCGGGAGGCGTTCGGCCTCGACGACTTCATGGTGGAGGAGTGGCTGACCGGCGAGGAACTCAGCGTCGAGACGTTCTCCCGGGCCGGGGCGCACACCGTCGTCGCGGTCACCGGCAAGGAGACCGGGCAGGGCGTGGTGGAGCTCGGTCACGTGGTGCCCGCGCCGCTGGACGGAGCCGAACGGCAGGCTGTCGTCTCGACGGTCGAAGCCCTGCTGGACGCCGTGGGTCTCGTCGACGGGCCGGCGCACACCGAACTGATCCTCACCGCCGCCGGTCCCCGCGTCATCGAGTCGCACAGCCGTCGCGGCGGGGACCGCATCAACGAACTGGTCCGCCTGGTCCACGGCGTCGACCTGGAGGAGGCCGCCTACCGGCTCGCCCTGGACGGCGACCCGCTGCCGCAGCGGGCCGAGCCGACGAGCGCGGCCGCCATCCGCTTCCTCGTCGCCGCCCCGGGAACCGTCACCTCGGTGGCGGGCGCGGCGGAGGCCGAGGCGATGGACGGCGTCGTCCAGGTCGACGTCCAGGTCGAGCCCGGGGACACGGTGAACGAACTGCGCTGGTCGGAGGACCGCTGCGGCCACGTCGTGGTCCGCGCGGCCGACGCGGAGGCCGCCGTGCGGCTCGCGGCGGAGGCCGCGGCCCGCATCGTGATCACCACGGAGCCGGTCACCGTCGACGACGGCCGGTCCGCCACCCTCGGCACGCTCCTCGACGAAGTGGACGAGGTCCTCGACCCGTTCGCCGCGGCGTCCCGCTGACCGGCTGCGTCCCGCCGTGCCCCAAGAGCCCCGCCCGGCCCCCACAGGTGGCCGCCGCGCACGTCCGCAAG
Source organism: Streptomyces sp. NPDC048462 (assembly GCF_043200175.1). NCBI lineage: Bacteria > Bacillati > Actinomycetota > Actinomycetes > Kitasatosporales > Streptomycetaceae > Streptomyces > Streptomyces sp. NPDC048462. Next base: position 24,822 of record NZ_JBICXG010000047.1, read on the forward strand.
GAGTAGAACTGCGATGAACACGACACCCCCAGACGGCGGCAAGCAGGTCTCCGTCGTGGTCGCCACCCGGAACCGCCCCACCGACATCGACGCGCTGCTGACCTCGATCGCGGCATGCGACACGGGCATCGTCCACGAGGTGATCCTGGTCGACGACGCCTCGGAGACCCCGCTGCGCGTCGACGAGTCGGCCCACCGCTTCCCCATCCGCCTGCTGCGCCACGAACGGCGCCGCGGTGCGGCGGCCGGCCGCAACCTCGCGGGCCAGGAGGCCACCGGCGACGTCCTGGCGTTCCTCGACGACGACGCCCGGCCCCTCCCCGACTGGTTCGACGTCCTCGACACGGCGCTCACCCCGGAGCGGGCGGCGATCACCGGCCGGGTGCTGCCGTTCGACAGCAGTGTGGTCGCACGCGCCCGCCAGTACCGCTACGAGGTCCGCTACGCGCAGCACGTCCCCGGCAGCGAGGTCACGTTCTTCGCGGGCGGCAACTCGGCAGTCTGGACGGCGGCGTTCCGCGCCGCCGAGGGGTTCCCCGACCAGGTCACCGCGAGCGACAACGGCCTCGTGGAGCGGCTCGCCGAGTCCGATGGCCGGGTGCACTTCGTGCCGGGGCTCCGGGTGGCCCACCGCAACAGCAAGGGCGCCGGAATCGCGCTGCGTGAGGCCTGGCGCGCGGGTCGGCTGGCCCCGCGCAGCGCGCCCGCGTCGGCGCTGCGCAGGTTCGCGGCCAGCGCCCGGTCCCAGCCCTGGTCGGACGACCCGGCGGCCGCCGGTCTCAACCTGGGTCTCCAGGCGGCGAACTCGCTGGCCACCGCCCTTCCGGTGGCCTGAGCGATGGCGAGTACGGAGGCAGTGCGCCGGGCGGACGCGGGAGCCGCGCTCTCCCATCTGGACGTTCTGGAGTCGGAGGCGGTGCACATCTTCCGTGAGGTGGCGGGGGAGTTCGAGCGGCCGGTGATCCTGTTCTCCGGTGGCAAGGACTCGATCCTGATGCTGCACCTGGCGCTCAAGGCGTTCGCGCCCGCGCCGGTGCCGTTCACGCTGCTGCACGTGGACACCGGGCACAA
>NZ_JBICXG010000048.1:0-17013 GCF_043200175.1 Streptomyces sp. NPDC048462
GGCGGCCAGCACCAGCCGGCCGTCCACCGCCCGCGGCAGCGGCACCGCCGCCAGGGCCCGCCGCAGCCGGGCCACATCGACCCGGCCTGCGGACAGGGCGCCGTAGAGCCCGCCGTGCCCACGACGGTGTTCGCCTACCAGCGACAGTTCCACCAGCGACCGGACCGGACCATCCGCGCACAACACCGCGTCCGCGAGTTCGAACAGCGCATCCGCACGCTTGGCCAGACAGGAATAGAACTCACCCCGGAAGCGTGACAGTCCCGCCAACAGATCCTGCCGGACAGCGTGATGCGACAGACTCATCCTCACGGCCTTCGTGCTGAGCTTGTGTGTTCCTTGGTCGGATCACATGCTCAGCCGAAGGCCGTCTGCGTGTATGGCAGTTACCAGTCCGAGTGATCAAGTACGAGGACTCGTTCGGTCTCCGTGGTTAAAGATCAAGTTAGGCGGGTCACACGCCCCGGCTCACCGAGCTCATGTTGAAGTCCGGGATGCGCAGTGCGGGCATCGCGGCCCGGGTGAACCAGTCGCCCCACTCGCGCGGCAGCGTCTTCTCGGTGCGCCCCGCCTCGGTGGCCCGCGACAGCAGGTCCACCGGGGACTCGTTGAAGCGGAAGTTGTTCACCTCACCGACCACCTCGCCGCCCTCCACGAGATACACCCCGTCGCGGGTCAGCCCGGTCAGCAGCAGCGTCGCCGGATCGACCTCGCGGATGTACCACATGCAGGTCAGCAGCAGGGCGGGGCCGGTCGTGGCGGCCACCATCTCCTCCAGCGACCGCTCGCCGCCGCCCTCCAGGACCAGGTTGTCGATGGCCGGGGCGAGCGGCAGCCCGGTCAGGCCGGCCGTGTGCCGGGTGGTCGTCAGCTGATCGAGGCGGCCGTCCCTGATCCAGTCGGTGCGGGTCAGCGGCAGCCCGTTGTCGAAGACCGAACCGCAGTCCCCGGAGGAGTGCGCGACGACGAAGGGCGCCGATTCGAGGCCCGGCGCGTGCGGGTCGCTGCACAGCGTCAGCGGCAGCGGGGACAGCGTCTCGCCGAGCCGGGTGCCGCCGCCGGGCGTGGAGAACACCGTCCGGCCCTCGGCCGCGTCCCGGGCGGTCGAGGACCACAGCTGGTAGATCAGCAGATCGGCGACGGCGGTCGGCGGCAGCAGCGTCTCGTACCGGCCGGCCGGCAGCTCGATACGGCGCTCCGCCCAGCCGAGCCGGCGGGCCAGCTCGGCGTCCAGCTCCGCCGGGTCGACGTCCTTGAAGTCGCGGGTCGCCCGCCCCGCCCAGGCCGAGCGCGAGCGGTCGGGCGATTTGGCGTTCAGCTCCAGCGTCCCGTTCGGCTGGTCGTGGCGCAGCCGCAGCCCGGTCGACGTACCGAGGTAGGTCGAGGTCATCTCGTGGTTCGCGAAGCCGTAGAGCTCCCGGCCACCGGCCCTGGCCCGCGCGAAGGCGTCACCGAGCGCGGGGGCGAACGCCGCGAACACATCGGAGTCCGTCTCCGCCGGCGCGTCCGTGAAGTCGGGGGAGGCCGGCACCCCGGTGACCAGCGGCTGCGCGTCCTCGGCCGGACCGGCGCCGCGCGCGGCGGCCTCGGCGGCCCGCACCAGCGGCTCCAGGTCCGCCGCGGTGACGGCGGCCCGGGACACGACCCCGGACGCGGCGCCCTCGGCCCCGTCGACCGTGGCGATGACGGTCAGGGTCCGGCCCCGGGTCACCCCGTTCGTGGTGAGCGCGTTGCCCGCCCAGCGCAGATTGGCCGACGACTCCTCGTCGGCGATGACCACACAGCCGTCGGCGGTGGACAGTTCGAGAGCGCGCTCGACGATCTCGTGCGGCTTGCTGACGCGGCTCATCGTCCGGCCTCCTGCGTCGTGTTGAGACTGTGCCGGCCCGGGGGACGACCCCCGGACCCCCGGCCGGTTCCGTGCACGCGGCTCATCGTCCGGCCTCCTGCGTCGTGTTGAGGATGTTCACGCCTCGGAAGAGGGCGGAGGGGCAGCCGTGCGAGACGGCCGCGACCTGGCCGGGCTGGGCCTTGCCGCAGTTGAAGGCGCCGCCCAGGACATAGGTCTGCGGACCGCCGACCTTCTCCATCGAGCCCCAGAAGTCCGTCGTCGTCGCCTGGTAGGCGACATCGCGCAGCTGCCCGGCGAGCCTGCCGTTCTCGATCCGGAAGAAGCGCTGCCCGGTGAACTGGAAGTTGTACCTCTGCATATCGATGGACCACGAACGGTCGCCGACCACGTAGATCCCGCGCTCGACGCCGCCGATCAGGTCCTCCGTGGACAGTCCGCCGGGATCGGGCGCCAGCGACACGTTCGCCATGCGCTGCACGGGGACGTGGCCCGGGGAGTCCGCGTAGGCGCACCCGTTGGACCGGCCCAGATCCGTCAGCTTCGCGATCCGGCGGTCCAGCTGGTAGCCGACCAGCGTGCCGTCCTTCACCAGGTCCCACGACTGGGCCTCGACGCCCTCGTCGTCGTAGCCGATCGTCGCCAGCCCGTGCTCGGCCGTCCGGTCGCCGGTCACGTTCATCACGGGGGAGCCGTACGCCAGCTTGCCGAGCTTGTCGAAGGTGGCGAACGAGGTCCCGGCGTACGCCGCCTCGTAGCCCAGCGCCCGGTCCAGCTCCGTGGCGTGGCCGATCGACTCGTGGATGGTCAGCCACAGGTTCGACGGGTCGACGACCAGGTCGTACGTTCCCGCCTCGACGCTCGGCGCCCGCATCTTCTCGGCCAGCAGCCCCGGAATCCGCTCCAGCTCCGCGTCCCAGTCCCAGCCGGTGCCGGTCAGGTACTCCCAGCCGCGACCGGCCGGCGGCGCGATCGTGCGCATCGAGTCGAACTCACCGCTCGTCGCGTCCACCGCCACCGCGGTGAACTGCGGATGCAGCCGCACCCGCTGCTGCGTGGTGACCGTGCCGGCCGTGTCCGCGTAGAACTTGTTCTCGTGGACGGTCATCAGCGAGGCGTCCACATGCGCCACGCCCTTCGCGGCCAGCAGCCGGGCGCTCCACTCGGCGAGCAGTCCCGCCTTCTCCCCGGCCGGCACGTCGAAGGGGTCGACGTCGTACGCGGAGACCCAGCTCCGCTCCCCGTGCACCGGCTCGTCCGCCAGCTCCACGCGCTCGTCGGAACCCGCAGCCGCGATCACCTTCGCCGACAGCTTCGCCATGGCGACGGCCTGCGAGGCCACCCTCGCCGCCGCGTCCATCGTCAGATCCACCCCGGAGGCGAACCCCCAGGCCCCGCCGTGCACCACCCGCACCGCGTACCCGAGGTCGGTGCTGTCCGACGCCCCGGCCGGGCGGGCGTCCCGCAGCCGCCAGGTGGCGCTGCGCACCCGCTCGAAGCGGAAGTCGGCGTGCACGGCCCCGAGCGCCCGGGCGCGGGCGAGCGCCGCGTCGGCGAGCGGCCTCAGCGGAAGGGCCAGGAACGACTGATCTACCTCATGGGGCACGAGCGGCCTCTCCTCTGCGTCACATACCCTCGGTTCGTTTACGAGGCAGTGAAGCATGGCCGAAGGAGCGTCACAGCCGAATTGTGGCCGGGGGCACTGCCGGGCGGAGGCGGGCCGGGCCGCAACGTCACTGTAGGAACCCGACAGCACCCGGGGGAAGGCGCTGTCAGAGGCCGATTCCTCGGTAAGCGGCTGGTACCGATAGGTTTTCGAGGAACCAGACAGCTATGGAAAGGGTGATCCGTTGAGCCGCTCGGTTCTCGTCACCGGAGGAAACCGGGGCATCGGCCTCGCCATCGCCCGCGCTTTCGTCGACAACGGCGACAAGGTCGCGATCACCTTCCGCTCCGGCGAGCCGCCCCGGGCCCTCACCGAGGCCGGTGTTCTCGCGGTGCGCTGCGACATCACCGACGCCGAGCAGGTGGAGCAGGCCTACAAGGTGATCGAGGAGCAGCACGGCAATGTGGAGGTGCTGGTCGCCAACGCCGGTATCACCAAGGACCAGTTGCTGATGCGGATGAGCGAGGAGGACTTCACGTCCGTACTCGACACCAACCTCACCGGTACCTTCCGGGTCGTCAAGCGCGCCAACCGGGGGATGCTGCGCGCCAAGAAGGGCCGGGTCGTCCTCATCTCCTCCGTCGTCGGCCTCCTCGGCTCGGCGGGGCAGGCGAACTACGCCGCGTCCAAGGCCGGCCTGGTCGGCTTCGCCCGGTCGCTCGCCCGTGAGCTGGGCTCGCGGAACATCACCTTCAACGTCGTCGCACCCGGCTTCGTCGACACCGACATGACGCAGGCGCTCACCGAGGAGCAGCGAAAGGGCATCGTCGCCCAGGTGCCGCTCGCGCGTTACGCGCAGCCCGCGGAGATCGCCGCCGCGGTGCGTTTCCTCGCCTCCGACGACGCGTCGTACATCACTGGAGCCGTCATCCCTGTTGACGGCGGATTGGGCATGGGTCACTGATCACCATGAGCGGAATTCTCGACGGCAAGCGCATCCTCATCTCCGGGGTGCTGATGGAGTCGTCCATCGCGTTCCACGCCGCCAAGGTGGCCCAGGAGCAGGGCGCGGAGATCATCCTGACCGCCTTCCCGCGGCCCACGCTGACCGAGCGCATCGCCAAGAAGCTGCCCAAGCCGGCCAAGGTCATCGAGCTGGACGTGACCAACAACGAGCACCTGGACCGGCTGGCCGGTCTGGTGCGCGACGAGCTCGGCTCGCTCGACGGCGTCGTCCACTCCATCGGCTTCGCGCCGCAGGACGCGCTCGGCGGCAACTTCCTCAACACCCCCTTCGAGTCGGTCTCCACGGCGATGCACGTCTCGGCGTTCTCGCTGAAGTCGCTCGCCATGGCGTGCAAGCCGCTGATGAGCGAGGGCGGTTCGATCGTCGGCCTCACCTTCGACGCGCAGTTCGCCTGGCCGCAGTACGACTGGATGGGCCCGACGAAGGCCGCGCTGGAGGCCACCTCCCGCTACCTCGCCCGTGACCTGGGCAAGGACAACATCCGCTGCAACCTGGTCTCGGCCGGGCCGCTCGGCTCCATGGCCGCCAAGTCCATCCCGGGCTTCGGCGAGCTCGCCGAGGTGTGGAACACCCGCGCGCCGCTGGCCTGGGACATGTCGGACCCGGAGCCGGCCGGCCGCGCCATCGTCGCGCTGCTCTCGGACTTCTTCCCGAAGACGACGGGCGAGATCATCCACGTCGACAGTGGCGTGCACATGATCGGCGCCTGACTCCCGGTCCCGTACGACAGCGCTCCGGAAACGGCCGCGCACCACTTCTCCCGAGGTGGTGCGCGGCCGTTTCCCGTGTCCCGCCCGGCCTCTCGGCGCTCAGGTCGAAAACCTGGTGGATCCACCGCAGAATGTGGAGGAACCGGACTTCTGGTCAGGCCGAGTGCCTTCCGTCCGGGGCGTGACGGGCCGGTGAGCCCGCCCCGGCCCCGGGCGGAGGGCTCCAGGGGAGGAGATCGCTGTGCGCGGCACACGTCACCGAACCCGGTCCCTGCTGACGGCCTGCGCGGTCGTCGCCGGACTGCTCGTCCCGGGTGCCCTGTACGCCGCGGGCCACGTCGGGGCCGCCGACGCGGGTGCACCGCCGGCTCCGGACCCCGAACCCTCCGGCGCCGAGTGCCGTACGGCGGTCCACGGCTCCCGGGTCGTCGCCTACTGCCACAACCCCTACCCGTCCACCGACCGGGTACAGCTGCACACCGACTGCGCCCGCTGGTGGGACATCGACGCGGACTCGAAGCCGGTCGCCGTCGGGCCGGGCCGGACGGTACGGCTCGACGACCGCTGCTGGAAAGAGGTCGGGTCCGCCTGGGTCACCCACTCGAACGAGACCCGCCCGGCGTCCTGACCCCGGCCGCCGCGCCCGGTGTTCCCCGCGGGGCGGGCCTCAGACCCGGTCCACCAGGCAGCTCAGCGCGTGGCCCGCGGCCTCGGCCGCCGCCGTCTCCGCGTCACCGGCGCGGATCGCCTCGACCAGCCGCCCGTGGTCCATGTGGTTCTCCGGCCGCAGCTCATGGCCGACGTCGTCCCGGACGTGTTCCCGCAGCAGATCACCCAGGTCGGCGTAGAGCCCGGTCAGCACGTCGTTGTGGGAGGCGGCCACGACGGCCAGGTGCAGCGTCGCGTCCGCCGCCACGAAGGCCTCGGCGTCCCCCGCGTTCCAGGTCTCCTCCCGGCGCCGCATGAGCGCGTCCAGCTGCTTCAGGTCCCGGTCGGTGCGCCGGACGGCGGCCAGCCGAGCGGCCGACGACTCCAGCGTCGAGCGCAGCTCGGCGACGTGGCGCGGATCGGCGGCGGCGAACCGCCGGTGCATCACCCCGGCCAGCTCGCTGGTGGCGGCCACATAGGTGCCCGAACCCTGCCGGATGTCGAGCAGCCCGTTGTGCGCGAGCGCGCGCACCGCCTCGCGGACGGTGTTACGGGCCACCCCCAGCTGCTCGACCAGCTCGGGTTCGGTGGGGATGCGCGAGCCCACGGGCCACTCGCCCGAGGTGATCTGGTTCCTCAGCTGGGCAATCACCTGGTCGGCGAGTGCCGAACGCCGCGGGGACGTCAGCGCCATGGTGCTCCTTGCTCGGATGTCCGGGGGCGGGACCGCGTCCCGCCGTTCTCGGGTTGTCCGCATGCTCTCAGAGGATCGAAGAGGATTGGACAATCAATCATCCCATGATTCTATGATGGCCTCATGCGTGACGACGAAACCCCTCCCCAGACCCCGACCGGGACGCTGAGTCCCGCCACCCCGGCGGCCCCCGGGACCGACGCCCCCACCGCCCCGGCCGGTCCCGCGCCGTGGCTGCTCCGCCTGGTCGTCGTCGGGCTCGTCCTCACCGCGCTCAACCTCCGCCCCGCCATCACCAGCCTCGGCGCCCTCCTCGAAGAGGTGCGCGACGGGCTGCACATGAGCGGAAGCGTCGCGGGCGTCCTCACCTCCGTGCCGCCCCTGTGCTTCGCGGTCTTCGGCATCATGGCGCCGCGCCTGGCCCGCCGCTTCGGCCCCGGCGCGGTCGTCTGCGCGGGCATGACCGCGATCACCGCGGGGCTGGTGATCAGGCCCCTCGTCGGCGGCACCGCCGGCTTCCTCGCGGCGAGCGCGCTCGCCCTGATGGGCATCGCCGTGAGCAACGTCCTGATGCCGGTGATCGTCAAGCGCTGGTTCCCGGACCGGGTCGGCTCCATGACCGGCCTCTACTCCATGGCCCTGGCCCTGGGCACCTCGCTGGCCGCCGCCGTGACCGTCCCCATGACCGAGGCGATGGGCGGCAGTTGGAAGGCCGGCCTCGGCATCTGGGCCGTGCTCGCCGCCGCCGCGGTCCTGCCCTGGATCCCGCTGGTACGGGACCGCAGCGGCGCCCCCGGACAGGCCTCCGCCCAGCAGGCGCGGGTCCCGGAGCTCAGGATCACCCGCAGCCGGACCGCCTGGGCCCTCGCCTGCTTCTTCGGCCTCCAGGCCACCGCCGCGTACATCACCATGGGCTGGATGCCGCAGATCTTCCGCGACGCCGGGGTCTCGGCCGGCACCGCGGGCGTCCTGCTCGCCGTCACCATGGCGATGGGCGTCCCGCTCGCCTTCGTCATCCCCCGGGTCGCGGCCCGGATGCGGAACCAGGGCCCGATCGTGGTCTTCCTCGGCGCGTGCGGCCTCATCGGCTACGGGGGGCTCTTCCTCGCCCCGTCCGGCGGGGCCTGGGCGTGGGCGGTGCTCCTGGGCATCTCGAACTGCGCCTTCCCGCTCGCCCTCACGATGATCAGCATGCGTTCGCGCAGCGGCGCCGGAGTGGTCCGGCTGTCCGCGTTCGCCCAGTCCTGCGGCTACCTGATCTCGATCCCCGGCCCGCTCCTGGTGGGCGTGCTCTACCAGCACAGCGGCGGCTGGGGGCTGCCGATCGGCCTGATGGCGGCACTGATGGTGCCGCAGATGGCGGCGGGCATCCTGGCCGGCCGGGACCGGACGATCGAGGACGAATGCTGAGATGCGAGACTGTGTCCATGTCTCCTGTGCTCGACCCGAATCCCCAGAACGGCCAGAAGAAGCTCCTGCTCGTCTTCGGGGCGATGGTCCTGATCTCGATCGTCATCGCGGTCATCGCCACCCTCGCCTCCCCGTAGCCCGCGCGGGAGCGTGGTGGGGCTAGCCCCACCATCCCCTAGGGGGTCAGGGTCAGGGTGAAGTGGGTGGGTCACCGGATGGGCCGGGCGCAGCCGGATCCGTAGGTTCTCAGGTACCAGACCCGATGACCCCCGGAGGCGGACATGTCGGCCCGTACACACACCCGGTCCACCCGTCCGGATGCGGGCGGTGTCGAGATCCGGCTGCCCTGGTGGGCCGTCGCGCTGCCCGCTGTCGCCTTCGGCGCGCTGCTGCTGCTGATCCTCGGACCGGGGGAGGCGCACGCGGCCACGGGCGATCCGGCGCTGGGCCAGTTGCTCGAGCGAATCGTGGACCTGCTGACCCGCTGACGGCCGCGGACCGTGGCGGAGCAGCACTCCAACACCCTGCGCCAGCTGGCACAATTCGTGCGAAGCTGAGGTGTATGAGCGTCGATACACCTCGCAGGATCGTCCTTCTCAGGCACGCAAAGGCGGAATGGTCGCAGGACTCCGACCATGAGCGGCCCCTCGCGGAACGCGGCCGCAAGGACGCCCCCGTGGCAGGCCGCAAACTCGTAGATTCCGGGATCGCCTTCGATCTGGCTCTCTGCTCCACCGCCGCCAGGACGCGCGAGACCTGGAAGCTGGCCGTGCACGAGATGCCGGAGCGGCCCAGGACCGTGTACGAGGAGCGGTTGTACGAGGCCTCGCTCGGCGAGCTGATCGCCCTGGTCAACGAGACCCCCGACGAGGTCCGCAACCTGTTGGTGATCGCCCACAACCCGGGTATGCACGCGCTCGCCGACGCCCTCTCGGGCGCGTCCGAGGGCGATGCCCTGGCCCGGATGAACCGCGGCGGCTTCCCGACCGCGGCGTTCGCCGTGGTCGAGTTCTCCGGCAACTGGAAGAGCGTGGAGCACGGTACCGGCAAGCTCACCGAGTACTGGACTCCGAACGACTGACGACTCACGACTGGCGACTCACGACTGGCGACTGACGACTGACGACTCACGGCTGACGGTCGACAACCGACGGTCGGGAACCGATGACTGACGACCGGCGGCAGGCACCGTGCCGCACCGGCTCATGAAGAGGGCCCCGGCGCGCGAGCTTCCGCTTGCGCACCGGGGCCCTCCGTGCTGTCCGGGGCGCACCGCCCCGACGCCGGATCCCTACTCGACGAGACCGTCGGCGGCCTCGACCTCCTCGCGGGTGATGCCGAGCAGATAGAGCACGGTGTCCAGGAACGGCACGTTCACCGCCGTGTGCGCGGCCCTGCGGACCACGGGCTTGGCGTTGAAGGCGACGCCGAGCCCCGCGGTGTTCAGCATGTCCAGGTCGTTGGCCCCGTCACCGATCGCGACGGTCTGTGCCAGCGGCACCCCGGCCTCCGCGGCGAAGCTGCGCAGCAGCCGGGCCTTGCCGGCCCGGTCGACGATCGGTCCGGTCACCCGGCCGGTGAGCCGTCCGTCGACGATCTCCAGCGTGTTGGCAGAGGCGAAGTCGAGCCCCAGCCGCTCTTTGAGATCGTCCGTCACCTGCGTGAACCCGCCGGAGACGACGCCTACTTGGTAGCCGAGCCGCTTCAGCGTACGGATCAGGGTGCGGGCGCCCGGCGTCAGCCGTACCTCGGCGCGCACCTTCTCCACCACCGACACGTCGAGGCCCGCCAGCAGCGCCACCCGTGCGTGCAGCGACTGCTCGAAGTCGAGTTCGCCGCGCATCGCCTGCTCGGTGACCTCGGCGACCTCCGCCTCGCAGCCGGCGTGGGCCGCGAACAGCTCGATGACCTCGTCCTGGATGAGCGTCGAGTCGACGTCCATCACGACGAGCCGCTGCGCGCGGCGGCTCAGCCCGGCCGAGACCACGGCCACGTCGACGCCGATCTCGGCGGCCTCGGTGGCCAGCGCGGTCCGCAGCTCCTCGGTCCCGGTGCCGGACACCGCGAACTCGACCGCCGTGACCGGATACTTGGCCAGCCGGAAGATCCGGTCGATGTTCCCGCCGGTCGAGGTGATGCTTGCCGCTATGGCGGCGGTCGACTCCGCGGTCAGCGGGTGCCCGAGCACCGTCACGTGGGAGCGGCCGTCGCCGCGGGGGCGGTTGTCGCCCGTGCCGGAGATGATCTCGGCCTGCAGTTTCAGCGACTCGGCCCAGCTGTGCACGGTGGCCCGCAGATCGCCCTCGGTGGTACCGCCCGCGACCGGCGAGGTGACCAGGACGCAGAGGACGATGCGGCCACGGGTGACGACCTGCTCGATGTCGACGACATCGACCGAGTAGGCGGCGAGGGTGTCGAACAGCCCGGCGGTGATACCGGGACGGTCCTTCCCGAAGATCTTCACGAGAAGGGTCGGTGCGTCGATGCCCTGACGTGACTCAGGGGACTCAGGAGACTGCGAGGACTGAGGTGGCTGAGATGCGCTCATGGTGCCCCCACCGTATCGGTCCACGACGCGCCACCGGCGGTCCGTCCCGAGTGCCGGACAGTCCGCCCCGACACCCCCAACCAGATAATTCAGCACGATCCGCAATCGTTCATGGCCAGTTGTGTCGGTAGATGACCGTTTTGTTGGCGTCAAAGCCATAACAGTGCAGGTCTCGGCAGGGTCAAACCCCCGCCCGGCTTTCGTATTGGGGACTGCTCCTGGAATAGTTCGCCACGATGTTCAGCATCCCTAGACTCCCTGCGACGGGGGTAATCGGGGGACAACTAGTGGGGCGCGGAGTGCCGGAACTCGTACTGGAATTGAATGGCAGGACCTGGACGCTCGATCCGTCCAGGTCGTACACCCTCGGACGTGATCCGCAGGGGGACATGACGATCGACGACGCCAGGGTGTCGTGGCGGCACGCCACGATCAGCTGGAACGGCCGGGGTTGGTTCATCGAGGACCACGGCAGCACCAACGGCACCTACGTGCAGGGCCAGCGAATCCACCAGATGGAGATCGGGCCCGGCTCCGCCGTGAATCTGGGCAACGCCACCGACGGGCCCCGGCTCGGTCTCAGCGCCGCCTCGGCCGGTGTGCACAGCGGACAGGCCGCCGCGGGCGCCCAGGCCCAGGCCCCGGTCCAGCAGCCACAGCAGACCCCGCCGCAGCAGCCGCAGCAGGGCGGACCCGGCTGGCCGGGCCAGCAGCAGAACCCCGGCCGGCAGCAGGTTCCCGGCCAGGGGCAGCACCAGGGACAGGGACAGGGCCAGCAGCCGCAGGCCTGGCAGCAGGCGCCCCAGGCGCAGCAGCAGCCCCACGTTCCGCAGCAGGGCATGGCGAACAACCCCGGGAGTGGCGGGGCCGGCGGCGCGGCGGGGGCGTCACCGGTCTACGGCGACCGGAGCCCGACCACGTTCCACCAGATGGCGCTCGGCCGGGTGATGCGCATCGGCCGTGCGCTGGAGAACGAGCTGGTCGTCTCCGACCTCCAGGTCTCGCGCAACCACGCCGAGTTCCACGCGACGCCCGACGGCCGCTTCGAGATCCGTGACCTCGGATCCCACAACGGCACGTACGTCAACGGCCAGCCGCTCTCCAAGTCCGGCTCCGCGCTCATCGGCGCGAACGACATCGTCGGTGTCGGTCACTCGACGTTCCGGATCGTGGGCGACCGGCTCGAGGAATTCGTCGACACCGGTGCGGTCTCCTTCGCCGCCCGCCACCTCACGGTGACGGTCGACGGCGGCAAGCAGATCCTCAAGGACGTCTCGTTCGGCGTCCCGGAGAAGTCGCTGATCGGCGTCATCGGCCCGTCCGGCTCCGGCAAGTCCACCCTGCTCAAGGCGCTTACCGGCTACCGGCCCGCCGACCAGGGCGACGTCCTCTACGACAACCGGAACCTCTACAAGCAGTTCGCCGAGCTGCGCCAGCGCATCGGTCTCGTCCCGCAGGACGACATCCTGCACAAGGAACTCACGGTCACCAAGGCCCTCAAGTACGCGGCCAAACTCCGCTTCCCCGCGGACACCACCGAGGCCGAGCGCCAGTCCCGGATCCTGGAAGTCCTCGCCGAGCTCAAGCTCGACATCCACAAGGACAAGAAGGTCACCTCGCTCTCCGGCGGCCAGCGCAAGCGGGTCTCGGTGGCCCTGGAGCTGCTCACCAAGCCGTCGCTGATATTCCTGGACGAGCCGACGTCCGGCCTCGACCCGGGCATGGACCGCGACGTCATGCAGCTGCTGCGCGGTCTGGCCGACGACGGCCGTACCGTCCTGGTCGTCACGCACTCGGTCGCCGAGCTGGCCATCTGCGACAAGCTCCTGGTGATGGCGCCCGGCGGTGCGGTGGCCTACTTCGGCCCGCCGGAGGAGGCGCTCAACTTCTTCGGTTACAGCACCTGGGCCGACGTCTTCTCCGCGTTCGAGAACTACCGCGACTACGACTGGGCGGGCCGCTGGCGCGGTTCGCAGCACTACCAGATGTACGCCGCGGACATCGACTCCGTCGCCGCGCAGTCCGTGCACATGCCGCCGCACCAGCAGATGCGCCCGCCGAAGCCGCAGGGCTGGGGGGCGCAGCTGTGGACGCTGATGCGCCGCTATGTGTCGGTGATCGCCTCGGACAAGGGCTTCATGGGCCTGATGGTGATCCTGCCCGCGGTGCTCGGTGTGGTCAGCGTGGTCATTCCGGCCGACTTCGGCCTGGCCCCGCCCAAACCGCCGTCCCGGTTCAACAGCGACGCCGGAACGATCATGCTGATCCTGGTGATCGGCATGACGTTCTCCGGTGCAGCCAACTCCGTACGAGAGCTGATCAAGGAACGGGTGATCTACGAACGGGAACGGGCCACCGGCCTCTCCCGTTCCGCCTACCTGATGTCCAAGGTGATCGTGCTCGGCCTGATCACGGCCGTCCAGGGCGTCATCATCTGCGGCATCGGCTTCGCCACCCGCGATCTGCCGGCGGAGGGCCTGATCATGCCGCCGGCCGTCGAGCTCTGCGTGACGATCATCGCGCTCGGCTTCACCTCGATGATGTTCGGCCTGGTCATCTCCTCGCTGGTGAAGACCTCCGAGAAGACCATGCCGCTGCTGGTCATGTTCGCGATCGTCCAGGTCGTCTTCACCGGCATCCTCTTCCAGGTCTACGGATCGCTCGGCCTGGAGCAGTTCGCCTGGCTGATGCCGTCCCGCTGGGCCATCGCGGCCGCGGGCTCGACACTCGACCTCGCCCACCTCATGCCGCCGTGGGACCAGAAGAACCCCACCGACCTGGACCCGCTGTGGGAGCACACGGCGAGCCAGTGGGGGATCAACATCGGGGTGCTGGTCTTCCTCGGTGTCATCTGCGGGTTCGCGGTCGCGCGGCTGCTGCGCCGCCACGAGCCCGAGGTGATGCGCAAGTAGCCGCCGCCTCGCGGCCGCGCGCCGTACGACGCCGAAGGGCGGCACCCCGCACGGGGTGCCGCCCTTCGGCGTGTGTCACGGCGTACCGGAGTGGACTCAGTACGCGCTGTTGACGTTGTCGATCGAGCCGTACTTGTCGGCGGCGTAGTTGGCCGACGCGGTGATGTTGGCGACCGGGTCGTACTGGTTGTGGGGGGTACCGCCGACGTGGTAGGCGTCGAAGGTGGGCTTGATGATCTGGAGCAGGCCCTTCGACGGGACACCGTTGACCGCGTTGACGTCCCAGTCGTTGATGGCCTTCGGGTTGCCGCTGGACTCGCGGATGATGTTGCGGTGCAGGCCGTCGTAGGTGCCCGGGATGCCCTTGGCCTTCATGATGGCCAGGGACTCCTTGATCCAGCCGTCCAGGTTGTTCGAGAAGACGGGGGTACGGGACTCGGAGCGGCTGGCGCCCTGCTTGCCGCGCTTGGCCGCGGCCTTCTTGGCCTTCGCCTTGGCCTTGGACTTGGCGTGAGCCTTCGCCTCGGCCTTCTTTGCCTTCGCCTTCGAGGCGGCCTTGGCCTTCTTGGCCTTCGCGGCGTCGGACGCCTTGATCAGCTGCTCGGCGGTGGAGTGCTGCTCGATGACGCTGGCCTGGATCGTCTTGGCCTGCGAGGAGCCGGCGGCCGACGCGAAGACGACAGGGGCGCCGGAGATGGCCTGCGGCTCGGTCTCGGCCTCGGCGTTACCGGGCACCAGCGACAACGAGAGCGCAGCGGCGGCGACGGCGGATATACCGGCGACGGAAAGCTTCTGGGTCTTGTTCATGCGACGGAGACGGCCGGGAATGCTGGACGCGGACATGCAGGTACCTCTTCGAATCGCGGAAGTCCTCACGGAGGACGAAGACGGGAAGCGGCATCGCATCTCCGTCGGGGACGATTGCAATTCTTAGCGACCGCAAAATGGTGTGGCAAAGGTGTGACGTACGAAGCCGGGTAGTGGTCACGGGCCCGGATCACAGGTCTCGATCCGGGTTCGTTCCTGCCCATATAGCGCCCATATCGCCCTTATTTGTCCACTAGGTGACTTCGTAAGTGACCCAGGTCCTATGCGCGGCCTCACATCGGCCGCGTACCAATCTCACCAACCGTTGCTGCAGCAATTCGGAGTGTGAGGCTCCACATCCCGGTTCCCGCACCCGGCACCGCGGGCCCGGCACGATCCGACCCGGAGGACCTAGTCCCTGCGCCCTAATCACCGGCCGTCCACAGGCCGATACGGGGGCTGTGACCCGCCGGTACGGTGAGGCCCATGAGTCATCGCCCACCGGCGGGCGGCCTTGCCGCAGTGAGCGCCGCACTGCTCGCCATGAGCCGGCACCTGGAAACACGGGACGTCCTGAAGACGATCGTCACCTCGGCCCGCGAGCTGCTCGACGCCGAGTACGCGGCGCTCGGGGTCCCGGACGACCACGGCGGCTTCGCCCAGTTCGTCGTCGACGGCGTGAGCGACGAACAGTGGAAGGCCATCGGCCCGCTTCCCCGGCAGCACGGCATCCTCGCCGCGATGCTGCACGAGGCGAGGCCCGAGCGTCTCGCCGACGTCCGCGAGGACCCGCGCTTCGGGGGCTGGCCGTCCGCCCACCCCGACATGTCCGACTTCCTCGGCCTGCCCATCAGGGACGGCGACGAGACCATCGGCGCCCTCTTCCTCGCCAACAAGCGCTGCCCGAAGCCCGAGGGCAGCTGCGGATTCACCGCCGACGACGAGGAACTGCTCGGGATCCTCGCCCAGCACGCGGCGATCGCCCTGACCAATGCCCGGCTCTACGAGCGCAGCCGCGAGCTCACCATCGCCGAGGAGCGCTCCCGCCTCGCCCACGAGCTGCACGACGCGGTCAGCCAGAAGTTGTTCTCCCTGCGCCTCACCGCCCAGGCCGCCGCCACGCTGGTCGACCGTGACCCGGTCCGCGCCAAGGGCGAACTCCAGCAGGTCGCGGCCCTCGCGGCGGAGGCGGTGGACGAGCTGCGGGCGGCCGTGGTCGAACTGCGCCCCGCCGCACTCGACGAGGACGGCCTGATCGCCACCCTCCGTACCCAGATCCAGGTCCTGGACCGCGCCCACACGGCCCGGGTCACCTTCGAGAGCCTGGGCGTGCGGGCACTGCCCGCCTCACAGGAGGAAGCGCTGCTCAGGGTCTCCCAGGAGGCCCTGCACAACGCCCTGCGCCACTCGGGAGCCGCCCGCGTGGACGTCACGCTCGTACGGGGCGGCGCCGGCGGCACGGTGCTCCGGATCGCCGACGACGGCTGCGGTTTCGAGCCGACGGCCACCCGCCGGGCGGGACGGCATCTGGGCCTCGTCTCCATGCGGGACCGCGCGAGCGGCGTCGGCGGAGAGCTCACCGTTGAATCGGCGCCCGGCAAGGGCACCACGATCGAGATGGAGGTACCCGGTGGCTGACAGGATCATCAGGGTGCTGCTGGTCGACGACCATCAGGTGGTCCGCCGCGGTCTGCGTACGTTCCTGGAGATCCAGGACGACATGGAGGTCGTGGGAGAGGCCTCCGACGGAGCCGAGGGAGTGGCCAGGACCGAGGAGCTGCGCCCCGACGTGGTGCTCATGGACATCAAGATGCCCGGCACCGACGGCATCGAGGCGCTGCGCAGGCTCCGGGAGCTGGAGAACCCGGCCAAGGTGCTGATCGTCACCAGCTTCACCGAACAGCGCACCGTCGTTCCCGCTCTGCGCGCGGGCGCCTCGGGGTACGTCTACAAGGACGTCGACCCGGACGCGCTGGCGGGCGCCATCCGCTCGGTGTACGCGGGGCACGTCCTGCTCCAGCCGGAAGTGGCGGGAGCGCTGCTCGCCCAGGACGACCCGGGCAGCGGTACGGGCCGGGGGAGCACCCTCACGGAACGGGAGCGCGAAGTACTGGGCCTCATCGCCGACGGCCGCTCCAACCGGGAGATCGCGCGGGCCCTGGTGCTCTCCGAGAAGACGGTCAAGACACACGTCTCGAACATTCTGATGAAGCTGGATCTCTCGGACCGCACCCAGGCCGCGCTCTGGGCGGTCCGGCACGGGGCGGCGGGCTGACCGGGCGGCCGCACCGGCCGGCCGCCCGCCCGCCGGGCTGAGATTCATACTGTCGGGTGTATGTCACTCGAACGGCGCATCCTCTCCGGCGCCGGGGCGTTCTCCACGATGCTGCGGCGGCTGGCCGCAGCGACGCTAGGAGGATCCTGAAGTGAAGAACCTGAAGAAGGCCGCTGCCGTCACCATGATCGCCGGTGGCATCATCGCCGCCGGTGCCGGCGCGGCTTCTGCCACCGGTCACAGTGGTGCGGGCGCCCACGGTGTCGCGACCCACTCCCCGGGCGTTGCCAGCGGCAACCTCGTGCAGGTGCCGGTCCACGTGCCGGTGAACGTGGTCGGCAACACCGTCAACGTGATCGGCCTGCTCAACCCGGCCTTCGGCAACTTCGGCCTGAACGGCTGACGCCACGCACACCGCTGCGACACCGCCGGGGGGGGGGGGGCGGCGGCCCCCCCCCCCCCGCCGGCCCCCCCCCGGCGCCCGTGGGGGGGCGCCGGGGGGGCCGCGCGCGCGGGCCCGCCCTGGG
>NZ_JBICXG010000048.1:17022-24629 GCF_043200175.1 Streptomyces sp. NPDC048462
CCGCCCGCCCCCCCCCCCGCCCCCCCCGGCCCCCCCCCCCGCCCCCCCCCCCCCCCCCCCCCCCCCCCCCGGGGGGGCGCCCCCCCCCCCCCCCCCCCCCGCCACGGCAGGACCCATCGCAGCACCTGAGGGACGACGCGATGCGGAACGCACGCCGGGCCGCGCACTGGCCGGGCCCCGTACACGCAGGCCCCCCGAGTGCCGGCCGTCCCCTACCGCGCCCGCTCCTCCACATACGCGTTGTACGCCGCCACCTGCGCCCGCCGGGCCACCCGCTCCACCGGCCGCAGCGCCTCCCCCCGCGCGGCCATCTCCGACGCGCTCACCGCTCCGCCGTGCCCGTGCTCGTACGCCAGCGAGACCAGCAGCCCCACCCGCTGCGCCAGCTCCAGCACCCGTACCGCCCGCGGCGGATACCCCGGGGCCAGCACCTCGCGCCCCCGCTCCGCCCGCGCCCGGTACGCGTCCAGCGCCGCTTCGGCCACCGGCCCCGACCCCGCCACGTCGAGCCGCGACAGCGCCGCCGTCGCGTCCCGCAACGCCTCCGCGAGCTCCCGCTCCGCCTCGCCCAGCGACGGCACATCGGCGGGCGGCGCCTCCCGCACCGCCAGGCAGTGCCACGCCACCGCGACGTGGAGATCCCCGGCCGGGCCCGACTCACGCACCTCGGGCACCAGCCCGTAGGGCGCCCCGTAGGTCACCACCGCCTCCTCGGCCTCCAGCGCCCTCGCGTTGAACTCCGGCGGACCGCTGAGCCCCAGCGGATGCCCGGGAACCGGCAGTGCGACCCGGAAACCGGTCACACCGAACCCCCGCAGCCGCCCCAGGGCGAGCGTGAGACCGACCGGCCCCGCCTCGCCCGGCAGCCCCTCGACGCGGTGCACCGCGTCCTCCCCGACGATGGCGACGGCGGCGTCGTCCGGTGAGACGAGTCCGGCCAGCAGCGCGTTGCCCCAAGCGGCCAGCAGCCCTGAGCGTGGTTCCGAAAGCATGCCGACAGCCTAGGGAACGGACCCGGCCCCTGTCTCACCCGTCCCGGACCCGGGCCCGGGACGGGCGGGGGACCCTACGACAACCGTGCGACGACGGGCCCAGCGCCCGAAGCTCTCGTGCGGTGGCGTAGGTTTTCCCTGGGAGCTGTGCCCACAGGCACGCGACGATCACGAAACTGCATGGGGAGACAACGCGCTCATGAGCGATGTACTGGAGCTGGTGGACGTATCCGTGGTCCGCGACGGACGCGCTCTGGTGGAAGACGTCTCCTGGTCGGTCAAGGAGGGGGAGCGCTGGGTCATCCTCGGCCCCAACGGCGCCGGCAAGACCACCCTCCTCAACGTCGCCTCCAGCTACCTCTTCCCGAGCAAGGGCAGCGCCACGGTCCTCGGCGAGCGGCTCGGCGGCGTCGGCACCGACGTCTTCGACCTCCGCCCCCGCATCGGGATCGCGGGCGTCGCCATGGCGGAGAAGCTGCCCAAGCGCCAGACGGTCCTGCAGACGGTGCTCACCGCCGCCTACGGCATGACCGCCACCTGGAACGAGAACTACGACAAGGTCGACGAGGACCGCGCCCGCGCCTTCCTCGACCGGCTAGGCATGACCGACTACCTGGACCGGAAGTTCGGCACCCTGTCCGAGGGTGAACGCAAGCGCACCCTGATCGCCCGCGCGATGATGACCGACCCCGAGCTGCTGCTCCTCGACGAGCCCGCCGCCGGTCTCGACCTCGGTGGCCGCGAGGACCTGGTCCGCCGCCTCGGCCGGCTGGCCCGCGACCCGTACGCCCCCTCCATGATCATGGTCACCCACCACGTCGAGGAGATCGCCCCCGGCTTCACCCACGTCCTGATGATCCGGCAGGGCAAGGTGCTCGCCGCAGGACCCATGGAGACCGAGCTCAGCTCCCGCAACCTCTCCCTCTGCTTCGGCCTGCCGCTCGTCGTCGAGCACCAGGGCGACCGCTACACCGCCCGCGGACTGCCGCTCGGCTGAGGGGCGTTCGCCGGGCCGGCCCAGAGCCCTCCCGGCCCCTGACGGGCCGTTGTGCACGTGCCCGCCCCGCCTGCGCCCTGTCGGCGGAGGTGCTCGCGGTCATACGATGACCGGGTGGACATCATCGACGCATGGGTGTGGTGGCTGATCGGCGCGGTGGGACTGGGCATCCCGCTCGTCCTGACCGCGATGCCCGAGTTCGGCATGTTCGCCGTCGGGGCGGTCGCCGCGGCGGTCGTCGCGGCTCTCGGCGGCGGAATCGTGGCCCAGGTACTGGTCTTCGTGATCGTCTCGGTGGCACTGATCGCGGTGGTCCGGCCGATCGCCAACCGGCACCGCTCTGACCGGCCCCATCACGCCACCGGCATCGACGCCCTGAAGGGCCGTCAGGCCGTCGTCCTGGAACGGGTCACCGGCGAAGGCGGCCGGATCAAGCTGGCCGGGGAGATCTGGTCGGCGCGCGCCCTGGACGCGGAACTGAGCTACGAACCCGGCCAACAGGTCGATGTCGTCGAAATCGACGGAGCCACCGCCGTCGTCATGTGACCGAACAGCCCACACGGCAGCGCCCGTTCTGTCAGACTCGATGTCGATCATCATGAGAACCGGAGCGGCAGGACAACCGACCTGACTCCGGCCCCTCACACGATCTCGACCTCGATCATCGCGATCCGTCGGCAACCGAAGGGCACGAGGAAAACGATGCAACCGATCATCATCGTCCTGATCATTCTGGTGGTGCTCGTCTTCATCGCTCTGATCAAGACGATCCAGGTCATCCCACAGGCCAGCGCCGCCATCGTGGAGCGTTTCGGCCGGTACACCCGCACCCTCAACGCAGGCCTGAACATCGTCGTCCCGTTCATCGACTCGATCCGCAACCGGATCGACCTCCGTGAACAGGTCGTGCCCTTCCCGCCGCAGCCGGTGATCACCCAGGACAACCTGGTCGTCAACATCGACACGGTCATCTACTACCAGGTGACCGACGCACGGGCCGCGACGTACGAAGTGGCCAGCTACATCCAGGCCATCGAGCAGCTCACCGTCACCACGCTCCGCAACATCATCGGCGGCATGGACCTGGAACGGACGCTGACCTCCCGCGAGGAGATCAACGCCGCCCTGCGCGGAGTCCTCGACGAGGCCACCGGCAAGTGGGGTATCAGGGTCAACCGTGTGGAGCTGAAGGCGATCGAGCCGCCCACCTCCATCCAGGACTCGATGGAGAAGCAGATGCGCGCCGACCGTGACAAGCGCGCCGCGATCCTCCAGGCCGAGGGAACGCGCCAGTCCGCGATCCTCACCGCCGAGGGCGAGAAGCAGTCCGCGATCCTGCGCGCCGAGGGTGAGGCCAAGGCCGCCGCCCTGCGCGCGGAGGGCGAGGCCCAGGCGATCCGTACGGTCTTCGAGTCCATCCACGCCGGCGACCCGGACCAGAAGCTCCTCTCGTACCAGTACCTCCAGATGCTGCCGAAGATCGCCGAGGGCGACGCCAACAAGCTCTGGATCGTCCCCAGCGAGATCGGCGACGCACTCAAGGGCCTCAGCGGCGCCTTCGGCAACCTCGGAACCGGCATGCCCGGCTTCAACACCGGCGACTCGGGCAAGGAGCGCCGCGAGCAGCCCCCCGTCGACTGACGTGTACACCCCCTCGGGCATGATCAGTGCACCAAGCACCGATCAGCCACGGGGGATTCGGGATGACCATCTGGGAGATGCTCGCCGTCTTCGCCGCGGGCATCAGCGCGGGCACGATCAACACGATCGTCGGTTCGGGAACGCTGATCACCTTCCCGGTACTGCTCGCCACCGGCCTGCCCCCGGTCACCGCCACGGTCTCCAACGCACTCGGCCTGATCCCCGGCTCCATCAGCGGCGCGATCGGCTACCGCAAGGAGCTCGAAGGGCAGCGCCCACGTGTGCTGAAGCTCGCCGTGGGCGCGCTCATCGGCGGACTGACCGGCGCCACACTGCTGCTGGCGCTGCCGTCCACCGCCTTCGAGACCATCGTGCCGATCCTGGTCGCCGGGGCCCTCGTCCTGGTCATCCTGCAACCGCGCATCAGCAAAGCCGTCCAGCGCCGCCGCGAACAGACCGGTGTCCCGGCCCGCCCCGACGGCGGCCCGCTGCTCTTCGTCGGCCTGATGCTCGCCAGCGTGTACGGCGGCTACTTCACCGCCGCGCAGGGGATCATCTACCTCTCCCTGATGGGCATGCTGCTCGACGACACGATGCAGCGCCTCAACGCCGTGAAGAACGTCCTGGCCGCCGTCGTCAACAGCATCGCCGCACTCTTCTTCCTCTTCGTCGCGGAGTTCGACTGGACGGCCGTCGTGCTGATCGCGGTCGGCTCGGCCCTCGGCGGCCAGATCGGCGCCAAGGTCGGCCGCCGGCTCAGCCCCGCCATCCTGCGCGCCCTCATCGTCACGGTCGGAACGGTCGCCATCGTCCAACTGCTGCTCCGCTGACGAGTGGCAGCCCGCCTCCGCAGGGAGACGGGCTACGGCTAGCGCACCGGGCGTAGGCCTACTACGCCGCCGACTGCGCCAGCCACTCCGGCAGCGCCGACCGGTCGCCGGCCCCGAGCGCCAGCAGCATCGCATCCGCCGGCGACGGCACGAACGGCTGCCGCAACAGCGGCATCCCCGCCTGCTCCGGCGTACGGGCCGCCTTGCGGTGGTTGTCCTCGGCGCAGGACGCCACCGTGTTCAGCCAGGTGTCCTGACCCCCCTGGGCACGCGGCACCACGTGGTCGACGGTGCTCGCCCGCCGCCCGCAGTACGCGCACCGGTGCTGGTCCCGTATGAGCACACCCCTTCTGGACCACGGGGCGTGTCTTCGGAACGGCACCCTCACGTACCGGCAGAGCCTGATCACCCTCGGCACCGGAATGTCCACGGCGGCACCGCGCATGCGGAGGCCGGGATGCGACTGCTCGACGACGGCCTTGTCCTGCAGAATCAGCACCACCGCACGATTCAGCGTCACCGTCGACAGAGGCTCGAAGCTCGCATTCAGTACCAGCGTGTCCCGCATCCCGCCCACCTCCCGTGTGCCGCCCACCGCCTGGCAGGCCCGGATCAACTCTGGCCGGGCAGGCCGCAATGGACAACGCAATAAAAAGTGCCCTGCCCTGATCTCTCCAGGACCAGGGCAGGGCAAACAGGGGGGAACTATCGACTTTGCGGGCTTCAGGCCGGCTCGGCGTACTCACCGACCAGCTGGGCGCGGCCCAGCGTGTGGAAACGCAGATTGAAACCGACCACGGCGGGCGACGCGTCGCTGTCCGGACCGAGCTTCTCGCTGTCCACCGCGTACACGGTGAACACGTACCGGTGGTTCTCGCCGGGCGGCGGTGCGGCGCCGCCGAAGTCCTTCGACCCGTAGTCGTTGCGGACGTGCACGGCGCCAGGGGGCAGGCCCTCGAACGCGCCGCCGCCCGCACCCGCCGGCAGCTCCGTGACCGACGCCGGGATGTCGAAGAGCACCCAGTGCCAGAACCCGCTGCCGGTAGGGGCGTCCGGGTCGAAGCACGTCACGGCGAAGCTCTTCGTACCCGCCGGGAACCCGTCCCACCGCAGCTGCGGCGAGGTGTTCCCGGCCGCCTGCACCTGTGCGTCCGCAAGCACGGCCCCCGGTGCGAGGTCCTCGCTCACCACGGTGAACGAGGGGACCTCGGGATGGAAGTCGTGCGGCAACGGCGCCCTCTTCGGCTCGGTCACGTCAGCACCTCTCCTGTTGTGGTTCCGGTATCGGGGGTCTCCCCACCGACCCTAGAGCCAGTTGCGCTGACCGCCGACCTGGGCGAGCCACTGATTCAGGTAGGCCGCCCAGTCGGTCCCCTGGTAGTCGTTCAGACCCACCTTGAAGGCACGGTAGGAGTCGCTGCCCTCACTGAAGAGACCCGGCTTCTTGTCCATCTCCAGCACGACGTCCATCTCGCGGTCGTCCGCGACGAACGTCAGCTCGACCTGGTTCAGCCCCCGGTACTGCGACGGCGGGAAGAACTCGATCTCCTGGTAGAAGGGCAGCCGCTGACGCGTCCCGCGAATGTGACCGCGCTCCATATCGGCGCTGCGGAAGCCGAAGCCCAGCTGCCCGAAGGCGTCCAGGATCGCCTGCTGCGCCGGCAGCGGGTGGACGTTGATCGGGTCCAGGTCCCCGGAGTCCAGCGCCCGTGCGATCTCCAGCTCCGTGGTCACCCCGATGTTCATGCCGTGCAGGTGCTGACCCGCGAACATCGTGATCGGCGTCTCCCAGGGGATCTCCAGCCCGAACGGCACGACGTGCACCGCACCCGCCCGCACCTCGAAGGCCCCGCCGAGCCGCAGCTTGGTGAACTCGATGTCCTGCTTGGTCTCCTGCTCCTGGCCCTCGACCTCGACCCTGGCCTGCAGCCCGACGGAGAGCCCCTCGATCTGCTGGTCCACCGATCCGCCCTGGACCCGCACCTCGCCCTGGACGACCCCACCCGGTACGACGTTGAGCTCGGTCAGCTCCGTCTCCACCGAGGCACCGCCGGCACCCATGCTCGCGAGCAGCCGCTTGAAGCCCATGTTTTCTCCTCCTAGGTCCTGACCCCTACATACGCGCCATGACCGTAGTCGGTTCCCGGTAGCCTCGGACTCCATGATCGAGGGCCAGGAACGTACGCCGCTGACGCGGGATTTCTTCGACCGCCCCGTACTGGACGTGGCACCGGACCTTCTGGGCCGGACGCTGGTACGCAGCACGCCGGAGGGTCCCATCGAGCTGCGTCTCACCGAGGTGGAGGCGTACGCGGGGGAGGTCGACCCCGGTTCGCACGCCTTCCGCGGCCGGACCGCGCGCAACGGCGTGATGTACGGGCCGCCCGGCCACGCGTACGTCTACTTCACCTACGGCATGTGGCACTGCCTCAACCTGGTGTGCGGCCCCGAGGGCCTGGCGAGCGGTGTGCTGCTGAGAGCGGGCGACATCATCACCGGCGCCGACCTCACCCGTAAACGTCGACTCTCGGCCCGCAATGACCGAGAACTGGCCAAAGGGCCGGCCCGGCTCGCGACGGCCCTCGACATCGACCGCGGGCTCGACGGCACCGACGCCATCGCCCGCCCGGGTGCCGTCCTCTCCGTACTGCACGGCACCCCAGCACCACGCGACCAGGTACGCAACGGTCCGCGCACCGGAGTGGGCGGAGACGGTGCAACCCACCCGTGGCGGTTCTGGGTCGACGGCGACCCCACGGTGAGCCCCTACCGGGCACACACACCACGCCGCAGGTCAACTTGACTCGCCCATGCGGGGCACCTAATGTAGTCCGAGCCGCTTGACACGGGTACAGCCAACGGTCTGGTCCTTCGGACCTGATGCCGGGCAACTCGAAGTGGCCAACCACTACCTACGACTCACCCCAGCGGGTGCGTATTTCGGCATGCCGAAATACGTTCCATTGACTCGATTATGAGTCACCGGGGGAATCGGCTAAAGTAGTGAACACGCCGAAAGGGAAAGCGCGAAAGCGAATTCCTCGAAAGCAATCCCGCTTCGACCGGGAATCGGACACGAAAGAGTCTGATAGAGTCGGAAACGCAAGACCGAAGGGAAGCGCCCGGAGGAAAGTCGCAGAAAATGTT
>NZ_JBICXG010000049.1:0-24044 GCF_043200175.1 Streptomyces sp. NPDC048462
CGCGCGGTCTCCTCCGGAGACACGACGCGACGGCCCTACGGGCCGTCAAGATGCAGGGTGCTCCGCACCCAACCACAAGGGTGCTCCGCACCCTTGGCCGCCTTCGGCGTCCTGGGGCATCGTCACCTTCGGTGCCGATGCTCGGGCCTTCGGCCCGTGGCTAGCTGGATGGGAGAGCGGGGGCCTGTTTTTGGTTGCGATGTGTGCCGGTTTTCTGATGTCTCGTCATAGTGTCCATCGGGTGCCGGCCTCAACTCCTGGGACGTCCCAGGAGTACCTGACGGGTCGTTAATTGGTCTAACCCATTTTTGTCCCCGGAAAGGGTCGGGAACGCTCGTGGCGGCTCGTCAGGTCCACGAAGACGAAACGCAAAAAAGCCCTCCACGAGAAAGACCTCTGTACCTACGAAATGAACGCTGCCACGAAAGCCCCGGGGAATCGCTGTGCCAAGGGCGGCTTCGAGGTGGTCCACGCGGACATCACGAAGGCTGCGTCCATCAGGCGCCTCGGCGCCGTACGAGCAGCGGGCCGGCGCGTTTGCTCCTGCGGCCGGTGAGCGCGGTCTCGACATGGCGGATTCCCTCCAGCCCTCCCAGCCGGGCCGTCAGGTACTCGTGCAAAGCGGCTGCACCGGTGAGTTCGAGGATGGCGAGTACGTTGGTCGGCCCGGTCGTCGTGGCGGCGAAGGCGACCTCACCGTGGGTCGAGAGCTGCTTCCCGGCCTCGGCCAACCGGGCCGGTTCGACGTCCAGCCAGCAGATCGCCTCGACAGTGCGGCCGTATAGCCGGGGGTCGATCTCGACCTCGAACAGCAGCAGACCGCTCTCGATGAACTCGCTGACACGGCGCCGCACCGTGGATTCCGGCGTGGCTGTCAGGTCTGCCAGGGCCGCGATGCTCGTTCGGGCGTCCTCGGCGAGCAGGTGCAGCAGTCGGCGGTCCTCCGGAGTCGGGGTGAACCGCTCGTTGATCTCATTGAACGAGGCTGCTTCCGGGGCCAGTTCCGTCTTCTCCTCCGAGGTCAGCGCTCCGAGGCGGCCAGCCCAGCCGCCCACTCCGGCCACCGGGGCGAGCAGGCATTGCGCGGTCAGGGAGGAGATGTTCCGTCGGCGGCCAAGCTGGTCGAAGACGGTGCCGGGTCCGTCGATGCCCGCCGGGCCGGCCTGGATGATGCAGGTCAGCTCCGTGCCCGGGGCCAGCGAGGCGATCCAGGAGGTGTCCTGGCGGCCGGCAAGCGCGGCGCCGACCGACTCGATCACTTCGGGCGTCGAGCGCATCCGGACGAACCAGTCGAGGTGGCCGAGGTGCCGCGCGTCGGAGATGCCGACGACGCGGAGCGCGAGACAGGAGCGCAGGCGCTGGTAGCGCCGGGCCACCGTGCGCTCACCGAGGTCCAGGACTGCCGCGATGCGGCTGAACGAGGCCCGGCCGTCGACCTGGAGCGCGTGAATGATCCGCCGGTCGGTCGCATCGATCGTGACGTGATCCACCGCCCTGGTCCTCTCTATGGAACTGTTCCACCGATCCAGGCCGATGTTACGTCCGAAAAATGACCGGGGACCGAGGCTGAGAGCAGTCCCGCAGCGCGGTCCCCCGCATACGCCGTACTCACCTCCGCGCCCGCAAGTCCCGCTCACCCGGCGCACTCAGCTCAGCCGCCAGTCCAGTCGAGGAGAGAGCATGCTCACCGTCCTGCCCATCCGTTACGTCGCCGACCTCGAGGCGTCCCGCAGGTTCTGCGCCGGACTCGACCTGGTCTTCCGGCCCGAGGCCAGCGTGCCCGTCTGGGCGTACCTCGATGCCGGGGCCGGTGCCGTCGGTATCCACGATGCGGCCGTCTCCAAGGGCCGTCCGGCCGGGACGGTGGGCCTCGGGTTTTCCACGGCCGAGAAGCTGGAGGACGTCGCGGCGCGGCTCGGGGCCGCCGGGTACACGTACGAGCTCGTGGACGAGGACTTCGGGCGCAGCGTTCGCGTCACCGACCCGGAGGGTGTCGTCATCCAGATCCAGGAGATCGACGCCGAGACCGTACGGCGTTCGCAGTCGCTGCTGTGACGCACCCGCCGCTCATGCCGGGAGGAGCACCATGGAACCCCTGATCACCCTGGTCGTCGTGGCCGGCTTCACCCTTGCGGTGAACGCCCTGTGGCTCCGCCGCGCCCGAAGCCTCGAACTCGCCCTGCGCGCGGGGCTCTGCGCGATGTTCCTGCTGACGGGAACCGTCCACTTCGTCGGCATGCGCGCGGAGCTCATCGTCATGGTGCCGAGCGGGCTGCCCCGGCCAGAACTGCTCGTCACGGCAAGCGGTGTGCTCGAACTCGCTGGGGCGCTAGGCGTGTTGGCTCCGCGTCTCGTCCCCTGGGCGGGGCTCGGGCTGAGCGCTCTCCTCGTAGCCGTGTTCCCCGCCAACGTGGCGTGGGCGCTCTCCGAGCCGGCCCTTCCGTGGTGGGACCAGCTGCTCCCCCGCACCGTCACACAGGTGCTGTTCCTGGCGGCGACACTTACCCTGGTCCGGCTGACGTGGTGCCGGCCGATACGGCGCGGTGGCCTGTCATGTCAGAGCCGTAGTGTCGCTCCCGGCCAGGCTGGTCCGCCGCAGCACCGCCCGGATCACAGCCGTCGTCACCCTCGAACTCGCCGCCTGACCAAGATGGCAGAGGCTCAATGCAACAACCGGGCCCAGTTTCCGGGATCAGTACCCCTGGCCGACCAGGAAGGAGTCGAAGTCGAGGGCGAATGAGCGGGCTTCGGCCACGTGGCCCTCGTTGGCCCCGTCGACCAGCGCGAAGATGCAGATGCCCTGCCGGGTCCGTACCACCCACATGCTCCGGTCCCCCTCGCGAAGCAGCACCAGGTCGAGTTCGGTTCCGGTCACCGCATCCGTGACCTGCTCCAGGCTTTCACGGCGCCACACGACCTCGCCGAGGCGGAGGAGCGGAGGAGACGCGTTTTCTTCGCCGACTGTCCACAGAGCATCGAGGCGGGACGGGTCGAAAGCGTCTGAACCCGGTTGTGCACCGGTCCCCCCGGCAGGGTCGAAGTGCGGTCGGCCGTTCTCGCCTTCGCGGCCGGCCACGGCGAAAAATCCCGATTCGGCCGAGTAGACCGCCGCTGCCCGTACGGCGGGGCGTTCTTCACCGAGGGCGAAGTGGGTTGTGAGTACATCGGCCCATTGCTCCGTCACAGGAGACATCGGTAGTGACCTTCCGTCGGCGTCGCTGCGGTTCACAGGCCCGTTCGGTTGACGGACCTGCCGGGGTCGCCGCTGGGCGGGCCCGTTGGGCGGCCCACCACTGCGGCATAGCCTCTCCTGCCCGTCAATGCGCAGATCAGACGGGGTGGGCGGAAGACCAGCCATAAGCTACTGCTTCCGCCCGTCCCGCCTCCTACTGGCCGGGCAGCATCGCGCGTGCGGACTCGGCGGCGGAGCTCACTGCCCGTCCGGCGCCGCCCGCGACGTCGGACGCGCTTGCGCCCACCGTTTCGATCGCCGAGTGCAGCTGTCCGCCCGCCTTGGCCGTGGCTCTGCGGGCCCTCTTCCTGCTGGTGTGCGCCGCTGTGCGGGCACGGTAGGCCGCCGACGGTTTGCCGTGGGTATCGGCAGCGGCGAGCAGTAGCGCGCCGAACAGGCCGACGCGCCGGGCGAAGTGGAACTGTTGGTCCCTACGCAGTTCCGGGTCCTTCTCCTTCCACCACGCGTGCTCGGCAAGGGTGGTCGGCACGAGGCTCGCGGCAAGGACGAGTGAGGCGGAACGGGGGAAACGGCCCAGCGCGAGCGCTCCGCCCGCGACGATCTGGACGGCGGCGTTGAGCCGGACCAGTCTCAGCGGGTCGTCAACGGTGACGCCGAACTGCTGTGCCCGGGAGGCGGTGCCGGTCGCGAGAGGGCGTGGGCTGCGCAGCGCGTGCCCCGCCTCGGCGATGAACGGGGTGGCCAGCAGAGGGCGGGCGATTCTTCTCAGTACAGCCATGCGTCTTCGTCTGCCCGTGGAAACAAGCGGCATACGCGGTCATACGGCATCGACTTCCAGGAAGTACGGGCGGACGTGCCCTCGTGTGTGGGTGCCCTTCTTAACCTCGGACTTTCATAAGGAATCCGATGACGGCGTGGGCCGTCCCACACGTGCGCGGTTCAGGCAGCCGGGGCGGACGCGGCGGCAACAGCGGTGGGCCTTGACCCGGCCGGTACCAGGAAGTCGCGGTACTCGCTGACCTCGCCCTGCGCGTCGAAGCGAAACTCCGCAATCAGGCCACGTGCGACGGGGCCGTCCGGGAGCGTGATGCGGGCGGTCACCCGGTCGTTCTCCGCGACCAGCGACTCGTAGCGCGCTCCGTTGTGGCCGGCGGCGAGCAGGGCTCGGGCCAGTGCCTTGTTGCGCTCCTGGACGGCCTGCATGCTCAGCAGCCGGGACAGGGCTCCGCACACGGAGTCATGTGGTGTTGCGTCCATTCCAGGACCTCCCGTCCCTGCGGCGCACCACCGCGGGCACCGCTCCCCGACCGTGTCACACGAGGGTCGAGTGCCGATCCAGCACCGGTACAACCCCGGCAACGCTCGTCCCGGAGTGTCCCCGTGATCCGCCGTGCCGGTCGCGGGGACACATCCGGGTGGATGCGGCGGCTCAGGAGCCGGCCGGGACTATCTCCGCCGTGCCCTGCGATCGGCTGGTCTTCTCCCCTACCTCGCCCGGTGCGACCGTGCGCGGGTCGACCGCCTCGAGGGGCGAGCCGACCTTGTAGGGGCACTCGGGGTCGTCGGGCCGGTTGGGGCGGTCGTGCGGCAGCAGGTAGAACGTACGGCGGGCGAACAGTCCGCTGTCGGCGCTTCGGGGCGCCTTCGGGGCGAGGTTCGTGTAGCCGATGAGACGGCCGTCACGCTCGTACCGTGGCTTGCCCTTGCGCGTGTTGACCTTGTCCAGGGCCTGACGGACGTAGTCGAGGCCCTTCGGGTCCTCGAGCCACACGATCTCGACCTCCTGGGCAACATCGCCTTCCTGGGGCAGCGCGCTCATCGGCCCTCCTGCGTGTGGGTGGCCGCGGGTCGGCCTGGCGGTGTGTCGTTCAAAGAGCTCGTGCCCGGTCCGGCGGTGCGGAACCGTCCGGGGCAACCGCCCCTATCGTACGGTCGCCCGGCAAGACCGGGCAGGGCGCATGACGCTGCTGTCATCGAGCGCCCCCTTCATAGGCGCCGTCGGGAAGCAGCGCGAGACCCGGGTAGAGCTTGGTCGCGTTATTCTTGATCATTTCTGCGGGTGAGGCCAGACCCAGTTCCTGACGGATGCGGCCGGCGAAGGCGCGCGGCGTGGAGGAGCGGATGCCCTCGTCCGAACACCATCGGCCGTAGGCCTCGTACAGCAGCTTCTGTTCGACGCGCAGATCGCGGTCTCCCTCGCCCTTGGTGCAGCGTTCGGTGAGGAAGCGTCCGATGTGGTCCTCGGTGGTCTCGTACGCGGCTGTCGCGACCCGTACGGATGCGGGACCGGTGAGCGGGTCCCGGGTGGCCAGGTAGCGCTGGGCGCCTTCGATGAGCCACTGCAGAATGCCGGGGCCCTCGTCGGCGACGAGTTCGGCGGCGAGGTTGTCGATCTTCCGCTCGTCGGGAACGCGCCGTTCGAAGGGGATGATGCGCATGCGGCGCCAGAACGCGTGACCGCCCGTGCCGACCTCCGGGCGGTGGTTGCCGAGCAGCCAGAGTTTGTGGGTGGGCGTGAAGGTGAAGAAGTTCTGCCGCATGCGGCGGGCTGTGATGGTGTCGCCGCCGGTGAGGAGCTTGACCCGGGCCTCGTTGAACTTGTCGTTGGGCTTGAGCTCGCTGCACACCACAATGCGCCGGCCGTGCAGTTCGGTCAGCTCGGTGGAGTGTTCGGTGAACTTGCCCTTCTCCATGAGGAATCCGGGTGGGGCGGCGTTCGCGTAGTCCCCCAGGATCTGGGTCATGACCTCCAGGAGCACGGACTTGCCGTTCGCGCCGGAGCCGTACAGGAACGGCAGCACCTGGGCGCCGACGTCGCCGGTGATGGAGTAGCCGAGCAGCAGGTGCAGGAAGCGCGTGGTCTCCAAGCCCTGGTCGTCGTCGCCGAAGGTGTCGCGCAGAAAGCTGTCCCACCTCGGGACCGGCGTCTTGAGCGGGGCGACGGTGGTGGCGCGCGAGTGCATGTCGGTGAGCGGGTTGGGCTTGCGCAGCAGTCCGGTGCGCAGGTCCACCACTCCGGAGGGGGTGCACAGGGCGTACATGTCGCCGTCGAGGACGTCGGGGTTCAGGCGCAGGCTCGGGGCTGCCTGCGCCTGGAACAGGAGGGCCTTGACTCCGGCGGTCGACTCCGAGTGGCGGCGGTGTCCGGCAAGTTGACGGTCCGCGAAGCGGCCGGTCGGGTCGTGGTCGGCGTACTGCTCGGCCATCTCTCCCGCAGCCCAGACAGCGGCCTCCTCGCCGCCGGTGAGTTTCCACCGGTACCTGTCCCAGGAGTGCCAGCCCATCCCGATGACGTACCGGAACCGGTCCCGGTACAGGCGCGCGAACAGTTTCGCGTTGCCACGGTCGGTGAGGGCGGTCGGCAGTAGCCAGGCGGGCTCCGCGGGGTGTTGGGCGGGTGCCTCGTTCTGCTGGGCCGGGAGGGTGGGCTGCGGCAGGTCCAGATCGAGATCGAGGCTCTGCTGATGAATCTGCCTGGCTGCGGCTTCGGCATCGAAGCGTACGGGCTCGACGCTCATGAGCTTCCTCGCGGGTGGAGCGGGCGCTGGGCGCCGGCGGACAGGGCGGATTCGATGACCATGAGATTGCGGCGTTCCTGGTGCGGTCGGGCGGTACGGGCAGTCTCCGCCAGCAGGCTGCGCGCATCGGCCCCGGACAGGTGACCGCCTTCGACGAGGCCACCCGCGGTGTAGGCGGCCCGGTTGAGTTTCTCGGTGAAGCTCGCTCCTTCGCTGACGGTTCGGCAGGCGGTGACCTCCGCGAGCAGCGGCTCCAGGAGGCGTTCTGCCGCCTTTGTGGCGGGCCGTGAGCGGCGCATGGGGGCCGGGACTCCTGCTGGGGGGCGGGAGGGGCTGACGGCGCCTGGGACGTGCCCGGTGCGCTTCAGCTCGGCCGCCAGCCAGGCGGGGAGCAGGGCCGGTTCCCGGACAGCGCTCACGGGGGCGTAGTCGCCTGCGGTGGTTCTGACCCCGGGGGCCACGATGTAGCCGTTGTCGGAGCGGACGTCGACCTGCCAGGCCAGGGCTGTCCTCGGGCTGGAGCCGGTGGACGAGCGGTAGCGGGTCGCCGGGTGCGGGTTGCGGTACCAGATGTGCAGTCCGCCGGACGGGGTCCGCACGCGCAGGGTGGTCTCGTCGGCCGCCGGGTCCTGCTCGCCGCGCAGGGCGGCGAGCAGCGCCAGCGTGTCGAAGCCCGTGGCAAGGCCCGCCAGGTCCACGTGCGGGCCGATCGGGATGCCGGGCAGTAGTCGGGCCCTCTCGGGCACTTGGGCCGCGTGGGCGTCGACATCCAGGATCACCAGGTCGGCGGGGCCGCACGAAACGCCCACTCCGAAGCGGGGCTGCGCGTTCCACCAGGCGTCGATGAGCCCGGGGGCCGTGGTTGCCGCGTGGAAGCCGTGGCACCAACGGCCCGCGTTTTTGCACGGGCAGGTCGCCGGGGCGTGGTGCTCTTTGCAGTCGGCGCAGTTGGCGGGCGGCGTCTTCTGTGCCGGGGCGAGCGGGTGTACCGGCCAGCCGGCTCGGGCGCACCAGTGCGCGATCGTGTGCCCGTCCGCCGGCCGCGAGGCAGCCGGCGGGGTGGCCGAGGCGTGGTCGGGCAACTTTTGGTCCTTGTCGGGCTCTTCGCGTGCGGGTCTTGTCCCTCGCCTTCACAAACCCTCGCGCCAACGGGACTACGGGACTGAAGGGACTGAGCTTTCGAGTCAGCCGAGACAGAGCGTAGCCCACCCCAGAGGGGTGCAGGGGAGGGAGAACCGCGTGTCGCGGAAAATGAGTCCCGTCAGTCCCGTGCTGCCGCCCGAGGGGTCGGCGCCTCGCGTTTCGTTCAGTCCCGTGAGGGGCTGAACGCTTCAGTCCCGTTCAGTAAAAGTGCAGGTCAGAGAAGTATCCCGCAAAAGGACGGGACTGACGGGGCTGGACCTCGTAGTTATCAGCTACAGAGAAAAAAGATGTCATGCGCGTGCGTACGCGTGTTCCTATATTTTCTTACACAGCTGATAACTACGAGGTCCAGCCCCGTCAGTCCCGTTGTTCTTCAGGAAAACGCCCTGACCTGCACTTTTGTGCGGGGCTGAACCGCGGGGCTGAACGGGGTTGGAGGCTCCGGTCCCGTTCAGCCCCGCGATGCCATGTACCGGGACGCGGTTCTTCTTCGAGTACGACTCGACTGCCCCAGACCCCTCCGAAAGGCCGGCCGGGAGGGGCCGGAGAGACCTTCTCTCCGGCCCGCCGCCGTGAGCCCCCTGGAGGGGCTAGGACGCAGCTGTGCGCCGCATACCCCGGGTCTCCGGGGTGCGGCGCACAGACGGACGGTGGAGCGCCTTCTCAGGCGTCCCTGCGTCCGGGGAGGTACTGGTCGAGGACGACCGCCAGGAACTTGGTGTGGTCAGGAAGCCCGGCCTCGGTCACCAGGCCGTCGATGACGGCACGCTGAGCCCTCGTCGGCTTGTACTGCAGCTGCACTGGACCGAGGCCCCGCAGGTCCGTGTTGTTCGTCGCCACGGCGAAGAGCTTGGACTGGAACTTGGGCGCCCGCCGTGCCTCCTCGACGACCTGCGTGAGCCCCTTCTCGACGGCGTCCTCCACAGCGAGGAACACGATCTGCGTATGGGTCAGGTCGCTCTGCTTGCGCAGCTTGCGGAAGCGGTTGGCCACGTTCGTCGACACGTAGAAGCCGACAGGCTTGGCGGTGTCGGCGTCGGAGACCGGCGCTGCGGGCTCCTCGACGAGCTCCTGGGTGGGCCGAGGCACCACAGGAGGCCGCGGGACGGCCAGCCCCGGCTGGGCGGCCGGTACGGCCTGCGCCGCAGGGCTGGATGGGGCCGCCGCCCAGCCGGCGAGCGCGCCGGACGGGGCAGCAGCCCCACCGGTGAACAGGTTGCCGACACCCTCGTCCGACATGCCCTGCTCGTCGTCCTGGTCGGAGGTCTTCTTGTTCTTCGGCGGTGTCATGCCGCGGCATCCTTCCTGAGCTCCAGAGCCCTGGCGAACATCTCTTCGGTGAATCCTTCGTAGTCCGAGTCGAGCCCCACCACGGTCTCGGGAACCGAGCGATCGCCTGCCACACGCTGATCCGCCAACTCGTGTACGAGAAGGCCTCGTTTCCGTACCAACCGAGCTACCGACTCGGTGTGGCCGATGAGGTGCTTGAACATGTGGGCTTCCTCGCCCAGCACCTTCTGCACCTGGCGCCGCACGTCGGCGTGGATGCTGCTGTAGTTCCGCCCGGTGTCGAACAGCAGTACGCCGAGCAGCGCGATGTGCGGATTGATGTGGCTGACGAACTTGACGTAGGAGAACTCCAGGCCGATCTGCGCGAGGCCGTCCTCAGCGCCACCGTCACTCTTGACCGGGATGACCAGCCACCGGGCGGCGGAGAGGGCGAGGCGCTGGAGCGACGGGTTCTCCGGCGGGGTGTCGAGAATGATGATCTGGTACCGGTGCGCGATCGGCAGCAGACACATCAGCAGCCGCAGATACGCGTGCGGGCCTTCCTTGGCCAGAAGCGTGTGGAAGAAGATGCCGAACTCGTCGCCGAGGGCCGGCCCGCCCAGGACGACGTCGAGGTTCTCCCGCACGTTCTCGACCGGAGTGAGGGGCGCGCCGGTACGCAGCGCCTCGATGAGCCCCGCTCCCCCATCGTTCCAATCGGCCCGCTTGTACCCGAGCTCGCGCGCGATGTTGCCCTGGGCGTTGCAGTCGATGATGAGCGTGCGCAGTCCGCTGCGAGCGGCCTTGCCCGCAGCATTCGCGGAGACGGAGGACTTACCGACGCCTCCCTTGCCGTTGCCGAACATGAAGATGTGCGACAACGACTCCCAGGGGATGCCGGCGAGCTGCGTGTCAGTGGCAGGCGCTTCGAAGGGACTGGCCATGGATCCTCTCACTCTTGGTAGGGCCCGCAATCCGGGTGCGAAACGCCCTTTTTGCTCTGGTACTGATGGTCAGGACTTCGCTCAGAACGATTCTGCGCTCCGATGCAGCCTCGAAGGGGGTCAGGTAGGTCCCTGAACCTGCCGATCGGGGCGCCAGATCGGTTATCCGGCCCCGTTGTCCCAGCTCATCGGCATACCTCGGGATGGCAGAACAATAAGTGTCGCTGCGTGTTCTGAGGTCGCAGCCACCGCTGTTCTTCACGCGTGATACCTCGCAGTTTGGTGAGTTGACTGCCCAGCGAAGCGGCCAAGAGAGATCTCCATGTGGACAGTTACCTCCTGAAAGGGTGCGCGAAAGGGAGGAGCACAAGTTATCACGAAGATCAACGTCTTAGCTGCCCGCCACACGAACGAATCAGCATCTCGGCACAGGTACGGGCAGACATGGCCGCTTGCGTGGCACATCAGTAGTCGGCTGGCTTTGCCATCGACCTGTACACCTGGTTCCGTGCTTGGCTGCACGCTTGCCCGCCAAGCGGCCTCCACGCGTGCTTATGGGCCCAGTTGTATACGGGTGGACAGGCAAAGGCGCACGCTGGTCTGCACTCCGGCTGATCGTCCCGCATGCCGGGTAACCGCACCGCCAACAAGCGAGCAATCCGTGTGACGGGCACCCCTGCCGATGAGGCTGCGCACGCAGAACCCTGTCGACAGTCCGGCAGGCAAAGAGGCCCGCACGTCTACAGTGAAGCCTGCGTGCTGTCGTGCTTGCGAGGAGGCACGCGATGGTATGTGCCTACAGGCTCCACGTCGGACCCACACACCTGCCGTCGAGCCAACATGCAGGCGACCTGACGCTCCAGTGGACAGGCAGACCGGGTACCGGGCGTAGCAGTCATCAGGCAGGCCTGATGACAACCGAGCATTCTTACGGACATGACTGCCTCTTGTCAGGGTCACATGGGTGCCCGCTACCCCACCCACCCGCACAGCTGCCTGTCTCCGTATAGGGAGGCAGACCTACTGTCTTGCCTGAGCATGGGCCCGCACTCCAGTCTTCCCACGTATTAAGTGGCTGACTACTGAACCGACCCTCGGTTCCGCTTGCACAGCTACAGGGGGACGGGCAGTTACACCTGCAGCTGTGCAGACCGCTCTGCGTATGGATGGGCAGGCCAGCATATCTACCCACGTATCTGCAGGCAGGGCAATTGGTCGACGCACCACCGGAGTGACATGCCGTATCGCATGCGTACCCGCCTGTGAACCAGCTGGCAAACAGGTCACCTTGTCCGCGTGGATGCAGGTGATGATGAAGGTGAGAGCAAGTGCCTTCAAAGAGGCGGTGAGCAGGGTATGGAGAGCTACCTACACCCACGTGCCTCTGAAACCCTTGGTGCACGCTCCTGCCGAAGCTAGGGGCAAGGCTGTTTTTCATGCCCCAACTCCTATGTGTCAACAAGCTTGCGCCAATGTTTGCAGTGTTGTTTGTTTGCCCAGCTCAGAGGCTCTTTTCACGTTTCTGCTCTGCATACTAGCGCCATTATTTCTCCTTGCTCCGCAACCTTCCGATCCGGTATAGCCGAAGCGGATGGTGGATGGCTGATGCTCTCGGTCTTGCCGGAGAAAGCGCGGCAGAGGCCTCTCGCAGAGACCGGAAGGCGACAGCCAGCAGATGGTGTGCGCTGATTCTGACTACCTCCAGCAGGGGTTGACGTGCTGGAGTGGCAACACCGGTTAGTGGTGATGAGAGGCGGTGAGGTGTGGGCGTATGTCAGATCCCGGCTCCTGTGACCCGGGTGCCGGATGGCCGCAGTGAAAGCGCACCTCGTCAGTCGGCTCAAGCGGTCTGGCGTCGCTGGGGAGGATCCTGACCGGGTGGCTGGGCTTCGGTAGAGCGAGCCTGGTGCTCGGTGTGGTGACGAGGCATGGTTACCGTGCCTGTTTGGGCGGAAGGCAGGGAAGGTATCCGCGCGGGAGGGGGAGGGTAGATCAGCAGAGGACGGTTCGTTACGGTCGCTCGCAGTCAGCTCAGTAC
The DNA here is from genome assembly GCF_043200175.1 of Streptomyces sp. NPDC048462. NCBI lineage: Bacteria > Bacillati > Actinomycetota > Actinomycetes > Kitasatosporales > Streptomycetaceae > Streptomyces > Streptomyces sp. NPDC048462. Next base: position 12,106 of record NZ_JBICXG010000049.1, read on the forward strand.
TGGGCACGTGTCTGATGCCGGCTCTCTGGTGTCCGGCCCGTTGAGGGAACAGGGGGCGGGGATTACCTGGGAGTCGCTCACAGCCTGTTTCGGGCTGAATATTTCTTGATCACCTGTCCTTCCGGTACGGATCAGAACCTCCGGACCGTCCGCGGAGAAGGAACCAGAACGCCTCTGTCCGCTTCCGGATGCTCTCCTTTCGGAGTCCCAGGCATGTGACCGGGCTTGTCGTATCGGCACTCCGGGAGCGTCGATACGACAAGCCAAGGAGATGGCTCCATGTGTTCCGGCGATGCCCAGGTTCGTCCGGAGTTTCGCTTGCGAAGCCGTCTGCAGGCCGCGCGAGAAGGGCGGCTGCCCGCCGGGCTCGACACCGCCCCGGGGCTCAAAGTCCGTCTACTGCGGGCCAAATCAGCGCTCGTGGGGCAGAGGCCTACGGGGCTCCCTACCGAGGAACGTGCCGTACACCAGGGGAGATGCCAGTCGATCCCGCACCCGGATGCGAGTGCAACGGTGCGGCCGGCCACCGACAGGGCGGCAGATGGCAGACGGCCCGCGCGCCGTGCCTCTCGTCGCTGCCGGGACCGCCGTGACCACCCGTCGGCATACCGCGAGCGCCGCCTCGGCCTCCGCCTCCGTGCTGCCGCCGACGACACGCATCCGGCCACATCCCGCGGCGAGCACAACAGCTGGCCCCGCGCGGGGGAGTCGGGCGGCAGCAGGAACCCGGACAGCACGGCCCGGCCCACGCCGCCACTTGCGCGGAGCCGCGGATTCCCTTGGTGTCCAGGGGCCCGCACCACCCGGCAGGGAATCTGGGCCGGTCCTCGAAACGGCGGCCGCCGCCCTCGGACCGCCACCGATGGGGAGCTGTCGGGGCGCCGCATCCTGTGGCAGCCGAGGCACCTCCCGGTGGCGGGGCGTGTCCCCCTGCGCGGGGAGAAGGCCGGTTCGGCAAGGAGCGTCATGGACCGGTGGGGGAGGGGAGCTCCGGCCCGGGGCCGGGACCTGCGGGAGAGAGCGTCCGCCGGTACGGGGGCCGTAAGGGGCCGCCGGAGCCCGTAAAACCTGATTCTCGCGCGACGGCGGCTTCCGGGAGAACGGCTCTCACAGAAGCCATGCAGCTACGTGCCTACCTGGGGCGCGGGTATGCCCCGCTGAGAGCTGAGAGAGCTGCCCGGGGCCTGAGGGAGGAACGGCAGGGGCAGCGGGCCGTGGCGGGCCGGAGCCCTACACCCGCATTCCAGCGTTGCGCGAAGGATCCTCGTGCGCGGGGCCGCATGGTGGAGGATCCGAGCAATCGAAGGAGTCCCGTGCGTATGGCGGTGACCGCAACCATCGAGGTCAGGGGCCGACATGACGACGCTGCGTGAGACCCTCGCCCGGCCCGCTGCCTCGTTCTCCTTCGAGTTCTTCCCAGCGAGGACCCCGGCCGGGATGCGCGCTCTGTGGCAGGCGATCCGCCAGGTCGAGCGCCTCGCACCGGACTTCGTCTCCGTCACGTACGGGGCGGGCGGCTCCTCGCGGGAGCGAACCATCGAGGTGACCAAGCGGATCGTCGTGGAGACGACGATGCGCCCGGTCGCCCATCTCACCGCGGTCGGCCACTCGGTGGCAGAGCTGCGCCACATCATCGGCCAGTACGCCGACGCGGGTGTGCGTGACGTCCTCGTCGTACGTGGGGATCCGCCCGGCGATCCGAACGCACCGTGGATCCCGCACCCCGACGGTTTCCGGTACGCCCATGAACTGGTCTCGCTCGTCCGGGAGCTCGGCGACTTCAGCATCGGGGTGGCCGCCTTCCCCGAACGGCATCCTCGCTCGTGCGACTGGGAGAGCGACATCAGGCACTTCGTCGCCAAGTGCCGGGCGGGCGCCGACTATGCCCTCACCCAGATGTTCTTCCAGGTCGAGGACTATCTGCGGCTGCGTGACCGGGTGGCCGCAGCGGGCTGCGGCATCCCGATCATCCCGGAGATCATGCCGGCCACCGACGCCCGCCAGATCAGCCGCTTCGCCGAACTGAGCGGCGCGGCGTTCCCCGAGGACCTGGCACACCACCTGAACGCCGCCCGCGAGGACCCGGCGCTGGGGTACCGCATCGGCGTCGAGTACGCCACCGCCATGGCCGAGCGGCTACTGGCCGAAGGCGCCCCGGGGGTGCACTACATCACGCTCAACCGATCGACGGCGGCGCTTGAGATCCACCGTGCCGTGACCGGTTCGAGGAGTGTCCGGCGAGTGGAGATGCTCCATCGCTGACACTTCACCGACCTGCTGAGACGGAGGACCACGTGCAGGACATCAAGGAACAGGACATCGGATTCGGATTCGTTCACGAGGCAGTGGACTTCTGCCCGGGGTCGATCCCGCCGCTGCGGCTCGCGGGCATCGACGAGGATGACATCGCCGAGCCGCACGTCGTACGTGGTATCGACTGACACCTGAACCGGACCTGGGTCACGGGCCGGGCGGGGGGCATCGCTGACGGGCACGACGAACTTGTTCGGCAGCGGCTGGGGTCTCTGAGTCAGGGTTCCGGAAGCTGGCAGGCGGAGCGACCGAAGCGACTCTGAACCCGGGTTGGGGCTCCCGCGCGGCGTGCCGGGGGCCAGGGCTCACCGTATCCAGCGGCGGCCTTCTGCTGTTCCTCCTGGGACTGCTGCTGCAGCTACTGCTTGCTCTCCGGGTTGAGGCCGCTCGTCGGCCTCGGCGCCTGCAGCGCGCCGGCGCTGGTCCCGTGGGACTGCGCTGACGGCCTGTTCGAGGCGTACTGGCGCAGAGCGGGGGCGTACCTGGAGGAGTACGTCCGTCGTGCGATGTCGGTGTGGACGAGGGGCGGTCCCGACGCCGGGCAGCGGGCGGTGCGAAGCCTCCGCGGCGACCTCGACTCCGGCCTGTGGGCTGAGCGCAACAGCGACCTGGCCCACCTCGACACGGCAGACCTCGGCCTCCGCCTGCTCATCGCTTGAATCGGCAACGGTGGTCCGGGCCCGAGCCGCGGCGCGCCCCTGGAGCCCAGCGACCGAAGCCCAGCGACCGAAGAACTTCTTGGTCGCTCGCTCAGCTTTCAGAAAACCGCAGGTCAAGGCAGGTTCACAGGAGGGAAAGCGACTGAAGCGACCCAAGGGTCGGGTATATAAAGACATTCGCGTGTGTGCGTGTGCGTTATATATAGATGCGTTGAGTCGCTTCAGTCGCTGTTCTGGGTATTGCACCCTTCTGACCTGCAGATTTTCAGAGCTACTGGAGCAGCGACCAAAACGCCCCGGGTCGCTGATGTTCGGACGCTTCGGTCGCTGATGGCTTCTCTGGCGGGCTGGTGGCCCTGTCCTCCGACACGATGACCCCGTTTCCTGCCCGGAGAACCCTCGGCCGCCGGTGCTTCGATAACCTATGTTCGTCGTTGAGTCGCTTTGGTCGCTGATGGGGGTGCGCATGGCTCATGAGCTGGACGTTTCAAGCAGCGACCCAGGGCAGCCCGGGGCCTTGCCCGTAGCGGGGCCGCCGAGTATTGCGCTTGCCAGGTGGTGTGCGAGCCGGGGCTGGCCGGTTCATCCGCTGGCTCCGGGACGCAAGACGCCGACGGCGAACTGCGAGGCGTGCCGGCAGCCCGGCCACGTTCGCAACGGGTGTGCCTGTCTCCTGGCCGGGCGTTGGTGTCATGGCTTCCACGCGGCCACTCTGGACTTCGCCCGCATCGAGGAGTGGTGGTCCGGCCGTCCCGGTCTCGGGGTCGGGGTCGCCTGTGGACCCGCCAACCTCGTGGTCATCGACATCGACGCGCACGGCCAGCCCCCTCCGGACCGGGACCGACTGCTTCCGGGCATCCCGATCCCGCGCAGCGTGGATCTGAGCGGACTGGCCAACGGATTCCACACGCTGGGCGTACTGGCCGCTCTGCGGGGCGAGGTGAGCCCGGCGGACGACGAAACGACCCTGCGTGTACGTACCCCGTCCGGAGGCCTCCACGTGTGGTACCGCGCCCATGGCAGCCACCGCTGGCAGTGCTCCACCGGGTCCAGCAGCCCCCGGGCCCTGGCCTGGCAGGTCGATGTCCGGGCCCATGGTGGGTACATCGTCGCCCCGGGCACCACCACAACCGCCGGGTCCTACACGCCGGTCGGTCCGACCCGCGAGCCCGCGGCTCTCCCGAGCTGGCTGGCACAGGAGCTCGCGCGCACCGGGCACCTTCCGCCCGCTCACGTCCCCGCCCCGCGGCCTGTTCCGCCCCGGGCGCGTCAGGCGGTCATCGCGGCGGGCGGAGGCCGTGACGCGTCCGGAGGGGCCCTTTCCAGGGTCCTGAGCGAGGTGACGGCCTGTGCGGCTGTCCCGGAAGGCGCCGCCTTCTCCGCAAAGCTCAACCGGGCCGCGTACACCGCCGGGGGGCTGGTCGCCGGCGGCCACCTCTCCGAGCCCGAGGCCGAGCAGGCGTTGAGAGAGGCCGCCGAGCAGGCCCGCCCCGGTCAGGACCGCCGTTACGGAGCCATCATCCGCAGTGGCCTCGACGCCGGTCTGCTGCGCCCGCTGTTCCTGGGAGGCCGGGCGTGATCTCCGGGGACGACAACGCCCTTTTCGACGCGCAGGCGGTCGCCGCGCAGATCCTCGCGCAGGCCCCCGTATCGCTGCCCGCGCAGGGAGGCGAAGCCGCGGCGGACCAGCCTCCGGCCGGTGAGGCGACAGCGGCGGGGCTGCTGCCGGACACCCTCACCGACCGAGGCAACGCCAAACTGTTCGTCAAGCTGTACGCCAACGACTACCGGCACGTCCCGGGCCTCGGCTGGTACCGCTGGGACAGCACCCGCTGGCAGATCGACGAGGACGACACGGTGATCTGGGCCGCGGGAGACCTGGCCGAGAGCATCGCCGTCACCGATCCGCGCGGAGTGTTCACCGGCGCCGCGCTGCACCGGCACCGCAGCCGCGCCCTGAGCACCAGCGGCATGAACGCGATGCTCACGCAGGCCAAGGCCGCCCCCGGCATGGTGCTCAACGCCGCGCGGCTGGACGCCGATCCGTATGCGCTGTGCACCCCGGCCGGCATCGTCGATCTGCGCACGGGGCTGATCCGGAAGCCCGACCCGGACAAGGACTTCCACTCCCGTTCCACCAGTGCGGCACCGCAGTCCGTGGCGACGCCGCGCTGGCACCGGTTCCTCACCGACACCTTCGGTGAGGATGCCGACGGCGCGGAGATGGTCGATTTTCTGCACCTGCTGCTCGGCTACTCCATCACCGGAGATGTCGGCGGCCAGGTCATGCCCTTCCTCTTCGGCTCCGGCAAGAACGGCAAGTCGGTCCTGCTCGACGTCCTGATGAAGCTGCTCGGCGACTACGCCGACGCTGCCCCGCCCGGCTTCCTGATGGCCCGTCCCTACGAGGGGCACCCCACCGACCTGGCCGAACTGCACGGCCGGCGGGTCATCGTGTGCAGCGAGGTCAAGCCCGGGGACAAGTTCGACGAGGCCAGGGTCAAGCTCCTGACCGGTGGCGACCGCATCAAGGCACGTCGCATGAGGCAGGACTTCTTCAGTTTCGAGCCGACGCACAAGCTGTGGCTGCTGGGCAACCATCGTCCCGAGGTCGGCACCGGCGGCTTCGCGTTCTGGCGGCGCATGCGGCTCATCCCGTTCGAACGTGTCGTCTCCGACGACCGCAAGATCGACAACCTGGCGGACATCCTCGTCACGGAGGAGGGGCCGGGCATCCTGAACTGGCTCATCGAGGGTGCCCGTCGGTACCTGACCGGTGAGAAGGTCCTGACCGGCCCCGAACGGGTTCGCATCGCCACGACCGCCTACGCCGAGACCGAGGACCACACAGGGCGCTTCATCAGCGAATCCTGTCGGGTCGACGGGGGTCTGAGAGTGGAACAAGCCACGCTCTACGCGGCCTATAAGTCCTGGTGTCACAATGAGGGTGCCCCGGCTGTTTCGTCCCGAGCTTTTGCGGCCAGGGTTCGTGAAGCGGTCGGGCTGGCATCCCCCAAGGAGATGATCCTGTCCAACCAGCGGAAGTACTACCCGGGCATTGGACTGTTCGCTGATCAGGAGACAGCATGAGCGCCCTCATCGCAGAGGACGAGATCAGCCACGAAGTCGACTTCGTCTGGCTCGAGGACATCGGTGATCTCGACTACGTACGACAGAGCCTCGACCGGTTGCCGACCCGCCGGGGGAAGCCTGCCTACCACCGGGACGGCCGCATGGTCGGGTACACCTTGCTGGGGCCGCAGGCCAAGCCGTCGCGCTCGTCCGGTACGTTCCGCCGCCGGGTCTTCTGGCTGCTTCCGCACGACCGTGACAGCGCCCCTGACGGTCTGTACGCCACCGGAGCGCCCGCCGAGGGCGTGGACCCGCGCACGCTGATGCCGGGACACAAGGGGCGCAAGACCGCCCGTTCCGAGGGCAGGCCCCCTTCCCTGGCGGTACAGGAAACAGGCAAGCCCCTCCCGCTGTAAGCGGCAGGCCCTGGGCCCGTGTGCCGGGTAGCCGGGCCCAGGAGAGGTCTGCGCGCCGGCACGGGCGTCCGGGCATTGTGTTCCAGGTGTTCCGGCCCGTGTTCCGGCCGGTGAGCTCAGTAACCAGCGCATCGAGGGAAACAGACCGATACGCTGCTTCGTCGGTGCTCCTCACGCCCCTCCGTTATCGGATATGCCCCATTCCTCTCGCCCCGTGAGCCGATCCGGTCTCCTCCGTTGAAGTTCCTGCTCCGGGCCGCAGGCGGAAGGCCGTTGCAAAGAACCGTCCAACCGGTATATTTCTCGGCGGAGAGGTGTTCGCGAGAAGAACGGGGCGAAGCCCTCTCCTGCGTTTCCGTATGTGGTCCGTTGATGACCAGGGGCGTGGGGACGCTCCGGGCGCAAAGAGGGGGAGGCCCAGGATGACTGGCCGGATATCTGCACAGGTGATGGTGGTCGGGGGAGGACCGGTCGGCATGCTGGTCGCGGCGCAGCTGGCCGCGCAGGATGTGGACACGGTGATCCTCGAATCCGAGGCCGCCACCTCGGAGAGACCCAAGGCCACCACCCTTCACGCCAGAGCGGTTCAGTGTCTGGCCCGGCGTGGCTACTTCTTCGCACCGGCGCCCCTGCCCTCCGGCCGGACAGCCACCATGCCCTTCCACTTCGCCGGCATCCCGGGCCTGTCCATCACGGCCCCGGAGGCGGAGCCCGATCCGATCCTGAAGTGTCCCCAGGCTGAACTCGAACGGCTCTTCGAGAGCAGGGCGCGGTCCAACGGTGCGCGGGTACTGCGCGAGCACCGGGTGACGGAGATGGTGCAGGACTGCGACGGGGTACAGGTCACCGCGGAGACCCCGCAGGGGCGTCGGACGTTCGCCGTCGCGTACGTGGTGGGGGCGGACGGTGCCCGAAGCACCGTACGGGAGATGGCGGGAATCGCCTCCGACGTCAGCCCGCCGACCATGTCCGCGATGATGGGCCTGGTCCGTATCCCGGACGATCAGGCGATCCCGGTGGGCTGGCACCGCACGCCCAGGGGCTGGCTCATAGCCAAGAAGGGCGCCGACGGCCACACCCTCGTCCACACGCTCGCCTGCGGAGATGGCTCTTCCAGCCGGCATGTGCCGCTCACCCTGGACGAGTTGAGCGGTCAGGTGTCGTGGATCGTCGGACACCCGATCACGATGACCGCCCCCCGCTGGCTCAGCCGGTTCAGCGACTTCACCCGGCTCGCCCGGACGTACCGTGCCGGACGCTTCTTCCTGGCCGGGGACGCCGCGCACGTGCATTTCCCGATCGGCGGGCAGGGCCTGAGCACCGGCGTGCTGGACGCCCTCAATCTGAGCTGGAAACTCGGCCTCGTGGTGCGGGGCGCCGCGGCCGACGGACTGCTCGACACCTACGGCCTGGAGCGTCGGCCCGCTGCTCAGAGGGTCATCGACAACACCCGTGCCCAGGTCGCCCTGATGGGCCCCGGCACCGAACTGGACTCGCTGCGGACGCTGCTCACCGGGCTCCTGGAGTCAGGCAGGGGCAATGCCTTCCTCAGCGGGATGATCAGTGCCCAGGACACCGTGCTCCCCGCGAGCCCGCGCAATCGGTCCCCGCAGGAAGGAACCTTTCTGCCTAACGTCGAACTGACCACCGCCGAGGGCCCGTCGGACCTGATCGGGCTGCTGGGGGAGGGCGGTGAACCGCTCCTGCTGCTCTTCGGCGAGGGAGGCAGCCGCTACGCGGACACGGCGCGGGCCTGGGAGCAGTCCCTGCGTGTGGTCCATTGCCTGCCGACGCGCTCCGTGCCCTTCTCGGCGGTACTGGTGCGGCCCGACGGGTATGTCGCCTGGGCGTCGGACGGTGGCGGGCCACTGGCCGACGCACTGGCGGCGTTCTTCGGGATGGACGCGAGCCGGGGGCCGGTGGCGGCCCCCGGCCGGGAGAGCGTGCCGGCCTAGGGCCTCTCGTTTGGATCGTGCCGGGCTCGCGGTGTCCGGCACGATCCAAACGAAAGACCCTAGCCGACCGGGACGACGGCCTCCTCGTCGACGACCCCGGTCAGCTCGGTGAAGACCGCCACGCCTCGGGTGCGTGAGATGTCCACCGAGGCGAGGACGGACGCGAGCACCACATTGGGCAGCAGATGACGCAGCAGGGAGCAGACCCGCTCGGCGAGGTCCTGGTACTTGCTGAGCGCCTGCGACATCGCCTGGACGCCGGCGAAACAGCCCACCAGGACGTCGGAGGTCTCCCTGGGCACCACGTGCGGGAGGAGCTCTCCCTGGGCCTGCGCCTGGTCGAGGAGCCCTCTCAGGACCTCGCCCCAGTTCAGGAAGGGGCCGCTGCGGTCGAGGTCGTGCGCCTGCTGGTCCAGGGACAGCCGCACGCCGGCGCGGACCATGGGGTCCGTCTGCAGGCGGTAGGCGTGCAGCATGATGACGTCCACGAGCTCCTGCGTCTTGCAGGCGTGTTCGGGGACCCCCAGGCGCTGTTCCTGCTCGCTGAGCACCCCCTGGGCCAGTTCTTCCTTGGACTGGAAGTGGAAGTACAGGGCCCCCTTGGTGACTTGCGCCTCGCTCAGTATCTCGGCGATCGTGGCTGCCTGGTAACCGTGCTTTTCGAACACGTTTGCCGCTGCCGACAGGATCGTCTGACGTGTACGGATGGCTCGATCCTGCTTCGCCACTCTCGCCTCCTCCATTTACATGACTACTGCATCGAAGACACCGTAGCGCATGAAAAAAACCGGCTAGTATGTATCTTACAGTGGTCGGCGCCCACAGCGAATGGGGGGAGAGCATGATCGACTCACATCGCGGAACCGGAGCCACCTCGAACCCTGGCGCGGCGGTCTGCTTCCCCGGCACTGTCGGGAGGCCGGGTCGGAGAGGGAAGGTGCCCGATGATTCTGGTGACAGGTGCGACAGGGACGGTCGGCCGGGAAGTGGTGCGTTCCTTCCCGCCCGGCGTGCCGCTGCGTCTCATGAGCAGGAACCCCGCAGGTGTCACGGTCACGCGGCCCGGGGTGGAGGCAGTGGCCGGGGACTACGCCAGCACCGACTCGCTGACCCCGGCGCTGCGCGGGGTGCGTAAGGCTTTCCTCGTCACGAGCCGGGTCGCCGGTGACGAAGGCGCCGTCTTTCTCCGGGCGGCGCGGGCGGCAGGCGTGCGTCACGTCGTGGCGCTGTCCGCGGCCTCGGTCACCGATGCGCGGGCGGATGACCTGATCACCCGTTGGCAGCGTGCCAATGAGGAACTCCTGCGGCACTCCGGGATGGCCTGGACCCTGCTGCGGCCTCGTTCGTTCATGTCCAACTGCCTGTCGTGGGCGGGGAGGGTCCGCTCGGAGCGCGTCGTGCGGGCTCTGTACGGGACATCGCTGAACGCGTGTGTCGACCCGCGCGACATCGCCGAGGTGGCGGTGCGGGCGCTCACCGAGGACGGACACGAGGGCGCGGCCCACACGCTGACCGGGCCGGAGGCGATCAGCGCGGCCGAACAGACACGGTTGCTCGCCCAGTTGCTCGGGGTGTCGCTGCGATTCGAGGAACTGGCGCCGGAGGAAGCGCGCGCGGCACTGCTGCGCCGCCACCCGCCCGAACTGGCGGACGCGTTGCTGAGCAGTGCGCGGCGGCAGCGGGACGGGGCCAAGGCAGCCGTGGGAAGCGGGGTCCGCGAGGTGACGGGGCGGCCCGCCCGGTCGTTCGCCCAGTGGGCCGCGGACCATGCCGATGCCTTCGCCCCGAGGCGGCCTCATGAGGGCGAAGACATCGGCACGAGCGGATCAGCTCTCCGGTGACAGGGTCTTCACCGTGGAGGTGAACACCAGGTCCCCGTCCTGGTGGGCGGTCACCAGCACCGACTTCTCGACGCCGGCCGTACCGGGCAGGTGCTGCGCCTGGATCATGCAGGGCGTGTCCAGTTCGGCGTACCGGTGGAACTCGCTCACGATGCCGACGGGCAGCATCGAGGAGCTGTCGAGGGCCGCTGCCGCCGCCTGACGGGCTGCCTCCAGGAGCACCATCCCCGGAACGTGGTCGACCGGGTGGTCGAAGAGGACGTGGTGGCGGGTGTCGGCTCTCAACTGCCAGCGGTTCGTCTCCCCGACGGGGGAGAGCACCACGTCGATGGGCGACATGCGTCCCACTCTCTGGGGCGAGGCGGGGGCCATGAGAGGGAGCCGGGGCCGGCCCTCGGCGGTGCAGCGGTCTCCCCGGAGCCTGCGGTACACCGCCGGTGTGGTGCAGGTGAAGGCGCCGCCTCCCCGCACGGCCGGCTTCCCGTCGCGGTGGATCACCGCTTCGTAGCGCAGTCCGGTCAGGGCGCTGCCGCGCCGCTTGACCTCGGTGCAGGTGACGTCGATGTCGAGTGATGCGGGTGTGCCGCCGATGAGCACCTGGTCGGGCTCGACGGCGTACTCGAGGTCCCACATCAGGAACTGGTGGCCGAATGGAACACCGAACTCCGCGTGGGCGAGGAGCGAGCCCACCTGACGTATCGTCTCGGCCGCCAGCAGCGGGTCGTGGTGTGCGCCGATGGGGCTGAAGAAGCTGTGCCCGCGGGGCCACTGGGCCGTCACCTTGAAGTGCACGTCGTCCTCGCGCTTCCAGTCGGTGAGCATGACTTCGGCGACGGCGGCCCGGTGCACGAACTCCTTGGGGACCGTGGTCGTCAGCGACGGGAAGCGGAACAGGGGAGGCGCGATCGACGGAGCTGACCGGCTGTCCCGTGCAGATGACTCGTTCGTGAGCGGGTGAGCAAGCTGGATCGTTGCAGCAGTCATTTTTCCCCCAAAACAACGGTAACGAAAACCGGTGAGCCCCTCGCGGGACACCAAAGATACATACCAACCGGTTTAATTTCTAGCGCTCTTTGGTGCTCCGTAGAAGCGAAACCGCGAGCTCCGCTTGCGAGTGTGATGCTGCCTTCACATCTCGTCCCCGGCCGGGGGGTGACCCCCGCGATCGCCGCTCGACCGCCACTCCAGTTTGTTGCTCCAGGGTTTCCTGACGAGGAAGGAGGCCTTCATGAGTGGATTCCGCCTTGACGCAGCCGGGGTGGCACGAGTGGAGCGCGGTAGGGCGAACCAGGACGAACTGAGCGCGCTCAACGAGGCTCTGCTCTCGGTGCTCGCGCGCAACCGGGTCGTGGTCCCCGCGCGCAGGAGTGGTGTGGAGGGTCGCCCGGTCGTGTGGCCGCGCTGGGAACAGGCCCCGTACAGGGCGCCGCAGAGCTGGCGTTAGTGCCACTGGAGGCGCGTTCTCGCAGCCAGACAGCCCGTAGGCAGAAAACCGCTTAGGTGGTTTGTTATGCTTGGTTCAATGCCGAGAGGCACCATCGAGAGGGGCTGTGGCATGTCGGTGGGGAGGCCCGCCGGGGCCGGTGGACCGAGCGATACCCGTGGCCGTGTGGCCGAACTGCTGGCGCTGCGTGAGCAGGCGCGGCGTGGGCCGAGTGACCGGGCGACCGAGGCGCAGCACGC
>NZ_JBICXG010000050.1:0-24043 GCF_043200175.1 Streptomyces sp. NPDC048462
ATACGGCACACCGGAGGCGATGCGCCGCGCGTTCGTCAAGGCGCTGGGCACCGCACCCGCCGAGTACCGCAGACGGTTCGCCCCCCGGCCGCAGGGCCCCCCCCCCCCCCCCCCCCCCCCGGGGCCCCCCCCCCCCCCCCCCCCCCCCCCCCCCCCCGGCCCCCCCCCCCGGCCGGCTCGGCGGCGGGTTCACCCGCTGCGCGGCCTTGCGGCCGAGCCGTTCGATCGGGTCCACCGACTGCGCACAGCCGGTGGAGGCGGTCAGGAGCGCACCGGCGGCCAGCAGTCCGGCCAGCAGCCGGTGCGCCCTTGTCATGCGTAGTCCTCCAGCCGGGCCACGGCGTATCCCTTGTCCGTGATGACCTTCATGACGGCCCTGACCAGGTCGGGCATGGAGCCCTTCCAGTCCTTCTTGCCCCGGAAGTGCGTGAGGATGATGTCTCCGGGGTGCAGGTCCTGGTCCTCCTCCCGCCACTCCATGTGGTCGGGGAAGGCCTCCGCCGACCACAGGGGCACGGCGGTGATGCCGCAGGACTTGGCGATCCGCAGGGTGTCGCCGTTGTAGTTGCCGTACGGCGGCCGGAAGAGCCGGGGGCGCTCGCCGAACTGCTTCTCGATGATGTCCTGCTGGTCGCAGATCTCCTGCTTCTGCTCGTCGTAGGAGAGACCGGGCAGATAGCGGTGGTTGAGCGTGTGGTTGTTGAGGGTGACGCCACGGGCCTGCGCGTCCTTGAAGTACCCGTAGTCGTCGCGCACCAGGTAGTCGCTGAGGAAGGCGCTGTACGGGATGTTCAGGTCCGACATCATCCGCAGCAGCTCGGGGTCCTTGTCGTCCCCGTCGTCCATCGTCAGGAAGACGATCTTCTCCTTGGTCGGGACGGTGGTGAAGACCGGCGGCAGCGAGTCGTCACCGCCCTCGACCTCGAAGCCCTTGCGGGTGGTGATGTGCGGCTTCACCGCGGGCGGGAGGGGCGCCGCCAGCGGGGTGCCCGCCAGGCCCCACTTCTTGGCGGCGACCGCGCGGGCGGCCTGGGCGAGGCGCGCCTTCTCGGCCCGGGCGGCGCGGGTGCCCGCCGCGCCCGCGTTGCCGGCCGGACCGCCCGGCTGCCCGGTGAGGGCCTTGGCCCCCTGCTCGGGGGCCCCGGCGGTGGTGCGGCTGTCGGTGCCGGCCGCGCAGCCGGAGCCGACCGCGGCGACCAGGAGTGCGGCCAGGACCGCGTAGCCGGGCCGGCGCCGCAGGTATCCCCGCCCGCGCCCGGCCGCGCCCCGCCGCCCCTGCCGCTGCTCCTGCTGCCCCTGCGTGGCCTGTCCCGGTCTGCGCCTGTTCATGATGGAGTCTTCCTTTTGTCGTACAAGCTGCATGGCGCCGCATACTGCCAGTCCGTGACCGGGCTCCCGGGCCGACACCGCCGCCGGACCCGCACGGTCCCCCGGCTGGCTCACAATGGGGCAGGTGAACGCTCTCGCCCCGACCGGCCCGCCCGACGACCCCGGCCAGCCCGACGCCCCCGACGCGTCCGGCGCCCCCGACCCATCCGGCCCCCTCGCCGGCTTCCTGGCCCTGCGCACCCCGGAGGGTGCCGAGCTGCTGGCCGGGCTGCGCTCGTACGACCCCGCCGCCGAACTCGCCACCGCCACCCGGCTGCGCCGCACCCACCCGGCCGGCCTCGTCTCGGCGGCGCTGGGGCAGGCCCGGCTGCGGCAGCGGGCGGTGGCTAAGTTCGGCGCCGAGGACGCGCACCGGATGTTCTTCACGCCCGACGGGGTGGAGCAGGCGACCCGCTCCTCGGTGGCGGCCCACCGCGCCGGACGGTTCGCGGGCGCCGGCGTGCGCAGCGTCGCCGACCTCTGCTGCGGGATCGGCGGCGACGCCATCGCGCTGGCCCGTGCCGGGATCTCCGTCCTCGCCGTGGACCGCGACCCGCTGACCGCCGAGGTCGCGAGGGCCAACGCGGCCGCGCTCGGCCTGGACGAGCTGATCGAGGTGCGGTGCGCCGATGTCACGGAGATCGACACCTCGCCCTACGACGCGGTGTTCGTCGACCCGGCCCGCCGGGGCGGCCGGGGCCGGATCTTCGACCCGGAGGCCTACTCCCCGCCGCTGTCCTGGGCGACCGCCGCCGCGCTGAGGGCCCCGAGGGCCGCACTGAAGATCGCCCCCGGCGTCCCGCACGAGGCGATCGGCCCGCAGGCGGAGGCCGAGTGGATCTCGGACGGCGGGGACGTGAAGGAGGCGGTGCTCTGGTTCGGCGAGGGCTTCGAGGCCGGCTCGTACCGCGCCACCCTGCTCCCGTCGGGCGCCGGCCTGTCGGCCCCGGCCGCGCTGCCCGCCCCGCCCGTCGGGCCGGTGGGCCGGTATCTGTACGAGCCGGACGGCGCGGTGATCCGGGCCCACCTGGTCGCGGACATCGTGCAACGGTGCGGCGGCCGGCTGATCGACGGGATGATCGCGTACGTCACGAGCGACGAGCTGTACGACTCCCCGTACACCGCCGGGTACGAGATCACTGATCAGCTGCCGTTCAACATGAAGCGGCTGAAGGCGCTGCTGCGGGAGCGGAAGGTCGGCGTCCTGACGGTCAAGAAGCGCGGTTCGCCGGTCGAACCGGAGGAGCTGCGAAGGAAGATGAAGCTCCAGGGCCCGAACCGGGCCACGGTCTTCCTGACCCGGGTCGCGGACGCCCCGACGATGCTGATCGGCCACCCCGTGACCGGCCCGGAGGCAGGCCTCGGCTGACGGCGGGGCCGGCCGGGCCGCCCCGGCCGGCTGCCCTATCCGAGGTCGGTCAGCTCGTCGGCGTACACCTGCGAGAGCGGCTGCGGGCCCACGTACTGCTGGCAGTTGCACTGCCCCGACTCGAAGCGGACCGGCTTCTTCTGTTCGTCCCAGGCGGTCGGCACCTCGACCAGCTCATGGCACTTGCCCTGCTTGTCGTGCTTGGCGAGGTGGTGCGTGCAGCCGCAGACCGGCTCCGGCGGCTTGTGCGCCGCCTCTACGGCCAGTCGTTCCCGCTTGTCTGCCTCCAGGAGTTCCAGCCTGCGCTCGTGCCGATTGCGCAACGCCGTACGGCCGTTGTCGACCAGCCAGCCGAATCCGCCCGTCCAGAAGATGATCAGCAGCCACCAGTACCACTCCATGACACGCCCTCCCCCTGAGTCCTTCGTGCACGCGCCGTTCTTCGTGTACGCGCCAAGGATAGGACCGGAGTCAGCGGTGCGCCCCGCCTCCGGAGGAGATCAGCGTGTAGGGCGCGGGCGCCCCGATCAGCACCCGCATCACCCAACGCCGGTGCAGGAGAGCCTTGGTGACGCCGATCAGGCCGATGAGCCAGCCGATGAGGCCGAGTCCCATGACGAGGGCCATCAGGCCGTAGGTGTCCTGCCCCCGGACCGCTCCGGCCGGAACGGCGACGCAGGCGTACAGCCCGCACGCGCAGAGCAGGAAGGAGAGCAGCAGCCAGACCAGGCTGGTCCCGGGCAGCCGGAGCGCGCGGTCGGCCACCGGGTCGCGGTCCAACTCGCCCCACTGCGCGAGCAGTCGGCGGATCAGTACGTCACGGCGCAGCCCGAAGACGACCAGGATGACGGCCGGCACCAGGCAGCACCCGCCCAGGACGAGGAGGACCAGGCCGATGATGGCGCTGATGACGTCGTACGACTCCTCGAAGGTGATGAACGCCGTGCTGATCAGCGACCAGCCGAGGGCGACGAGCGCACCCCAGAGCCACAGCAGCCCGAGCCGCCCGGGGCCCAGGTGCTTCTTCACCAACTCGCCCAGAAGCAGGGCCCGGTCGGCGAGCAGCGCTCCCCGGTCGGGCCAGGTGCGTATCTCCACGGGCGGCGGGGGCGGGGGCAGCGCTGAACGGCGGGACATGGGCGAGACCCTACCGAGTCCGCCGGGCCCCGCGGGCCCGGACCGCCGCCCCGTGCCGTACGCCGGGCCGGCCGCTCAGGCGTTGCGCAGGGCCTCGATGTCGAGCCGCTTCATGCCGAGCATCGCCTTCATCGCGCGGGCCGCCTTCTCCGGGTCCGGGTCGGTCAGGGCGTCACCGAGGCCGGGCGGGACGATCTGCCAGGAGACGCCGAACCTGTCCTTGAGCCAGCCGCACTGGCTCTCCTGTCCGCCGTCCGCGGTGAGCTTGTCCCACAGCTCGTCCGCCTCCTCCTGGGAGGCGCATTCCACCGAGAGGGACACGGCCTCGCTGAAGGGGAACTCGGGGCCGCCGTTGAACGCGATGTACTCGGTGCCCTCCAGTTGGAAGCGCACGGTCATCACGGCACCCGCCTCGCCGGGTGACGACGCCGTCCAGCGGGTCACGTCCAGGACCCGGGAGTCGCCGCCGACGACCGAGATGTAGTGGTCGGCGGCCTCCTCGGCCTGGTTGTGGTCGAACCACAGGAACGTGGTGATCTTCTGCATGGTCCTTCTCCTCACACGGTGGTGCGGACGGTCGTGCAGGGTAGACCGGCCACGGGGCCGGAACTCATCGGCCGCTCCGGTCCAGGTGCGCCGCCCGGTCCAGCAGCATCGCCCGTTCCCGTTCGTTGCGGGTCAGCTCCGCCGCCCGTACGAACTCGGCGCGCGCCTCGTCCGTACGCCCCACCCTGCCCAGCAGATCCCCCCGGACGCTCGGCAGCAAGTGGTACGCCTTGAGGGCGGGGTCCGCGGCCAGGGCGTCGACCAGGGCCAGACCGGCCGCCGGGCCCTCGGCCATGGAGACGGCGACGGCACGGTTGAGCTCGACGACGGGTGACGGGGTCAGGGCGGCGAGGCGGTCGTAGAGCGCCGCGATGGCGGCCCAGTCGGTGTCCTCGTACCGGGCCGCACGGGCGTGGCAGGCGACGATCGCGGCCTGCAGCGCGTACGGGCCCAGCGCCTGCCCCGCCGTGGCCGCCCCGGTGCCCGTGTTCCGGTCCGCCGCCCGGTTCGCGGTCTCGCCCGCCCGGAGCAGTGCGGCGAGGCCGCGGCGGATCAGCAGCCGGTCCCAGCGGGCCCGGTTCTGGTCGGCGAGCAGCACCGGCGCCCCGTCCGGCCCGGTCCTGGCGGCGGTGCGCGAGGCCTGGAGCTCCAGCAGCGCGGCCAGTCCGTGCGCCTCGGGCTCCTGCGGCATCAGGCCGGCCAGCACCCGGGCCAGGCGCAGCGCGTCCTCGCAGAGTGCCGGGCGCAGCCAGTCGTCCCCGGCGGTCGCGGCGTAGCCCTCGTTGAAGACGAGGTAGATGACCTCCAGCACCGATCCGAGCCGGGCCGCCCGCTCGGGGCCGTACGGCACCTCGAAGGGGACGGCGGCCCGGCCGAGCGTCCGTTTGGCCCGGACGATCCTCCCCCATGGCTTAACGCATGGGAGGTGCCCCCTCGGCGACGGTCGGCTCGGGGGCGAGGAAGGCGCGGGCGATCTCCTCGGTGGTGAGGCCGCCCAGCAGCCGCAGGGTGAGGGCGATCCGCGCCTCGGTGGAGAGCACCGGATGGCAGGAGGTGAAGATCAGCCGGAGCAGGTCGTCGTCGATGTCGTCCGGGTCGGCCGGGACGGGTTCCGGGGCGTGGCCCGGCCCGTGCGGGTCGCGGCCCATCTCGGCCAGCTTGCGGGCGTACGTCTCGCGGCGCCGCACCAGGTCGACGGCGCGGTGCCTGGCGGTGGCCATGAGCCAGGCTCCCGGGTTGTCCGGAACACCCGACTCCGGCCACTGCTCCAGCGCGGCGACCAGGGCGTCCTGCGCGAGCTCCTCCGCGATGCCGACGTCCCGCACGATCCGGGCGACACCCGCGATGATCCGCGCGGACTCGATCCTGAACACCGTCTCAACCGCGCTCGCTGCCGTCACGGCCACCCATCAGAGCAGCCGCACCGGACCCCGGCAAGCGCGGCCGGGCCGGTGGGCGGCGGTCGCTCAGGGTTCGTCGATGGCGCGGACCTCGCAGGTGACGTTCCAGCTCTCCGGGTGGACCCGCAGGAAGCGCCGGGCCCATTCCAGCGCCTCCTCCTTGTCCTTGCACTGGAGGATGGCGTACCCGCCGACGACCTCCTTGGTCTCGGTGAACGGCCCGTCGGTGTAGCTGAGGGCGCCCCCGGACCAGTGGACGCGGGTGGACCCGGCGGTCGGGGCGAGCCCGGCGGTGTCCAGCATCACCCCGGCCTTGTTGATCTCCTCGAACAGGGCAGACACCCGTTCGTCGAAGCCTGGGTCGGGCTCGAATCCGGCGGCGGCCTGCTCGTCGAGACGGATGAGTGACATGAAGCGCGGCATGGTGGCTCCTCGGTCGGGAGGACGGGGGCTCTCCCCGGCTCTCACCCCTGCGTCGAACGGGACACGGCCGGATCGACACCTCCCGCGAAATTCTTCTGAGATTTCTCCGGTGCCGCCACCGGGATGCCCGGGTGCCGCCACCGGGACGGGTGCCGGCGCGCCGCTCAGACGAGGGAGACGGCGGCCAGCGCGACGGCGGCGCCGCCGAAGACCACCGCGTTGCGCAGCCGGGCCTGGATGCCCACCCAGCAAGGGAAGGCCGCCTCGGCGGCTCGGAGGAAGGGGGCGACCTCGACGCGCACAAGCTCCGGGTCGCCCTTGCGGCGGAAGGCGGCTTCCACGGACTTCACCGCGGTGAGGTTGCTGTGGACTATCGCCGCGTTCATCAGCAGGACCAGCGAGCAGAAGATCCAGGTCAGCAGCCGGGCCTGCCCGGCACCCGCGAAGTTCAGGGCGGCGGTGGCGATCATCACCGCGGCGACGGTCACCGGGGCCGCGGTCTCGTGGCCGCCGGCGTCGAACCGTATCCCGTTCTCCTCCAGCACCTCGGGGCGGACGTCCTGGCGGTGGAGCTCGGCCACGGCGGCAGCCTTCGCGGCCGGACCGAAGCAGTGGCGGACGACCGGAATGCTGACGAAGGCGGCGGCGACGAGCAGTTGCATGGTGGCGGCGAGGTTGCTCACGGGAGGACTCTCCTTCGACTTGCACTAAGTTCAACTCGCTGACGAGAAGGACCGTAGCCCGCATCCCGGACGCCACGCAAGCCCTTCTTGAACTTTGTGCAAGTCGACCGTCGAACTGTGCGCAAGGCCGCTCTTGAACTTTGTGCAAGTACTGCGTACCGTGAGGTCATGCCTCGCGACACGCTCACCCGGGACCAGATCGTCCGCACCGCTGTCGAGCTCCTGGACACGGATGGTCTCGAAGGGCTGAACATGCGCGCTCTGGGCAAGCGGCTCGACTCCGCCGCCACGGCCGTGTACTGGCACGTGAAGAACAAGGACAATCTCGTCCTGCTCGCCACCGACCGGGTGTGGGGCGAGCTCGGGCTGCCGGATCCGGGCACGGCCGGCTGGCGCACCGCGGCCTCGGCCATGGCCACCGACCTGTACGGGATGTTCGTCCGACACCCCTGGCTGGTGCAGGTCCTCGCCGCACACGTCGTCTACGGCGACGGCAAGGCCCGCCACGACGACCACAGCCTCGCCGTCTACGAGGCCGCCGGTTTCACCGGTGACCGGGCCGACCGGGCCGCGGCCACCGTCTTCACCTACGTCCTCGGCAACGCGTCCGGCATAGCCGCGACCGCCTCGCTCACCCGGGGACACGACACGGACCGCACCGCCGTCGAGGCGCGGTTCGAGGAGGCCATGGCCAAGGCACGGGAGATCGCCATGCGTTACCCGCGCCTGCGCGTCCGGCTGGAAACCCCGGCGGCGGCCGAATACGCCGCCGCCCCCGACCAGACCTTCGAGTTCGGCCTCCGGGCCCTGCTCGACGGCCTGGAGCAGGACCTCACGGCACGGCAGAAGCAGCCGCAGTAGCACTCCGGGACCGGGCGGGGACAATGGCCGGGTGCCAGGGACAGAGAAGAATCCGCCGGGGCCGAAGCGGTCCGTGGGGCGTCCGCGCCGGCTCGACCCGGACGCCATGGTCGCCACCGCGCGCCGCATCATCGAGGACGAGGGCCTGAGCGCCCTGAGCATGCGGCGGGTGGCGAAGGAGCTCGGCTCCACCCCGATGGCGCTCTACCACTACGTCCAGGACAAGGACGAGCTGCTGATGCTCACCCTGTCCGGGACGGCGGCCGCCTTCCCGCGCCCGGAGCTGCCCGCCGACCCGCGCGAGCGGCTGACCGCGGTCGCCGCGCACATGCACGAGATCCTCGCGCGGATCCCCTGGGTGCTCGACGTCCTGGCGCTGGGCGAGCTGACCGACCGCAACGCGCTGTGGATGGTCGAGGAGATCATCGACTGCGCACTCGCCTGCGGCCTCTCCCCCGCGCGGGCGGTACGCCTCTACCGGACGGTCTGGAGCTATGTCTACGGCGACCTGGTCTTCCGCCGGGCGGCCGACAGGCGCGCCGAGCACCCGCCGTCCAAGAGGTACTTCCCCGACATGGTCACCGAGGAGGACGCGGCGGAGCTGCCCCGGCTCACCGAGATCAAGGGCGACTGGCGCGCGTACGCCGCCGACTACGACGTGGTGGACGAACTCGACGCGATCATCACCGGCCTGCTGACCCGAGGGACTCGAAGCGCCAGCGGTGCACCGGCCGGGTGACGATCCCCGCGTCCGGCTCGGGCAGCTCCGGCAGCTCGTCGCCGTACGCGCCCTCCCACCAGGTGATGACCAGGACCCGGTCCTGCGGGGCGCGCAGCAGCTCGCTGCGCAGCGGGGGCCGGGCCAGCTCGCCCGCGCGGGCGCGCGCCCACTCCAGCAGCTCCGCGCCCCGGCCATCGGTGGCGCGGGCCTCCCACATCAGGGCGACGGTCGCGGCACTCATGAGTAGAGGTTGTCCTTGCTGATCTCGTGCACGTGGTCGTGATCGTGGGTGTGGCCGTGGCCGTGGGCGGTGCCCGGTACGTGGGTCTCGGTCACCGGCAGCGAGGAGTCGGCCGACAGCTCCAGGTCGGAGGGCGGCCGGTTGCGGGCCACCATCTCCGCGCCCAGGGCGGCGACCATCGCGCCGTTGTCGGTGCACAGGCCGGGGCGCGGCACCCGCAGCCGGATGCCGGCGCGCTCGCAGCGCTCCTGGGCGAGTGCCCGCAGCCGCGAGTTGGCCGCGACCCCGCCGCCGATCATCAGGTGGTCGACGCCCTGGTCCTTGCAGGCGCGGACGGCCTTGCGGGTGAGCACGTCCACCACGGCCTCCTGGAAGGACGCCGCCACGTCCCGTACCGGCACCTCCTCGCCGGCCGCGCGCTTCGCCTCGATCCAGCGGGCGACGGAGGTCTTCAGGCCGGAGAAGGAGAAGTCGTACGCGGGGTCGCGCGAGCCGGTCAGACCGCGCGGGAACGCGATGGCCTTCGGGTCGCCCTCCCTCGCCAGGCGGTCGATGACCGGGCCGCCGGGGAAGCCGAGGTGCAGCACCCGGGCGATCTTGTCGAAGGCCTCGCCCGCCGCGTCGTCGATGGTCGCGCCGAGCGGCCGTACGTCGTTGGTGATGTCGGGCGCCAGCAGCAGCGAGGAGTGCCCGCCGCTGACCAGCAGTGCCATCGTCGGCTCGGGCAGCGGACCGTGCTCCAGCTGGTCGACGCAGATGTGCGAGGCGAGGTGGTTGACCCCGTACAGCGGCTTGTTCAGCGCGTACGCGTACGCCTTGGCCGCCGAGACGCCGACGAGCAGGGCGCCCGCCAGTCCCGGGCCCGCGGTGACGGAGATGCCGTCGAGGTCGCGGCCGCTGACCCCGGCCTCCTTCAGGGCGCGCTCGATGGTCGGGACCATCGCCTCCAGGTGCGCGCGGGAGGCGATCTCCGGGACGACGCCGCCGAAGCGGGCGTGCGTGTCGACACTGGAGGCGACGGCGTCGGCGAGCAGCGTCGTCCCGCGGACGATGCCGACACCGGTCTCGTCGCAGGAGGTCTCGATACCGAGTACGAGGGGTTCGTCAGCCATCAGTCAGATCTCTGTTTCCTGTACGTGCCCCGGTACGTCTTCGTGTACGTGGAGGCGCATGACGAGTGCGTCGATGTTGCCGGGCTGGTAGTAGCCGCGACGGAAGCCGATCGGTTCGAAGCCGAAGCGTTCGTACAGCTTCTGCGCCCGGGTGTTGTCGACGCGTACTTCGAGGAGCACCTCGGCGCACTCGAAGGCCGTGGCGTGCTTCAGCAGGTCGGTCAGCAGCTCGGAGCCGAGGCCGCCGCCCCAGTGGTCGCGGGAGACGGCGATCGTCTGTACGTCCGCGAGGTCACCGGCCGCGGCCAGGCCCGCGTATCCGACGATCCGGCCGGTGGCCGGGTCCTCCGCGACCACGTAGCGGCGGGTCGCCTGCGGGCCGCGGGCGTGGGCCAGCTCGGACCAGAACATGCCGGGCGACCAGGCGTCGTCCGGGAACAGCTCGTGTTCGAGGTCGAGCACCGGGTCGATGTCCCACCAGCGCATCTCGCGCAGTGCAGCGGTCGCGGTGGTCACTTCGGCGTGACCACCTTGTAGTTCTTCGGGACCTGCGCGTCGGGCCTGCGGAGGTAGAGCGGCTGGGGCGGCAGCATCTCGGCGCCCGAGGCGAGCCGTTCGGCGGCGAGGGCGGCCAGGGCGCCGGCCGCGAGGTGCTCGGGGCCGCGCGCGTCCGGGAACGCCTCGGGGTAGAGCACCGCGCCCGCGCCGGCCACCGGAAGGCCCGCGAGCTGTCCGGCGATGTCGGCGGGCCGGTCGACGGCGGGTTCGCCGGTCCGGGTGCGGGGGTCCTCGTACCGCGCCCAGTAGACCTCCTTGCGGCGGGCGTCCGTCGCGACGGCGAACGGTCCCTCGATGCCGGCCTGTCCGGCGGCGTACGCGAGACCGTCCAGGGTGCACAGCCCGTGCACGGGCACGGAGAGCACCGATCCGAACGTCGCGGCCGTCACCAGGCCGACCCGCAGGCCGGTGTACGGGCCGGGGCCGACGCCCACGACCACGTCCGTCACGGCGTCGAGTTTCACCCCGGCCGCGGCGAGGACCCGGTCGACGGCGGGCAGCAGCAGTTCCCCGTGCCTCCGGGCGTCGACCTGAGCGGACTCGGCGACGACACGGGTCCCGTCGTACAGGGCGACGGTGACGGCGGGGGTGGCGGTATCCATAGCGAGCAAGAGCACGCAAACAGCCTACGGCTCCGGCGCGGGGGCGACCGCGCCCCGTACGGCGTCCCGGACCCGGGGGCCGCTGCTGCTACCGTCACCGGGTATACGCGGAGTACGTGTAAACGCTTGTACGACAACCAACGGTGAAAGAGGCGCGCACGGTGTCAAGGGGCAGCTCGGGAATCGTGGTCGCGCTCACCGCGGCGGCCGTGGCCGCGGTGAGCTTCCTGGCCTACCAGGCGTCGGCGAACGCCCCCGACACCGTCGCCCCGAAGCCGAAGGCGTCCAGCAGCTCACCGGCCACGGGCCACACCAAGCCGAAGCCGGCGAAGGACCCGCTCGCGGTGCCGGGCTCGTCGGGCACCGGGGCGCGGGTGGTCTACGCGCTGGCTGACCGGCGGGTGTGGCTGGTGGACGCGAAGGGCAAGTCGTCGCGGACCTTCAAGGTCATGCCGAGCGCGGTCAGCGCCCTGCCCGGGACGTACCGGGTCACCTCGCGCTCCGGCAGCGTGACCGGCTCCGACGGGGTGCCGATCGAACACGTGGTGCGGTTCGCGACGACCAAGGACGTGGCCATCGGCTTCAGCGCCGCGCAGGACGGCTCGATGGCGAGCCCGGACCCGACGCTGAAGGCGGGCGGCGTACGGATGTCCCGTGCGGACGGCAACGCGGTGTGGACGTTCGCCACGGTCGGCGCGAAGGTCGTCGTCATCCCGTAGCCGGCTCAGCCGGTTGCTCCGGGCCGCGTCCGGTCACTCCAGATACGGCGTCCGGCTACTTCAAGCACGGCGTCCGGCCAATCCAAGCCCGTCCGGCGACTGGACGTCCTTGGCCCCGGCCGGCACCAGCGCCCGGCTTCCGTTCTCAGGCTCCGGACCGGCTTGACGTGTCGGCGGTACCGGGACGGCCGGGGGTGCCGGACGGCTCCGTGCCGTCCGACGGGGCAGAAGCAGGGCGTTCCGCGTCCGGCGGAGTGGACACCGCCGTCGCCGCCGCCCCCGCCGCCAGCAGATCACTCATCGTTACCGCCCGCGGGGGCCGCACGTCACTCTCGGATGTCGGCATGGACGCCTCCTGGGCTCCGGTGGAAGGCACGGTTAGGCAGACCTAACCTGCTCTCGCCCTCCATGTCACCACGCATGCCCCGCCCCGCGCAACAATTTGCCGACACCACGTCGGAAAGAGGCGTCGCTCAGGTCCCGGAAGGCCCGTCGTCCCCGTCCGTCACCCACGGTTCCCACGGCGCGAGACGCAGCCCCGCCCAGCGCGCGCCCACGCCCACCAGCGTCACCGCGCGCCGCTCGTCGTCCGTGTCACCGACCGCCCGGTCGATCAGCACCTGGAGCCGGTCGTCCGCCAGCTCCTCGACCTTGCCGTCGCCCCACTCGACGACGACCACCGATTCCGGCAGCGACACATCGAGGTCCAGGTCCTCCATCTCGTCGAGCCCGCCGCCCAACCGGTAGGCGTCGACGTGGACCAGCGCCGGGCCGTCCCCCAGTGGCGGGTGGACGCGGGCGATCACGAACGTGGGGGACGTGACGGCGCCGCGCACCCCCAGGCCCTCACCGAGGCCGCGGGTCAGGGTGGTCTTGCCGGCTCCGAGCTCGCCGGTGAGCATCACCAGATCGCCGGGGCGCAGCACGCCGGAGATCCGGCGGCCCAGGGCCTGCATCTGTTCGGGGGACTGGACGGCCAGCCTCACGCTGACGGTGCCGGACGCGTTCGCGGCGGTCTCAGCGGCCGCCGGGCTGTTGTGCGGTGCTTCCATGCCCGCCAACGTTAGAGGATTCCGGTACGGCTCCGGCCCGCACCAGCAGGTCGGCCAGCCGGTCGGTGACCGTCTCCGGGTGCTCCAGCATCACCAGGTGCCCGGCGTCCGGGACGATGACCAGCTCCGCGTCGGGCAGCCGGTCCGCGATCGCCTCGCTGTGCGAGCTGGGCGTCACCAGGTCCTTGTCCCCCGCCAGGATCAGCACCGGGACTTCGAGGAACAGGGGCAGCGCGGCGCTCTTGTCGTGGTCGGTGAAGGCCGGGTAGAACTCCGCGACCACATCGATCGGCGTGGACTCGATGAGGCGCTCGGCGAACCGCTCGACCGCCGGGTCCACGTCCCGCGAACCGAACGAGTACCGCTTGATGAGCCCCGCGAACAGGTCCGCGGTCGCCCGCCTGCCCCGCTCCACCAGCTCCGCCTGCGAGCCGAGCGCCTTCAGCACCCCGGGCAGCACCCGCCGCACCGCGTTCACGCCCGCCACCGGCAGCCCGAAGCTGACCTCCCCGAGCTTCCCGCTCGACGTGCCGACGAAGGCGACGGCGGCGACCCGGTCACGCATCAGGGCCGGGTACTGGTCGGCGAGCGCCATGATCGTCATGCCGCCCATCGAGTGCCCGACCAGCACCACGGGGCCCTCGGGCGCGGCCGCGTCGATGACGGCCTTGAGGTCGCGGCCGAGCTGGTCGATGCCGACGTGGACGCCCTGGGCCTGGGCCCGGCCGCGCTCCGAGCGGCCGTGGCTGCGCTGGTCCCAGTGGACGGTGCGCACGAGGCCGCGCAGGGCCGCGCGCTGGAAGTGCCAGGAGTCCTGGCTGAGGCAGTAGCCGTGGCTGAAGACGACCGTGACCGGGGCGGGGGCCTTGCGCCCGAAGAGGCGGCGCCTGCGCGGACCGGTGGCGTTGCCCGCGGGCGTACCGCCGGTGCCGGTGCCGCCGCCGGGTTCGACCTCGTCGATCTCGTAGTACAGCTCGGTGCCGTCGTCGGCGGTCGCCCGGCCCGGCAGCCCGCGCAGCGAGCCGTACGGCCCGGAGGCGTCCAGCGCCAGCCGGGCCCGCTTGCGCATCCCCCGGCCGACCGTGAGGCGCTCGACCGCGACACCGGCGGCGGCGCCCGCCGCGATCACGCCTATGGCGGCGCCGGCGACCCCCGCCCGGCGCCAGCCGACCGTCGAGGCGGCCGTCGCCATCGCGTCCCCCGCGCTGATCTCGCTCACCGTGCCGCGCTCCTCGTGGGTCGTGTCCTTCGGGTCGGGGCCGGCCCGATCACATCAGCTCCGATCAGATCGGCCCCGGTCTGATCAGCTCCGGTCCGATCAGCTGCGATCCAATCAGCTCCGACCGGATCAGCCCCGGTCCAATCTGCTCCGATCTGATCAGACCGAATCTGATCGTGCCCGGTCAGGAAGGCATCCTCGGTCAGGACCCGGCCGACTTGCCGTCCGCCGCCCCGTCCCGGTAGACGCGTGGTACCCGGGCGCCGATCCGGGTGACGATCTCGTACGCGATCGTGTCCGCCGCCCGCGCCCAGTCCTCGGCGCTCGGCTCGCCCCGGTCCCCCGGGCCGAACAGCACCGCGTCGCTGCCCTCCGCGACCACGTCCCCGCCGAGGTCGACGACGAACTGGTCCATGGCCACCCGGCCCGCGACCGTCCGCCGGACGCCGCCGACCAGGACCGGGCCGCGGCCCGACGCGTGGCGCGGGATGCCGTCCGCGTACCCCACCGGCACCAGGCCGAGCGTGGTCTCGGCCGACGTCGTGTAGTGGTGCCCGTAGCTGATGCCGTGCCCGGCCGGCACCTGCTTGACCAGGGCGACCGAGGCGGCGAGCGTCATCACCGGACGGAGTCCGAAATCGGCCGGGGTGCCGAGTTCGGGGCTGGGCGAGATGCCGTACATGGCGATCCCGGTCCGCACCAGGTCGAAGTGCGACTCGGGGACGGTCAGCGTCGCCGGGGAGTTGGCGATGTGCCGCACCTCGGGCTCCAC
The DNA here is from genome assembly GCF_043200175.1 of Streptomyces sp. NPDC048462. Classification (NCBI taxonomy): domain Bacteria; kingdom Bacillati; phylum Actinomycetota; class Actinomycetes; order Kitasatosporales; family Streptomycetaceae; genus Streptomyces; species Streptomyces sp. NPDC048462. The sequence goes on from NZ_JBICXG010000050.1 coordinate 14,784, forward strand.
GCCGGCCTTCTCGGCGTACGCCACCATGTCGCGGAACACGTCCAGCTGGGCGGCGATGGAGGGGTGTCCGGGCTCGTCGGCGCAGGCGAAGTGGGACCAGAGGCCGGTGATCCGGACGGTGCCGGCCTGCTCGGCGGTGCGGGCGGCGGCGACCAGCCCGGGCCAGTCGGCGGGCTGGCAGCCGTTGCGTCCGAGGCCGGTGTCGGCCTTGAGCTGGATGCGGGCGGGGCGGCCGGCCGAGGCTGCCGCCGCGGTGACCTCGCGCAGCGCCCACATGCCGCTGACCGAGACGTCGACATCGGCCTCGATCGCCTCGCGCCAGGGCCCGCCGGGCGTCCACAGCCAGCACATCACCCGGCCGCCGAGCCCGGCCGCGCGCAGCGCCAGCGCCTCCTGCGGCGTCGCGGTGCCCAGCCAGGTCGCCCCGGCTTCGAGCGCGGCGCGGGCGCAGGGCACCGCGCCGTGTCCGTACGCGTCGGATTTGACGACGGCCATGAGCTGCGCGCCGGACGCCCGGGCGCGCAGGACGCGCACGTTGGCGCGGAGTGCGGCGAGGTCGATCTCGGCACGGGCTCTCAAGGACGCTGTCTCGTTCATCGCGCCCAGTGTCTCAGAGCCGTGCGGCGCGGCCCCCGGGCGCCGCTCGTCGCAGGGCGCACCGGATGCCGGGTCAGGTGCGGTGCAGCTCGTGTTCCAGGTGGTCGACGAGGACCGGTACGTGGCTGTGCGGTACGTCCTTGACCGCCGTGACGAGGGTCACCGGGCCGCCGTCGCGGACCAGTGCGACGAGTTCACCGACGGCCTCGGTGTGTACGGGGTCGGCCAGTTCGGCACGGTAGCGGTCGACGAAGTCGTCGTAGCGGGTGCCGGAACGGTCCTCGTGGTACCAGGAGCGAAGTTCCTTCGACGGGGTGAGGTCCTTGAGCCATCTGTCGATCGCGGCGCGCTCCTTGGCGACCCCGCGCGGCCAGAGCCGGTCGACCAGCACACGGGTGCCGTCGCCGTCCTCCTGCGGGTCGTACACCCGGCGCACCCGCACGTCACCGCCGCCGCCCACGCCGATCACTCCCTCGCTCGGGTCCTCCCAGCATCACTCAGGCCCGTACGTCCCGCCAGGCCGCCCGGATCGCCTCCGCGACGTCCTGGGCGGCGACCGGGGAGCCGTCCGACGCGTGCCGGGCCGCGAGGCCGTGGAGGTGGGCGCCGACGGACGCCGCGTCACGCGGGGCGAGGCCGGCGGCGAGCAGCGACCCGGTCAGTCCGGAGAGCACGTCGCCGCTGCCCGCGGTGGCGAGCCAGGACGTGCCGGTCGGGTTGACCCGCACGGGGGCGTGCGGGTCGTCGGTCGCGACCAGCGTCGTCGAGCCCTTGAGCAGGACCGTGGCGCGAAACCGGGAGGCGAGTTCGCGTACGGCGTCGAGCCGCCCCGCCTCGACCTCCTCGCGCGGGACGCCGAGCAGCGCCGCGGCCTCCCCGGCGTGCGGGGTCAGGACGGTGGGGGCGGTGCGCGCCCGTACGGCGGCGGCGTCCAGCAGCCGCAGCCCGTCCGCGTCGACCAGCACCGGGACGTCGGCGGCCAGCACGTCGGAGACCGCCTCGACGGCGTCCGTCCCGTCGCCCAGCCCCGGACCGACGACCCAGGCCTGCACCCGGCCGGCCTTCGACGGCGGGCCCGCGTGGACCAGGGTCTCCGGATGCCGCGCGATGACCGCGTCGGCCCCCGGCCCGACGTAGCGCACCGCACCGGCCCCGCCGCGCAGCGCCCCGGAGACGGCCAGCACCGCCGCGCCCGGATAGCGCGCCGATCCGGCGGCGATGCCGACGACGCCGCGCCGGTACTTGTCGCTCTCGGCGCCCGGTACGGGCAGCAGCGCGGCCACGTCCGCGTACTGGAGCGCCTCCAGGTCGGGCACGTCCGGCAGTTCGGCGCCGAGCCCGATGTCGACGAGGTGCAGCGCCCCGGCCCGTTCGGCGGCCGGGTCGATGAGCAGCCCCGGCTTGTACGCCCCGAAGGTGACGGTCGCGTCCGCGCGGACGGCGTCCCCCAGCACCTCGCCGGTGTCGGCCTCGACGCCGCTGGGCAGGTCGACGGCGAGGACGGGTGCGTGGTGAGCCGTGTAGCGGGCGACGAGCTCGGCGGCGCCGGGCCGCAGTCCGCCGCGTCCGCCGATGCCGGTGACGGCGTCGACGACGAGGTCGACGCGCCCCGCCCAGTCCCGGTGCATGCTCGTCGCCGGGAGGTCGGCGCCGTCCACCACCCGGCCGCCCGCTGCGCGCAGCGCCCGGCTGCCGCCCTCGTGGGCCCGGCCCGGGGAGACCCGTACGGCCAGCACCCCGGCCCCGCGCCGGGCGAGCCGGGCGCCCGCGTACAGCGCGTCGCCCCCGTTGTCGCCGCTGCCGACGAGGAGGACGACCCGGGAGCCGTAGACCCGGCCGCCGCGCCGCAGCAGGTCGGCGCAGGCGGCGGCGAGGCCGGCGGCGGCGCGCTGCATCAGCGTGCCCTCCGGGAGCCGTGCCATGAGGGCTTGTTCGGCGGCCCGTACGGTCGAGACGCTGTAGGCGGTACGCATGGCTCCAACGTACGCAGGAATCGCCCGCCACGCCCCGGCTCAGCCCTCCGCGATCACCACGGCGGATGCCACCCCCGCGTCATGGCTGAGCGATACGTGCCACTGCCGTACGCCCAGTTCGGCGGCGCGCGCGGCGACCGTGCCGCTCACCCGCAGCCTGGGCTGTCCGCTCTCCTCGACGTACACCTCGGCGTCCGTCCAGAGCAGCCCGCCGGGGGCGCCGAGCGCCTTGGCGAGCGCCTCCTTGGCGGCGAACCGCGCGGCCAGCGAGGCGACCCCCCGCCGCTCGCCGTCCGGAAGCATCAACTCACTTTCCAGGAAAAGGCGTTGGGCCAAATTCGGCGTACGCCGTATCGCCGTGTCGAACCGCTCGATCTCCGCCACATCGATCCCGACCCCGATGATCACGTAACCGCCCCACTCACTTCATCGCACTCATTCCACGGTGACGGACTTCGCCAGATTGCGCGGCTGGTCCACTTCGTTGCCGCGGGCCGTCGCCAGCTCGCAGGCGAAGACCTGGAGCGGAACGGTGGCGACCAGCGGCTGGAGCAGCGTAGGCGTTGCGGGAATCCGGATGAGGTGGTCGGCGTACGGGACGACCGCCTCGTCGCCCTCCTCCGCGATGACCACGGTGAGCGCGCCCCGGGCCCGCATCTCCTGGATGTTCGACACGATCTTGCCGTGCAGCACCGAGCGCCCGCGCGGCGACGGCACCACCACCACGACCGGCAGGCCGTCCTCGATCAGCGCGATCGGCCCGTGCTTGAGCTCACCGGCGGCGAACCCCTCGGCATGCATGTACGCGAGTTCCTTGAGCTTCAACGCGCCTTCCAGGGCGACCGGGTAGCCGACGTGCCGGCCGACGAAGAGCACCGTGTCGTGGCCGGCCAGTGACCGCGCCAGCGCCCGCACCGGCTCCATCGTGCCCAGGACCCGCCGGACCTCGCCGGAGATCTCGGAGAGCTGGCGGATGACGGTACGGATCTCGTCGCCCCACTTGGTCCCCCGGACCTGGCCGAGGTAGAGCGCGACGAGGTAGCAGGCGACGAGCTGGGTGAGGAACGCCTTGGTGGAGGCGACGGCGACCTCGGGCCCGGCGTGCGTGTAGAGGACGGCATCGGACTCGCGCGGGATGGTGGACCCGTTGGTGTTGCAGATGGCGAGGACCTTCGCGCCCTGCTCGCGGGCGTGCCGCAGCGCCATCAGGGTGTCCATCGTCTCGCCGGACTGCGAGATGGCGATGACGAGGGTGCGCTGGTCCAGGATCGGGTCCCGGTAGCGGAACTCGCTGGCCAGCTCGGTCTCGCACGGGATGCGGGTCCAGTGCTCGATGGCGTACTTGGCGATCATCCCGGCGTGGAACGCGGTCCCGCAGGCGACGATCACCACCTTGTCGACCTCGCGCAGCTCGCTCCGGGTGATCCGCACCTCGTCGAGGTGGAGGGTGCCCTCCGGGTCGATCCGGCCGAGGAGGGTGTCCGTGACGGCCTTCGGCTGCTCGGCGATCTCCTTGAGCATGAAGGAGGGGTAGCCGCCCTTCTCGGCGGCGGACGCGTCCCAGTCCACGTGGTACGGAAGCACCTCGGCGGGGCGCCCGTCGAACCCGGTGACGACGACGCCCTCCCGGCGCAGTTCCACCACCTGGTCCTGGCCCAGCTCGATCGCGGACCGGGTGTGCGCGATGAACGCGGCGACGTCGGAGGCGAGGAACGCCTCGCCCTCCCCGACTCCCACCACGAGCGGCGAGTTCCGCCGGGCCCCGACCACCACGTCGGGCGCGTCGGCGAACACGGCGACGAGCGTGAACGCCCCTTCGAGCCGCCGGCAGACCCGCCGCATCGCCTCGGCCGGGTCGGGGTCGTCCGCGTACGCCTCGGCGAGGAGGTGGGCAACGACCTCGGTGTCGGTCTCGGAGACCAGCTCGTGGCCGCGCCCGGTCAGTTCGGAGCGCAGGGCGGCGAAGTTCTCGATGATCCCGTTGTGCACGGCGGCGACGCGTCCCGCGTTGTCGAGGTGCGGATGGGCGTTGACGTCGGTGGGCCCGCCGTGTGTGGCCCAGCGGGTGTGGCCGATACCGGCGCTCCCGGCCGGCAACGGCCGCTCGACCAGCAGCTTCTCCAGGTTGACGAGCTTCCCGGCCCGCTTCGCGGCGGCCAGCCCGCCATTGGCGAGGACGGCGATCCCGGCGGAGTCGTACCCCCGGTACTCCAGCCGCTTGAGGCCCGCGACGACGACGTCCTGCGCCGACTGCCCACCGACGTATCCGACGATTCCGCACATAACGGTCCCTTCATGGACATCCGCTTACGTTCCTCGCATAGTCGCAGAAGGTTCCGCCATTTCAGGCCCACGTCGGCCACTTCGAGCCTGTCCGGTCGCCCCGCACCCGCATCGCGCCGAGCAGCCGGTGTACTGGTCGTCTCCACGGGTAGGTGGGACAGCGACCCGAGCAGCGCAGTAGGGGCCACTCATACTTTGAGTGGCCCCTACTGCGCTGTCCGCCCCAGGAGAGCCCGTGGCCTCCCGGGCCCCTCCGATCCTCAGCAACCAGGACCGGCGGTCACACCGACACACCCTCGGCCGGACCGGCCGGGCGCAGGAAGGTGCGGTCGAAGCGTCGGATGCAGCGGGTCTCCGCGCTGAGACGCCAGAGACGCTGGGCCTCGGGGTCGTCGCGGATCGCGGTGCGGTAGGCCTCGTAGGCGGCCAGGCTGGAGAAGGAGAAAAGGGCGTAGGCGATGTCGCTGGCGCCTTCGTGCGGCAGGAAGCAGCCGTGGTGCGTGCCGCCGTGGCGGGTGATGACGGGGACCCAGCCGGTGACGTAGGCCTCGAAGTCGTCGATGCGGGTGGAGTCGATCTCGTAGCGGAGGTGGCAGGTGACCACGGGTGGGGCCTCTCGCGTCGCAGGGGAGCAGGGGTTCAGTGATTCCCGGGCGGCCATTCGGGGGCGAGGAGGGACCACACCTGTTTGTCGTGGCGCTCGCCGGCGTAGGGCCAGGCCTCGCGGCGGACGCCCTCCAGGGACATGCCCAGGCGCTTGGCCACCGCCGCGCTGCGGTGGTTGTCGGCGCGGCAGTGCCACTCGGCCCGGTGCAGCCCGCGCTCGTGGAACGCCCAGTCCAGCAGGGCGGTGCAGGCGGGGGTGACCAGGCCCTTGCCTTCCGCCGAGGGCTCCAGCCAGCAGCCGAGCTCGCACCAGCCCATGGCGGCCTGGAAGTCGGTGAACATTGCGCCGCCCACCAGCTCACCGTGCAACCAGATGCCATACAGCCGGGCGGTGTCGCGGGCCTGCCGTTCGGCGTACCTGGCGAGGGTGGACCGTGCGCCCTCGACATCGGTGGTGACGAAGGTCGGGCCCACCCAGGGACGGATGTGGTCGCGGGCGCGGTCGAGGTGGCCGGCGAACGCGTCGGCGTGCCAGACCTCCAGCGGGGCGATACGGGCGTCATCGCTCAGCGGCAGCGAGAACATGGATGCCTCCCTGATTACATAACAAGTGTTGCGTGAATGTAGCGTAGGAGGATGCCGCGTTCCAAGGGAGATCACGAAAGCCACCGCCGCGAGGTCTCCGAGGCGGTGTGGCGGGTCATGTCCACGGGCGGCTTCACCGGTCTGTCGATGCGTGCCGTCGCCGGCGAACTCGGCTCGACCACCGGCTTGTTGACCCACTACTTCGCCAGCAAGCGCGCGCTGGTGAAGTACGCGCTCGACCTGCTGGAGCAGCGCACTGCCGCCCGCCCGCGGCGCGAGGCGGGCGGCGGCCTGGAGGGCCTGCGGGCAGCCCTGCTGGACATCCTGCCGCTGAACGCGGACGCCGTGGCAGGCAACCGCATCTGGGTGTCCTCATGGGATTCAGCGCTCGCCGACCCGCAGCTGTGCGGTGACCACGCGCGCAGATACGCCGACGGCCGTGGCGTGCTGGCCGCACGGGTGGCCGAGGCGCAGGACGTGGGCGACCTGCCCCCCGGGGACCCGGACCGTATTGCCGCATCGGCGCAGTCGTTCGCACTCGGCCTGGTGGTGCAGGCGCTGCTGGACCCGGCCGCGTTCCCTCCGGATCACCAGACCGCGTTGCTCGACGACTACCTGACCGCACTCGCTCGCAGTCCCATCACGTCACCCGGGCAACCGGCCGACGGAACCTGACGCCGCAGGCTCAGGACAACCCGACGCCGGTCCCCAACCGGCCTGTCATAGGCTCACCCGGGCCGCCGGGAGGCGGACCACGAGGAGGCGGGGCAGCCTCCACAAATACCGGGGCTTCAGGGCCCCGTGTCAGAAACGGGTCGTCCTACCGCACGCCGCCCGGAGACCCAGGCGCAGCAAATCCGTACAACCAGCAGCCTCAGCAGAATGGTTGGCAGCAGCCACCGGCACAGGGCGCGCCTGGACAGGGATACCAGGGGCATCAGGGGTACCAGGGATATCCGGGCCATCAGGGGTATCAGCCCCCGCAGCCTCCACCCGTACCTCAGCAGCAGATACCGTACGGCGCACCCACCCCTCCCGGGGCCTCCGGCCGTGGCGGCGGCACCGCCCTGCGCGCCGTCCTGGGCATCGTCGGTGCCCTGCTCCTGATCGGCGGCGGAGGACTGGCCGCACACGCCTACAGCAACAGCCGGCAGGAGATCGACAACACCGCCTACGGCGAGGACCTCTGGCGCAACGAGGCGGCCGACACCGTGCTGCCGGACACCATCGGGGCCCGCTCGGGGGCATACGACGGCGCGCTCACCACTCCCCGGAATGCCCAGTGGCGGCGGCTCGGCCTTTCCTCGGACACCTCCTGCGCCTCGGGCCTGTCCGGCAAGACCCGTGCCAAGGCAGCAGAGTTGGACTGCGAGGCGGTTCTGCGTGCCACCTATGTGGACCCGACAGGCAACCAGCTGGCGACAGTCGTCATCGTCGTCCTCCCCATCGCGGGCGGAGACGCGGACACGTCCGCCAAGAAGCAGCTCGGCGCGTTCTTCACGAGCCGGGACGGGATCGAGGGCGCGGTGAACGTACTTCCCGTAAAAGGCACCTTGGCGGCTCGCTGGACCAATGACGCACGCAACGCCGCAGCGCTCGAACCGGTCAGCGGCGACAGCATGCACTACGCCATCGGCGTGACCCTGGGCGCGGTGGACGGCCTGTGGGCCGGGCACCTGCCCGGCACCTTCGGCGAGGACGACAGCGACGGACGCTCGGACCGCAATGCGTGGCAGGGCGACGCGGAGGGCCTCGTCAGCACCTTCGACGCCCACCTCTCGGATCTGCAGCTGAGTGGAGTGAAGTGACCGTGAATATGAGGAGTACACACACGACGAAGGCGCGGGACGCGGTCCTGGGCACAGCGCTCACCGCCCTCCTGTGCGCACTGGCCACGACACCCGCGTCCGCCGCGCAGAGCACCCCGGCGGGCTGGGAGTCGATCGCCCTCAGGGTGGACTCGGCGCAACGTCTCAGCAAGGGCAAGGCGATCACCGTCGCCGTCCTGGACACGGGCGTCCAGGCGGACCACCCCTCGCTCAAGGGCCACGTGACCACCGGCCCCGACTTCTTCGACGACGGCGCGAGCGAGGACAGCGACAACTGGGGCCTTCACGGCACTGCCATGGCCTCGGCCGTCCTCAAGGTCGCGCCTGAGGCCAACATCCTCTCCGTGCGTGTTCTCGACGAGTCGAAGAAGAAGGACAGAACCGTGTCGGGGAGCACGAGTCCGATCGCCAAGGGCATCGAGTACGCGGTCGATCACGACGCCGACGTCATCTCGCTCTCCTTGGGAGACGCCGGGAATTTCGTGCAGGACTACAACGCCGATGAGGCTTACGCCATCGGGCAGTCGGTCAGCCGCGGCGTCACCGTGCTCGCCAGTGCGGGCAACAGCGGTGACGAGGACAACTCCGGCTCGTATCCGGCGGGTTATCCCAGCGTGATCTCGGTGGCGGCCACGGGACAGGACGGTGCGCGCGCCTCCTTCTCCACGGTGCGCTCGCACAACGCGGTGGCCGCGCCGGGAGTGGGCATCACCATGGCCAAGAAGTCCGGCGGATTCACAACGAAAGACGGGACGTCCCCGGCCTGCGCCCTCACCGCCGGTGTCGTCGCGCTCATGCTCTCCCACAACCCGAAGCTGACCCCCGCCCAGGTCCGCTCGGCACTCACGACAACAGCCCACCACCCCGAGGGGGGCCGCGACGCCCTGGTCGGCTACGGCCTGATCAACGCTCCGGCCGCCGTCCTGGCCGCCGCTTCCCCGGCCAAGGACCGTACGACCCCGGTGAAGTACACGGGGAAGGAACACTTCGGAACCCCGACCGGCACATCGAAGGTGACGCATCCCGCCATGGAACAGGGCATCTGGCTGTCGGGCCTCGGCGCGGCAGGAGGCGGCCTGGTGCTCGTCCTGGTCGCGATCTTCGTGGGGCGTCGACGGAGGACGGGCCCGCGAAGCTGACCGTTGGCCCGCATACCGGTGGGCGCTGACATCGGGGTTCGATGCGGCGCTCGCCGGCAAGCTGGCACAAGGTTGGTTCGATGACCTACCTGCGGCGGCCCAGGCGCTTGCTGGACTCGGTCCCCTTGTCGAATCTCTCCCCTGCCCAATTCATAAGGGCTTGCCGGGAATCAACACGTCGGTTTGATCTTGTTTTTGTCGAGGTCGAGGTATCTCGCGATGTCAGTCGGTGTGCGGAAGCGGGCGGT
>NZ_JBICXG010000051.1:0-21817 GCF_043200175.1 Streptomyces sp. NPDC048462
GAGACGACACTCGGGCCCTCAACCTGCCCACTCTCGGCCCACGACACGAAAACGGTCCACCGACACCGTCGGCGGACCGTCACGAAACTTCGAGGTTAAGCCTGTGCGTGCAGGTCCGCGGCTGTCCGGTCCGCGCACCTGAGACCACCAACGTCGAAGGCCCCCGCAGCGAGCTGCGGGGGCCTTCGACGTATTGCCCGGTGAGAGCAATGGCGGAGGATACGAGATTCGAACTCGTGAGGGGTTGCCCCAATGCGCTTTCCAAATGGTCCCGGGGTTCGGCAGAGGCCGCGCCTGTCCTGACCTGCGGTGGAGTGTGCGAACCAGCCCCGTCCGAACAGTCTCGGACGGAGGTGAATGAGACCAGGACTGAGACCACAGAAGCGGACCACTGTGAGGATGCCGGCCCGCCCCTTGTAAGCAGTTGCTCACCGACGCGATGGCGATCACGAAGGTTACGCAGCACGGGATCGGCGCCGGCATCAAGCCTTGCCTTCGATCTCCCGCAATTCCGATAGCTCCTCGCGCCCCCGCTTGATAACGGCCAGCGTGGCTTGCGTATCCGTGCCCGGAGGGAGCGGGGTGTCGGCGATCAGGTCTCGGAGGGAGTAGGAGGCGTCGAGCCAGCTCAGCAGGGCGTGCCAGTGTTCCGCTTGGTCCCAGCTGAGACTCGGATCCCAGGGGTCGTAGTCGTACGGAGTGTGGTCCATGCCGAGCAGTCCCGCGCGGCGCACCAGGCAGGGGTGGCAATGACCGCAGTTGGCGAGGTCGGAGCCATGCGGGCGGTGCTTGGGAGGGGTGCCGCAGCTCAGGGTGGCGGCGAGGTCGGCGGGGGTGAGGTCGGCGTCGAGCGCGGAGTGGCAGACCTGGCGCTTAGTGAGGTGGGCGAGCGTGGCAGAACCGGTCACGCGATGGGCATGATCGAGCGGCTGAAGCAGGAAGGGCTTCACGACCGTGTCCAGGTCGTGGAGGAGGACTTCCTCGCCTCCGAACCCGTCACCGCCCCCTGTGATGCCGTCTGGACGAGCTGCTCGTGGCATTACAGTGCCAACCACCACCGGCCGTTGGGCGAGTTCGTCGACCGCATGCAGCGCCTGGTCCGGCCCGACGGTCTGTTCGGCGCGGAGTTCATGATGCCCCTCACGCAACGCCACCACGTGCTGGAGCACTACACATCCCCCGAGAAGCTGCGGCGTTACTTCATCGGGGACTGGGACGTCCTGCTCACCCTGCGGACCAACGAGTTCACCGAGCAGGCGCACGTCGGACAGTTGCAGGGCCACAACCACCGCATGGGGCTTCTCCTCGCCGCCCGTGCGTCCGCCCCCTCCTAGAACTACGGGAAGAAGGACCTATGAAGCACGAGTACGAGGCCAAGTTCCTCGCCATCGATGTCGACGGCCTCCAGGCCAAACTGACGGCGCTCGGAGCAGTCCAGGCATTCCCGCGCACCCTCCTCACCCGGAAGATCTTCGAGAACGACGCCCTCGAAGGCGGCGCCTGGGTCCGCCTGAGGGACGAAGCCACCCGCTCCACGCTCACGCTGAAGCAGGTCACCGACGCCACGACGATCGATGGCACCACCGAGATCGAGACCGAGGTGTCCGACCTGCACGCCATGGCCGAGATCCTCCGCAACGTCGGCCTGCGCGAAGTCCGCTACCAGGAGAACTTCCGCGAGGAGTGGCGCCTGGGCGAAGTCGCCTTCGACTTCGACACCTGGCCGGACCTCCCCACCTTCGTCGAGATCGAAGGACCCGACGAGGCATCGGTCCGCCAGGCAACCGCCCTGCTCGACCTCGACTACACCGAGGCACGATTCGGCAGCGTCGACGAGATCTACAAGAGCGAGGCCGGCAGGGACATCCTGGCCGAGCCCACGCTCCTCTTCGCCGACGCCGACAAGCAGGCTTCGGCCAGGGCAGCTGTCCCGAGCGAGTGATCTTGGGGACGAGCTGTGTCTATAGAACTGGCCTTTACGCCTCGGGCCATATCCGGGATTTCCGATTTTCCCGAGGCGCAGGGGCAGGGGCAGGGCGACGGAATCACCTTCGCCCAGCAGGAGATCGACAGAATCTGCCGCGCGGACGAGGAGGGCTGGTTCGTGAGCGACACACGGCCTATCCGGGACCTGGGCGGGTCGACCGGCTCATTGAGCCTGCCACGCATGCTGGCGCAATGGTCTGGCAGTTCCACGCTGATCTTGCCCGTCGAGCGGGTTGCCGCCTCTGCGGCTCTGGGCTGCGCGCCGTGGGAGCTGGGGCCGTGCGCCGAGTGTGGCCAGCTGGTGTGCCGGTAGCTGCCGGCAGGACGTTGGTGAGAACTGCAACCACCAACGTCGAAGGGCCCCGCAGCAAGCTGCGGGGCCCTTCGACGTATTGCCCGGTGAGAGCAATGGCGGAGGATACGAGATTCGAACTCGTGAGGGGTTGCCCCCAACACGCTTTCCAAATGTTCGCCCGGGGGTTTCGGGGTGTGCAGGAGTGTTCTGACCTGCGGTGCAGCGGGTGTGGGTGAGCGTTCTGAACGGTGTCGTACATCGGCGAACACGACCAGAAATGCAACCAGCCCAAGGCTGCGTTCGCAGGCAACGTCCCGGCGCTTTCGGTGTCCGGACCACCAGATCGGAAGAGGTGCGAGGCGAGAGTCGGGTATCCGCGAGATCCTCGCGGACCGGCCTCAGCAGCGGCCGGGGCGCGCGTACAACGTGATCACTGAACCGTCGACTGTTCGCTTGCCGCACGCCTCGAAGTGGTCAGCGAGTGTGTCCCGCTTCGCCCGGGCCATGGCACTGTCCTCCACCGTCACACCGGATGGCGAGTCGACCGCCACGATCCGGTGGCGTACGAGCATGCGAGCGCGCAGTTCGGCGGGGGCCACCTCGGTGCCGTACAGACTGTGCGAAGCGAGCGGGCCGCGTGCCCTTGCCAGATCCATCCCCGGAGCGGGTCTGTGCTCGGCAAGTTCCCAGGCCCTTCGCTTCACGGACAGGTACACCACTCCGTCGTCGGGTCGGACGGTCTCGCGCAGAACGGCGCCGAGTGCGGTCATGTCGTCCGAGCGGCTGGCGGGAGTGCGCAGGTCCAGGGCGGTTGGCACCAGTGCCGCGCACGCGATGACGGCTGCGACGACCACGCCCGCGCGGACCCCGCGTCCGCGCCGCAGCACCTGGTCGAACGCTGCACCGAGGAGCAGCGCGAGGCCCGCGACGCCGTAGAGCACGTACCTGTCCAGGTACAGCGGCTTGGCCAGGGCCAGGAGCATCAGGAGTCCGGTTGGCACGAGGAACAGACCGAGACCGAGGACAACCAGCCGGCGCTCGTCCGCGGTGGGTGCCCGCCGGCCCGCCACGGCGATCCATACCGCCGCCAGGGCCACGCCGGTCATGAGTGAGAAGTGGGCGTACTCGTCAGGTTTCGTGGCGTCCAGCCAACCCACCTGGGTGGACTGCCGCATACTCACCAGCACAAGCGGGGCGAGCCCCACAATGGCGTACACTGCCGCCGCCACGAAGGTCCGGCGCATCGCGCGCGGCACCATCAGGGCATGCGCGGCCAATGCGAGCACCGCGAACTCGTGCACCAAGCAAGCCGTGAGCAGCAGTGCCGTGTACGCCGCCCAGACGCCCCGCCGATCCTGCTCGACCGCTCGCACCAAGGCGTAGGTCGCCCAGACGACAAGGGCGCACACCAGCGCGTACGAGCGTCCCTCCTGCGCGTACCGCTGCACCCCGGGCAGAACGACGAACACGGTGCCCGCGCACAGCCCGGCACGCGGTCCTGCCAGGTGAAGGCCGATCATCGCGACACCGCCCGCTGCCGCCGCTGCGGCGAGTACCGAGGGCAGCCGCAGCACGACGACGTCCGTACCGAAGACGTCGAACAAGCCGTGCATCAGCAGGTAGTAGAGACCGTGCACCGCGTCGATGTGCCCTAACGTCTGCCACAGATCAGGTAGGTCGCGACTCGCCAGCCCGATTGTCACGGCCTCGTCATGCCAGACGGCACCATCGCGCCGCAGACCCCAGAGACCCAGCATGAGAGCGAACAGCGTCGGCACGCCCACGACGCATCGCCGGCCGAGGGCTGCTGGTGCACGGGGGGCGGGCGTGGTGCGAGGCCGTGCGAGGAGCGGGTGGGGTGGGACGGTGGCGATGGCTGACTCCGGCATGGCTCGACGAGTAGGACAGGTCGAGTCCAGCCGCCGAGAAATTGATGCGCAGTCCCCGTTACGGGGCCCAATCAATTCCCGGCAGGACGCCGAACAGCAGTAACGCCGGCCGATAGGGTCGTGGAGCTGACGGGGCGCGGTCGGTGGTTGTTGGGCGCGCATCGCACGACGGGGGGAGCCACCCATGGGGCGCCGGGAGAAGCCGCTCGACCCGGCTGCGGGTGCCGCTCCACGCCTCGCATACGAGCTACGGAAGTTGCGTGGGGAAGCGGGCGGACCCACATATAGGGCGATGGCCGAGCGCGTCGGATTCTCGGCCCCGACCCTGTCCGCCGCCGCTTCCGGTGAGCGGATTCCGACTTTGCCCGTCCTACTCGCATATGTACGGGCCTGCGGTGGCGACGAGACGGACTGGGGACGGCGTTGGCGCGAGGCCACCGCGGCCGCTGCCGAAGAAGCCGAGGCCGTGGAGGAGGCGGCGTCCTCTCCCTACAAAGGTCTGGCCCGGTTTGAGCCCGACGACCGGGATACGTATTTCGGGCGCGGCGAACTTGTAGCGGAACTCGCTGTCTCCGTCGCCCGCCACCGCATCGTCGCTCTGGTGGGCGGCTCTGGAAGCGGCAAGTCGTCCCTGCTGCGCGCGGGGCTCGTCCCAGCTCTGCGCAACCACGAGGATCCGCGGCGCAGACCCGCCGTCGTCCGTGTCATCACCCCGTCAGATCGCCCGGATCCCTCCCTGCTCGCACCGGACGCCGGCCAAAAGGGCGACACGATCGTCCTGATCGACCAGTTCGAGGAGTTGTTCACGCTCTGCCACGACAACTTCGCCCGCGTCCGGTTCGTCGACGCGCTGCTCGCAGCCCGCGCTCCCGAGAGCCGCCTGCGCGTTGTCATCTCCGTACGCGCCGACTTCTACGGTCGCTGCGCCGAGCACGGTCCGCTTGCCGACGCCTTACGCTCTGCCACGCTCCTCGTCGGCCCGATGACGTCCGCCCAGCTCAGGGAGGCCATCATTGGGCCGGCACAGCGCGACCGCCTCGTCGTGGAGAGGGCGTTGACCGCCCGTATCGTTGCCGACGTCGAAAGGCAGCCGGGCGGTCTGCCCCTGATGGCACACGCCCTCCTCGAAGTCTGGCGCCGACGCCGAGGCAAGACGCTCACCGAGCAGGCGTACGACGCTATCGGCGGGGTGCGCGGCGCCATCGCCCACACGGCCGAGGCGGTCTACGCCCGGTTCACCGACGAGCAGGCTGCGGTCGCCCGCCGACTGCTGCTGCGTTTGGTCTCCCCGGGTGACGGCACACAGGACACCCGCCGGCCCGTGGAACGTTCCGAACTTCCGGTCGCGTTAACCGAGTCGGCCGTCTTGGAAGAGCTCGTGCGCGCCCGACTGCTCACCATCGACGGCACCACGGTCGACCTCGCCCACGAAGCTCTACTCACTGCCTGGCCACGGCTGCGCGGCTGGATCCAGGCCGACCGAGAACGGCTGCGCCTGCATCGGGCGCTGACGGAGGCAGCCCGTACGTGGGAGGCACTGGATCGGGACCCCGGGGCGCTGTTCCGGGGCGTACGACTGTCGGCGGCCCGCGAGGCGTTCGGAGATCCGGACAAGGGCGAGCACGCGAGAACTACCGGTGAGTTGACGGCCCTGGAAGGCGCCTTTCACCTTGCGAGCCTGGCCGCCCATGAGCAGGCGCTTCGGACACGCATGCGTGGTGCCCGCCGACGCCGCGCCCTGATCTCAGCCCTGGCCCTGCTGATCTGCCTGGCAGCGGTCGCCGGCACGGCGGCCTGGCAGCAGAGCCGCATCAGCGACCGCCGCCGCGACGAGGCCGAGGCCCGCCGCATCGTCGGCGTCGCGACAGCCCTGCGCGCATCGGACCCGCGCCTGGCCATGCAATTGAGTCTGGCGTCTTGGCGTATCGCGGACCTGCCGGAAACCCGCGAGGCGGTGAGAGGCGCCGCCGCCCAGCGCGAGCAGTCATCGTTCACACCGCGCGACGGCACGGGCGACATGCAATCGCAGGGCCGGCTCAGCTCGGACGGCCGGATCCTGACAAAGGTCGGCAGGGACCGGGTGTACCAGTGGGATGCGCGCAGCGGCCGCTCGCTCGGCGCGGTCAAGATCCCAGGCGACGCCTTCGCATCAGTCCTCGCAGTCAGCGGCGATGCCGGGCGGGTCGCGTACCTGGGCAGCCGGGGCACAGTCGTTGTGCGGAACCTGCGCGACGGGCAGCGGACGCAGCGACTCGATGATCTTCAGGGGGGCCATCCAGAAGCCGAGTTCAGCCCTGATGGGCACCTCCTCGTCACCAAGGACAAGGAGGAGAACAGAGCCAGAGTGCAGGTGTGGGACGTGGAGAGGGGCCGAGTCGTGTTCACGGTGGGGGCACGCCAGGGTGATGGCCCGATCGCCCAGGTGAGCCCGGATGGGAAGCTCTTGGCCGCCTGCGCATACGGGGGCACCCGGCTGTCTGTCTGGGACATCAAGGCGAAGCGCCGACTGCCCGCGCCCTGGACCGGCGAGGCGGATCGCGAACTGTGCGACAACGGCGCCCGCCTCATGTTCTTGCCCGACAGCCGCGCCATCGCCGTCGCTGTGGAAGGCGGAGTCCGTACCTGGGATCTATGGAACGGTCGGGAGCTCCCTGTGATCAAGACAGGCGGCCAGGACAGGCCGGAGGTGTCGTTCAGCAGCGACGGTGTCTACGCCGTCACCCTCCATGGCGGCATCACCCTGTGGCGCTCCGCGAGCCCGGACCGCGCACTGACGACCTACATACCGGAAGCGTCCGACGCCATCGAGCCACGGATCAATCCGGCAGACGGAGTGCTGCGCTTCGTCGTCGGCGGAACGAACACCGTGAAGACGCTCGACGTCCGCGCCGTACTGGAGACTCCCGGATCGGATCGGCCAGAGCAGCCCTACCAACAGGCCGAGTTCAGCCCGGACGGACACACGGCCGTGACGACACAGCGGCACGGCCAAGATTGGGAGTTCCGGCTGCATGAGCGAGGAGGCCGGACGGTCACTCTGCCGGGCCGGGCTTGCGGGGACTGCGTACCGCACGTCGCCTTCTCGGTGGACGGCCGTGCCGTCGCATACGGAGGCTCCGAAGTACGCCTGTGGAGCGTGGACCATCGACGCGAGACCGCGCGGATCAAGGTGCCGAGACTGGTCGAGACCATCGCTGTGGGCGCGGATGGCATGTCCCTGTTGTTCGCCACCTCCCGGCCAGTCGGCGGGCAGAACGACGCCCCGAGCGTCGTCGAGGTGTGGCGGGCCTCTGTGCAGGCCAGGCACCGTCTCCTGCGCAAGCAGACGGAGACGTTCTCCGCGTTCCTGACACCGGATGCGACCGCTCTGCTCACGTCGAACGGCGATCTATACGATCTGGACACCGGCCGCAAATTCACCGCCCTGTACGGCGAGGACACGCTGCAGTCTGCGTGGTTCAGCCAGCACCGGAACCACCTGGCGGTCAGCACCGTTGAGGGCCGGGTCACGTTCTGGGACCACCTCGGCCAACACCGGATCGCGATCCTCGCGCCATCGAGCCACGACGGGCGACACGACGCGCCGGCCGTCGCCTTCTCGGCTGACGGCGCGTTCGTTGCGGTCGGAGCCCAAGACGATTCCGTACGCGTCTGGGAAACCTCCTCGCCCGGCACCCCGGGCACGCTCATCCAGATCGGCGAGGGCAGAATCCTCGGGCTCGGATTCACTGAAGACAGCGAGACCCTGCGGATCGCGACCTCGAACGGCGTACACCGTGAGATCGGCGTGCTCGACCCGCAACGGGCCGCGCGGCGGGTGTGCGAACGGGTCGGAGCCGGACTTGGTACGGAACAGTGGGATGCCTATCTCCCGAAGATCCCCTACCGGGAGACGTGCTAGGCCCCGCAGGGCTCAAACATGCCTCATCTGCGACCGGGCACTGCGGTGGCTTTCTCTGCCTCCCGCGCACCGACGTCGCGCAGCGGGTCGGAGGACTCATCTGGGAGGTGGCCAAGGAGCCCGACGAGAGCGGTGCGGGGGCTCCGCAGAGTCTCGATGAGACTGCAGATGAGACTACGGGCCTAGATATACGTCGAAGGCCCCCACTGCAAGCAGTGGGGGCCTTCGACGTATTGCCCGGTGAGAGCAATGGCGGAGGATACGAGATTCGAACTCGTGAGGGGTTGCCCCCAACACGCTTTCCAAGCGTGCGCCCTAGGCCACTAGGCGAATCCTCCGGGGCAAACAATACAAGACGTTGAGGAGTGCTCGCGAACCCGTTCCCCTTCGAGGTGCCGGCGGCGGTCCCGGTGGGGTCGTGAGGGGTGGGGAGGTGGACTTGCGGGGGCGGGGATCGGCTAAGGTGGGCGTCAGCCCCTCACGTGGCGCTATCTGACTGAACTCCCCCAGGGCCGGAAGGCAGCAAGGGTAGGTTGGCTCTGGCGGGTGCGTGGGGGGTCCTTACGTTTCCGGGGTCTTCCGGTACGTGCGCGGGGCCCGGGTTCTCGTGGTGGTCGCGCCCTCGGAGCCGGTGGTGCGCCCGGCCCGGGACCGGTTGTCGGTCCGCCCCTATAGCCTCGTATGTGTGTCGTCCCTTGCGCTGTACCGCCGCTACCGCCCCGAGTCGTTCGCCGAGGTCATCGGTCAGGAGCATGTCACTGACCCCTTGCAGCAGGCCCTGCGGAACAACCGGGTCAATCACGCGTACCTGTTCAGCGGTCCGCGCGGCTGTGGCAAGACGACCAGTGCGCGCATCCTCGCCCGCTGTCTGAACTGTGAGCAGGGGCCCACGCCCACGCCCTGCGGGGAGTGCCAGTCCTGCCAGGACCTCGCGCGCAACGGGCCGGGATCGATCGATGTGATCGAGATCGACGCCGCTTCGCACGGTGGTGTGGACGATGCCCGTGATCTGCGGGAGAAGGCGTTCTTCGGGCCCGCGTCGAGTCGTTACAAGATCTACATCATCGACGAGGCGCACATGGTCACGTCGGCGGGGTTCAACGCCCTGCTGAAGGTGGTCGAGGAGCCGCCGGAGCACCTCAAGTTCATCTTCGCGACCACGGAACCCGAGAAGGTCATCGGGACCATCCGGTCGCGTACCCATCACTATCCGTTCCGGCTGGTGCCGCCGGGGACGCTGCGCGACTACCTCGCGGAGGTGTGCGCCAAGGAGGAGAGCTTCGTCGAGGACGGGGTGTTCCCGCTGGTGGTGCGCGCCGGTGCCGGCTCCGTGCGGGACTCGATGTCGGTCATGGACCAGCTGCTGGCCGGTGCGGCCGATGACGGTGTGACGTATGCCATGGCGACGTCGCTGCTCGGTTATACGGACGGCTCGCTGCTCGACTCCGTCGTGGACGCCTTCGCCTCGGGGGACGGGGCCGCGGCGTTCGAGGTCGTGGACCGGGTGGTCGAGGGCGGCAACGACCCCCGGCGCTTCGTCGCCGACCTGCTGGAGCGGCTGCGCGACCTGGTGATCCTGGCCGCGGTGCCGGATGCCGGGGAGAAGGGGCTCATCGACGCCCCCGCCGATGTCGTCGAGCGGATGCAGGCGCAGGCGTCCGTCTTCGGGGCGGCCGAGCTGAGCCGCGCCGCCGACCTGGTCAACGAGGGGCTCACCGAGATGCGCGGGGCGACCTCGCCCCGGCTCCAGGTCGAGCTGATCTGCGCCCGGGTCCTGCTGCCCGCGGCCTTCGACGACGAGCGCTCACTGCAGGCGCGGCTGGACCGGCTGGAGCGCGGCGCGTCCTTCGCCACCACAGGACCGGGGCCCGCCATGGGGTACGCCCCCGGGCCCGAGGCCCTGGCCCACGCCCCCGTCGCCCCGCATCCCGCACAGGCCCCGCATCCCGCACAGGCCCCGCAGCCCCCCGCCTCGTACTCCGCCCCCACGCAGCCGGACGCCGGATCGGGGCCCGCCGCCGCGCGTGCCGCCGCCCGCGGGGACGCCCCGCCGCCGGCGCAGCCCTCCGCCCCGGCACAGCCCTCCGCCCCGGTGCACGTGGCCCCGCCCGCCGAGCCCGTCCAGCCGCCGCCCGCCGCGGCAGCCGGTCAGCGGCCCGGAGCCTGGCCCGCCGCGGCCGCGCCCGAGCAGGGGCGCCGGCCCGGAGGCTGGCCGACCGCCTCCACCCCCGGCCAGGCACCGGCCCCGCAGGCCGCCGCCCCCGCACCGGCCGCGCCGGCGGCACCCGCTCCCGGGCCCGCCGCCCCCGAACCGGCCCCGGGCACGGCGCAGGGCGCCGGACAGGTGCGCAACATGTGGCCCGACATCCTGGAGGCCGTCAAGAACCGCCGCAGGTTCACCTGGATCCTGCTCAGCCAGAACGCCCAGGTGACCGGCTTCGACGGCGCCACCCTCCAGATCGGCTTCCTCAATTCGGGCGCCCGCGACAACTTCACGAGCAGCGGCAGCGAGGACGTGCTGAAGCAGGCACTGGCCGAGCGGTTCAACGCCCAGTGGAAGATCGAGGCGATCGTCGACCCGTCGGGCGGCGCCGGACAGCCCCCGCAGCCCCTCGGCGGCCGCCCCGCCGCCCCGCCCGCACCGCAGCGGCCGGCGCCGGCCGCGCCGCAGCAGCAGTACGAGCCCCGGCCGGCCCAGGAGCGGCAGCAGGGCGGCGGCGAACCCGCCGGGGAGCCCGCACCCCCGCAGTACACCGCTCCCGCACCGCCCCGTTCGGTCGCGCCCGAGGACGACACCCCCGAGGCCGACGACCCGGACATGGTCGACTCCGCCCTCTCCGGCCACGAGCTGATCGTCCGCGAGCTGGGTGCCACGGTCGTTGAGGAGTTCAACAACGAGTAGGGCGCCCCGGTGTCCACGGACCGGCGCCCGTCAAGGGCGCACTGCCCCGGCGGCTAGGCTCCACCCCGTGAAGGTTCTCGTCATCGGCGGCGGCGCCCGCGAACACGCCCTGTGCCGCTCTCTTTCCCTCGACCCCGACGTCACCGCTCTGTACTGCGCCCCCGGCAACGCCGGCATCGCAGAGGTGGCCGAACTCCACCCGGTCGACGCACTCGACGGCGCCGCCGTCGCGCGCCTCGCCACCGAACTGGGTGCCGAGCTGGTGGTCGTCGGCCCGGAGGCACCGCTTGTCGCCGGGGTCGCGGACGCCGTGCGCGCCGCGGGCGTCCCCTGCTTCGGCCCGTCCGGCGAGGCGGCGCGGCTGGAGGGCTCCAAGGCGTTCGCCAAGGACGTGATGGCCGGGGCGGGCGTCCCGACCGCCCGGAGCTACGTCTGCACCACGGCCGCCGAGATCGAAACGGCCCTCGACGCGTTCGGTGCTCCGTACGTCGTCAAGGACGACGGTCTCGCCGCAGGCAAGGGCGTCGTCGTCACCGATGACGTCGACGCCGCCCGCGCCCACGCGCTGGCCTGCGACCGCGTGGTCATCGAGGAGTTCCTCGACGGCCCCGAGGTGAGCCTCTTCGCGATCACCGACGGCACCACCGTGCTGCCCCTGCAGCCCGCCCAGGACTTCAAGCGCGCCCTCGACAACGACGAGGGCCCGAACACCGGTGGCATGGGCGCGTACTCCCCGCTGCCGTGGGCCGACCCCAAGCTGGTCGACGAGGTCATGCAGACCGTCCTCCAGCCCACCGTCGACGAGCTCCGCCGCCGCGGTACGCCCTTCTCCGGGCTGCTGTACGCGGGTCTCGCGATCACCTCGCGCGGCGTACGGGTCATCGAGTTCAACGCGCGCTTCGGCGACCCGGAGACCCAGGTGGTCCTGGCCCGTCTGAAGACTCCGCTGGCCGGTGTCCTGCTGGGTTCCGCCAACGGCACCCTGGACGAGCTGCCGCCGCTGAAGTGGCGCGACGACGCCGCGGTCACCGTGGTCATCGCCTCGCACAACTACCCGGACACCCCGCGAACGGGTGACCCGATCGAGGGCCTCGACGAGGTCGCGGCACAGGATGCCCCGCATGCGTACGTCCTGCACGCCGGGACCCGGCGGGACGGCGACGCGGTCGTCAGCGCGGGCGGCCGGGTGCTCTCCGTGACCGCGACCGCCAAGGACCTCGCGGGCGCCCGCGAGCGCGCCTACGCGGCGGCGGCCCGGATCCGGCTGGACGGCTCCCAGCTCCGTACGGACATCGCGAAGAAGGCCGCCGAGGCCTGATCCGCCCGCCGTGAGGGGGGCCGCCAGGGCGGGGGCGAAGGCCCGCACCCTGGCGTTCCGCCCGAGGTCCGGGCTCCGCCGACGCGCCGTTGCCCCATGGGCGGCGGCGCGTCAGCAGCTTTGCCCAAAGCCATTCCATCGAGTGACGGCTGAGCCATCCGGATGACGCCCGCCGAAGCCCCAACTAGGGTGCGGCGCAAGCTTTCCGGCACTTGGCCCACCGGCATTGCGATGTCAGTGACGGGTGCCACAGTGGGGGAGTGAGCAACACCGTCGCGAGGGCAGAGGGGGTGACATCCAGCCGTGTCCGTTACCGGTGCAGGTGAGGAGTTGGGTGCGCAGGCTGCGCGCGCCCGCGCGCTGGCCCTGCTGCGCATCCGCAGCAGGGCAACGGCAGTGGCGCTGCTGCCCGCGGCCGTTGCCGTCGTGCTGTTCGCCGCGGGTGCGCGCGGATTCGTCGACGGCGGTGGCTGGGAGGCGGTGAGCTGGGCCGTGACGGCCTGCGCCGTCGTCGCCCTGCTGATCGCGGCGGCCGTCGCCGTCGCGGTCGTACGGGCCAAGCCGGCGGTCAGTCCGACCGTTCCGCTCAGCGAGAAGGCGGCCCCGGATCTCTACCGGCTGGTCCGTGATCTCGCCGAGCGCCTCGGCGTGCCCGCGCCCTCGGCCATAGCGCTGACGCCCGACTGCGACAGCTGGCTGGAGGACCGCACCCACCCGGCCGCCGACCGGGCGGCCAGGGAAGCCGCCCGCCGCGATCCGGGCGGGCCGGGGGCCGGTTCGGGACGCCGCAGGGTGCAGGCCGCGCCCGTGCTGGTGATCGGCTCGCCGTTCCTCTGGTGGATGCGGGTCGCGGAGCTGCGCGCCGTGCTCGCCCCGGTCGTCGCCGGCACCGGCCCCGCCGCCCACCCCGACATAGCCGCCGCCCGGCGCTTCGTCCGGGGACTCGACGGAGTCGTCGCCGACGCGGCAGTCCCAGCCCAGGGGCCGGTGCGCAAGGTGCTGCGGCTGCCCCGCGCCTTCATCGGCCGGATCGCCAGGCTGCTGCTGCGCAGCTGTCACAGTCATGCAGCGGAGATGGAGCGCGGCGTGGCCGCTGCGGCGTCCACCCGCGCCCAGGCGGTGGACTACGGGCTGCGGATCGTCGCCCAGGAGCAGGTGGGGCTCGCCTACGCGGGCTGGGACCGGCTGCTCACCCGGGTCGCGCTGCCCGCCTGGCGGATGGGGCGCTGGCCGTCCCGGCTGGACGCCGGAGTCGTCTCCGCCCTCACCGAGCTGTCCCGCCGCGACCGGCTGGCCGACGGTTTCACCTCCCGGCTGGGGGAGCGTCCCGCCTGCGACCTCCTGGAGGAGCCGGGAGCGGCCGACGAGGCGGCCTCCCTGCTGGCCGCACGGCTGTTCCACGGTGGTCCTGCGGAGCCGGGGCCCGGCTGGGCACCGGTGGACTGGCAGCAGTACCCGGAAGAAGTCGTCGACCGCAAGTGGCGCACCGAGGCGGCCCGTCTGCACCGCGTCCTGGACGACATGGGCGTACCGCCCGCGGCCTCCGCCGGCGCATCCGATGCCGCCGGTGCCGCGGTGCCGACCCTGGCCCGCGTCGTCGAGCACCTGTCCGCGGGCAACGACAGCGGCGAGGAGCTCGCGGCGGGGATCAGTGCCGCGGTGGCCCGCGACGAGAGCCGAGCCCAGGAACAGGCGCGGAGCCGCGCCGACGACCGGGCGCACGCCGAGGGCCAGAACGCCCAGCCGCCGCCCGGCGGGGCCGGCACTTCCGGCGGAGCCAACGGTTCCGGCAACACCGGCGGCTCCCACGGCTCCCACAGCTCCGGCGGCTCAGGTGGGGACGTGCTGGACTTCTGGGGGCCCGACCCCCTCCCGCTGTTCCCGCTCCAGCCGCCCCGTACGGGCACCGAGCTGCTCGCGGACCACGTCGCGGCGATGGTCTGCTGCGCCGCCGTCGACACGGCGGGCGCGGCCCCCGGCCTCGACTGGCTCGACGGGCCCACGTTGCTGGTCGACGGGGAGCGCCGGTCCGATCTCGGCACCCCGGTGCTCAGCCTCGTCGAGGACGGCGACGCGGGCCCGCTGCGTTCCTGGCTCTCCTCGGTCGGTGTGCGCACCGACAAACCCGTGCGCCTCGTCTGAAACAGGTCCGAACCCAGGTGTGGCCGAAAGGACCCGGGAGGTTCCATGGCGTCCGGGGGTTCTCCGGCTCGATTCCGGGAGTCCCTCGTGCACAACTCGGCTGTTATCGGGGCGTATCGCTGGTCTGCGGCGCTCAATACCCGGAAGATCAGGTTCCGTTAACGTTAATTCGCGACGAACGGTGACGGAGTGGATGCGTTATGTGATGTGCTGGGGACCGGCGCTGACAGTCGGCGCACCACATGTTGTTCCGGGGGCCGAGAGAGGGAAGCGCGTTATGGGGGCGGAGCAGATTCGTCGTTGGGAATCAGGTGCCCTCGCGCACGCGGTCACCGACCCCTTCGGGCAGGGGCCGCTCCCCTGGCTGCGCGGCAGCGAGAACTACTTCGACGACACCGGCCAAGTGGTGCCCTGGTACGCCGATCCGACGCTGCCCCGCGGTTCGACCGGCGGCGGCACCCGTACCGCCGACGACGTGCACCGGCAGATCAAGGGCTTCAGCTCCACCGGCGCCGCGGCCCCCGGCGAGGCGATCGACTTCCACATCACCGTGGACCCGCCCCAGCAGTTCTCCGTGGACATCTACCGCATCGGCCACTACGGGGGCGACGGCGCGGCCAAGATCACCACGAGCCCGCGGCTCTCCGGCATCGTCCAGCCCGCGCCCCTCACCGCCGACCGCACGGTTTCCTGCCACCACTGGTGGCAGTCCTGGCGGCTCCAGATCCCCGCCTACTGGTCGATCGGCGCCTATGTCGCCGTGCTCACGACGGTCGACGGATACCGCTCCCACATCCCGTTCACGGTCCGCGACAACCAGCCGGCCGACCTGCTCCTGATCCTCCCGGACATCACCTGGCAGGCGTACAACCTGTACCCGGAGGACGGCCGCACCGGCGCCAGCCTCTACCACGCCTGGGACGAGCAGGGCCGGCTGCTGGGCGAGGAGGACGCGGCGGTCACCGTCTCCTTCGACCGCCCCTACGCGGGCGCGGGCCTCCCGCTGCACGTCGGTCACGCCTACGACTTCATCCGCTGGGCCGAGCGCTACGGCTACGACATCGCCTACGCCGACACCCGCGACCTGCACGCCGGCCGGATCGACCCGACCCGCTACCGGGGCCTGGTCTTCCCCGGCCACGACGAGTACTGGTCGGTGCCCATGCGGCGCACCACCGAACGGGCCCGCGACAACGGCACCTCCCTGGTCTTCCTCTCCGCGAACACCATGTACTGGCAGGTCAGCCTCACACCGTCGGCCTCCGGCGTCCCCGACCGGCTGCTCACCTGCCGCAAGCGGCGCGGCCCGGGGAAGCCCGCACTCTGGCGCGAGGTCGACCGTGCCGAGCAGCAGCTCCTCGGCATCCAGTACGCGGGCCGGGTCCCCGACCCCCACCCGCTGGTCGTGCGGAACGCGGAGCACTGGCTCTGGGACGCGACCGGTGCGGGCGAGGGCGACGAGATCGACGGTCTGGTCGCGGGCGAGGCCGACCGCTACTTCCCGCGCACCACGCTTCCCGAGCACGACAACCGCATCCTGCTGGCCCACTCCCCGTACCAGGACGGCGACGGGGTGACGCGTCACCAGGAGACGTCCCTCTACCGGGCCCCGTCCGGCGCGCTCGTCTTCGCCTCCGGCACCTTCGCCTGGTCCCCGGCCCTGGACCGCCCCGGACATGTGGATCCCCGCATCCAGCGGGCCACCGCCAACCTCCTCGACCGCATCTGCAAGCGCGCCTGAGGCCCGGAGCCGGCCGCGCCCGAGGCCCGGGGCAAGCCCCCTGGCCGCCCTCTGGCCGCCCCGTCAGCGCCCCCGCGCCACCGCCCGCACCCCTTCCGCACCCCTGCGCGGCCGTCCGCACCCGGATACGGGACAATCGGAACGACTCCTGGATCAACCTACGCGGAGGCAGCGTGTCCGGATTTGTAGAAAAGCCCGAGCCCGTGCAGGTTCCGGGGCTCACCCACCTGCACACGGGCAAGGTGCGCGACCTGTACCGGAACGAGGCCGGTGACCTCGTGATGGTCGCCAGCGACCGGATGTCCGCGTACGACTGGGTGCTGCCCACCGAGATCCCGGACAAGGGCCGCGTGCTGACGCAGCTCTCGCTGTGGTGGTTCGACCAGCTCGCCGATCTCGTACCGAACCACGTGCTGTCCACCGAGCTGCCCGCCGGCGCCCCCGCCGACTGGGCCGGCCGCACCACGATCTGCAGGTCGCTGCGGATGGTTCCGGTCGAGTGCGTCGCGCGCGGCTATCTGACCGGCTCCGGCCTGGTCGAGTACAACGCCTCGCGCACCGTCTGCGGTCTCGCTCTCCCCGAGGGCCTCACCGACGGCTCCGAGCTGCCGGGGCCGATCTTCACCCCGGCCACCAAGGCGGCCGTCGGCGACCACGACGAGAACGTGAGTTACGAGGAAGTGGCCCGTCAGGTCGGCGCCGAGACGGCGGCGCAGCTGCGCCGGACGACGCTGGACGTGTACGGCCGGGCCCGTGACATCGCGCGCGAGCGGGGCATCATCCTGGCGGACACGAAGTTCGAGTTCGGCTTCGCGCCCACCGCCGACGGCGGCGAGGAACTGATCATCGCGGACGAGGTGCTGACCCCGGACTCCTCGCGCTTCTGGCCGGCCGCCACGTGGGAGCCGGGCCACGCCCAGCCCTCGTACGACAAGCAGTTCGTGCGCGACTGGCTGACGTCCCCGGCGTCCGGCTGGGACCGCAGGAGCGAGCAGCCGCCGCCGGCGCTGCCGCAGGAGATCGTGGACGCGACCCGGGCCAAGTACCTGGAGGCGTACGAACTCCTCACCGGCACGTCCTGGAAGTAGCCGCACCGAGGAACACGAAGAAGCCCCCGGCCGAAAGGCCGGGGGCTTCTTGCTTAACGAGCGGACGACCAGGTTCGAACTGGCGACCTCAACCTTGGCAAGGTTGCGCTCTACCAACTGAGCTACGTCCGCAAGCGCCTAAGCGCGAGGACTACTATACCCAACCCCGCTCCCGTGCGAGACGCACCGCGGCGTGACGGTTCTCGGCCCCGAGCTTCGAGGCGGCCGACGAGAGGTAGTTCCGTACCGTTCCCTGCGACAGCGAGGCCCGCTCCGCGATCTCCGCGACCGGCGCCCCGTCCGCCGCCAGTTCCAGCACCTCGGCCTCGCGCACGGTCAGCGGCGAGTCCCCGGCCGCGATCGCGTCGGCCGCCAACTCCGGGTCCACGTAACGGTTGCCCGCGTGCACGGTGCGGATGATCCCGGCCAGCTGGCGGGCGCTGACAGTCTTCGGCACGAACGCCCGCACGCCCGCCGCGAGGGCCCGTTTCAGGTGTCCCGGCCGGCCGTGACTGGTCACGATCATGGTGCGGCAGCCCGGAAGTTCGGACCGCAGCGATGTGGCGACGCTCACACCGTCCGCGCCGGGCATCTCCAGGTCCAGGACCGCCACGTCGGGGCGGTGGGCACGGGCCATGGCGAGGGCCTCGGGCCCGGTCGCCGCCTCCGCGACCACCACCAGGTCGTCCTCCAGCGCGAGCAGCGCGGCGAGCGCGCCCCGGATCAGGTGCTCGTCGTCGGCGAGCAGCACCCGTACCGCGGTCATCGTCGCTCCTCCAGAAGGGCGGTACGGGATTCCGTACGCGGGATTCTCGCCGTCAGCCGGAAGGTCCCGTCGCCCGCCGGCCCCGCTTCCAGCGAGCCGTCGAGCAGGACGAGCCGTTCGCGCAGTCCGGGCAGCCCGGATCCGCTCCCACCGGAACAGGTCCCGTCGGAACCGCTGTCCCCGGTGGCGGTGGCCGTCGGCGCGCCGTCGTTCTCCACGTCCAGCACCACCTCGTGTGCCGACGCGGTGAGCCGGATCGTGCAGCGTCGGGGGTCGCCGTGCCGCAGCACGTTGGTGGCCGCCTCGCGCACCACCCAGCCGAGGGCGGCCTGGACGGGCGCGGGCAGTTCGGCCCCGCTGTCGCCCACCACCGCGCATTCGATGCCGGCCGCCCGCAACACGCCTTTCGCCCCGGCCAGTTCCGTACTCAGATCGGCCTCCCGGTAACCGCGTACGACATCGCGCACCTCCTGCTGGGAGCTGCGGGCGATCCGCTGCACCTCGACCATCTGGTCCACCGCCTCGGGCCTGCCGCGCTGGGCCAGTTCCATCGCCAGTTCGCTCTTGAGCGCGATCACGGCGAGGTTGCGGCCCAGCACGTCGTGCATGTCCCGCCCGAACCGCAGCCGCTCCTCGGCGACCGCGAGCCTGGCCTGCACGTCGCGGGCCTCCTCCGCCTGCCACATCACGCTCAGGCTCCAGGCACTGGGCCGGATGGAGATCAGCACCAGCAGACAGCCGAAGAGCGTGGCCGGCGCCACGCCGGCCAGCAGGCCGCCGCGCACCCCTGCCGCGGCGAGGGCGCCGACGGTCAGCGCGACGAGGCCGAGCGACTGGAAGAGGAACGTACGGACCGGGACCAGCAGCACCTGCGTCATCACCAGCGCCAGCGGTACGTTCATCGCCATCATCAGCAGCCCCGGCGGGTCGACCCCGTCCACGGCGGCCAGCGCCGCCAGCAGCCCCTGCCCGACCAGCAGCAGGGCCGCCGGTGCGATCATCCGCCGCCGGGGAAAGTCGGCCGTGCCGTTGTAGACGGCGTACGAAGGCCGCACATTGCGGTTGCTGAGCACGCACTGCGCCACGCAGACCAGGAGCAGCGCCAGTCCGAGCGCCAGCGGGAGCGGCGCGTGGCGGATGCCCGAGGCGAAGGGGACCAGCTGCCACGACAGGGTGAAGATCCAGGGGATGACCGACATGGTCAGCCGGGTGTACAGGTCGATCCGCTCCAGCTTGCTGCGTTCCTGCCAGCCGCGGCGCCAGCCACGTACGCGCGTCAGCACGCCACCACATCCCTCAGCGTCGCGGATCCCAGCGGAACCATCGCCTGACAGCAAACACCGCGAGCACGGTCCAGACCAACCCGGTCAGCGCGGCGCCCAGCAGGTCGGTGCCCTCGGTGGTGCCCAGCCAGCCGGCCCGTACGAGCGTCATCACGCCGGTCAGCGGCAGAAGCTCGCACACCGACGCGAGCCGGTCCGGAAGCACTTCCAGCGGTACGAAGAGCCCCGAGCCCGCCATGGAGGCGAAGAACAGCGGGAGGGTCGTCAGCTGGGCGGTCTGGACGGTGCGGGTGATCACCGCGGTGGCCGCCGCCAGTGCCGTCAGCAGCACCAGGCCCATCGCCAGCCCCAGCAGGAGCAGCTCGGGACGTTCCGGTGCGCCGAGTCCGAGGAAGGCGCTACCGGCCACGATGATCAACGCGGTCTGGGTCAGGGCCAGTGCGCCCGCGGGCAGCGCGGTTCCGGTCAGGATCTCCCCGTCGGTGACCTCGCCGGTACGCAGCCGCTTCAGCACCAGTTCCTCGCGCCGTGCCACATAGGCGGCGACCATGTTCATGTAGACGGCCTGGATCAGGACCGTGCCGATGCCGCCGGTGAGCGCCGCTCCGGCGACGGTCAGTCCGGTCCCGCCGAGATCGATCTGTTCGAACGTCGATTTCATGGCCATGACCATGGCGGCGGGCATCAGCAGGGCGATGAAGACGGCCGTCCGGTTGCGCAGGAGCAGCGTCAGTTCGGCCCGGCCGAGGGCTGTCAGCCGCCCTCGGACCGTGGTGGTGGCGGTCGGGGATCCGGTCGTCGTGGTGTTCGCACGCGTTGTCGCGGTCGTCATGCCGCAGCCACCTCTTCGGTCTCGGTCGCGTTCCTGGTGCCGTACGGGGTCGTGGACTCGTTCTCCGCCGCTGACCTCGCGATGTCGAGGAAGGCCTCTTCGAGCGAGGCGGACCGGGCGTCGAGCCCGGTCAGCCGGACGCCGGACTCCGTTGCCCAGCGCAGCAGTTCCGCCAGCGAGTCCTGGAGGCGGTGGGTACGGATCTCGATCCGAGGTCCGTCGGCCGCCGCGCGCAGGCTCAGCGGCAGCTGTCCGGGCGCGGTTCCGGCGGGGAGCTCGAACCGGATCCGGGACGGGCGCTCGGCCGTCACCTCGGCGGTGGTGCCCGAGGTCACGATCCGTCCCCGGTGCATGATCGCCAGCCGGTCGGCGAGCGCCTCGGCCTCCTCCAGGTAGTGCGTGGTGAGCAGCACGGTGATGCCGCCCTCCTGGAGCCGGCGCACCAGCGCCCAGGTGTCGCGCCGGCCCTCGGCGTCGAGCCCGGTGGTCGGTTCGTCGAGGAAGAGCACCTCGGGCCGGCCGAGCAGGGCGAGCGCGAGGTCCAGTCGTCGCCGCTCACCGCCGGAGAGCTGCTTGACGCGGACGCGCGCCCGGTGGCCGAGCCCCACCAGGTCCAGGGCTTCGCCGGTGGGCCGGGCCCCGCTGGTGCAGCCGGCCCACATCCGTACGGTCTCGGTGGTCGTCAGGTCGGAGGGGAAGCCGCCCTCCTGAAGCATCACTCCGATCCTCGGGCGGACGGCGGCGCGTTCCGCGAAGGGGTCGTGGCCGAGCACCCGCACCGTGCCGCCGTCGGGGCGTGCCAGGCCTTCCAGCAGTTCGACGGTGGAGGTCTTGCCGGCGCCGTTCGTGCCGAGCAGGGCGAACAGCTCGCCGCGTGCCACGGAGAAGGAGACGCCGGTCACGGCCTCGAAGCCGCCCGCATAACTGCGTCGGACATCGGCCGCCTCGATCACGCACTCATGGGGATTTTCGTCGAAGGTCATGAGTCAAGACTTCCTCCCGGACGGCGCCGGGAGCAGTGCGAGCTGTCATCGCAGTACATGACAAACGTCATGGGGGACCGGACGTCATGGGGGACCGTCATCGGGACCGGACGTGATGGGGGAGCGATCGCCGTGCGGGGGAGGCGGATATGACCGAGATCGAATACGAGGGAGCCTCACGGCACACGAAGAAGCCCCCGACCGAAAGGCCGGGGGCTTCTTGCTTAACGAGCGGACGACCAGGTTCGAACTGGCGACCTCAACCTTGGCAAGGTTGCGCTCTACCAACTGAGCTACGTCCGCATTGCAACCACTCGGCTTTCACCGGTGGAGCGAGCACTACTCTACCCGATCCACCGGAGTGGTTGAGGAAGAGTGATGCAGAGCGGGTGACAGGAATTGCACACTGCGCCTTCCCCCTGGAAGGGGGATGTTCTACTACTGAACTACACCCGCACGCTGCTTGAGGTCCGGCTTTTCGGCCTTGCCCTTCGGCGTGCTCCAGACTCTAGCCGACCTGCGGGGGTGTCGCGCAAGTCGGCTCCCGCGAGGTGTCGTCGAAGAGGCCGGTGCCGGACGGTGTGACACCCCCGTCCGGCACCCGCCGCCCGGAGCTTCGGCTCAACTGGCTTCCTGGAACCCCACGGAGACCATCTTGGGGAACCGGCCGCCGGCCGGCACCACCAACCCG
>NZ_JBICXG010000052.1:0-21768 GCF_043200175.1 Streptomyces sp. NPDC048462
CCGCTCGCGCTCGACGCGTACGCCGACTCCCGCCGCACCGGTTCCTTCCTGCTGATCGACCCGGCGGACGGCACCACCCTGTCGGCCGGCATGGCAGGCGCCTCCTTCGCCGCCGCGGCCACCGACGCGCCCGAAGCCGACGACGAGGGCTGGGACTTCTGAGATGACGGCGCACACCACGGCCGTCGAGGTCCGCGGCGTCACGAAGCGGTACGGAACGGGTGCGGCCCGTCGCGTCGTGCTGGAGGATGTCGATCTGCGTCTCGCGAAGGGCGAGTTCGTGTGCCTCGTCGGTGCCTCCGGTTCGGGCAAGTCGACCCTGCTCCACCTGGTCGCCGGGCTGGATACGGCGAGCGCGGGGAGGATCTCCGTCACGGGCGGAGGTCCCGCCGTGATGTTCCAGGACCACGCCCTGTTCCCGTGGCTCACGGCGGGCGGGAACGTCGAACTGGCGCTCCGCCTCGCCGGTGCCTCCCCGGCCTCCCGCCGCGACCGGGCCCGGAGCCTCCTCACCCTGATGGGCCTCCCCGAGAGCTACGGGCAGCGGGTGCACGAGCTGTCCGGCGGCATGCGCCAGCGGGTCGCCCTGGCCCGTGCCCTGGCACAGGGCGCGGACGTCCTGCTGATGGACGAGCCGTTCGCGGCACTCGACACCGCGACCCGGGGGGCGCTGCACGGCGAGCTCGTCCGCGTCTGTGCGGAACGGGGGGCGACGGTGCTCTTCGTGACCCATGACGTCAGGGAGGCGGTGGCGCTGGGGGACCGTGTGGTGCTGATGGGGTCGGGGCCCGGCCGGGTGGTGGCCGAGTGGTCCGTCGGACGCCGGTCACCGGACGCCGACGCCCCGGACGCCGCCCGTCTCGTCGACGAGATCACGGCCCGGCTCAGCGAGGAGGCCGACCGCCGTGCACGCTGTTGACAGCGCGGCCCGCCCGGCGGACGCGCTGCCCGGCGGGGACTTCCGCCGAGTCCTCACCGGAGCACCGGTGAGGCGCGTCGTGGCCCGCACCTGGCCCGGCTGCTCCGCGGTCCTGCTGGTGGTGGGTGTCTGGCAGCTGGTTCACCTGCTCGGACTGTCGCCGGTGCTGCCCGCACCGGCCACGGTCCTGCGCGATCTGTCCGACGCCTGGTCCGCGGGGACGCTCGGCCCCGGGCTGCTGCACAGCCTGGGCCGCTGCCTCGCGGGGTTCGCGGCGTCCGCGGCGGTGGGTGTGCCCCTCGGCCTGCTGCTGCACCGGTTCGGGTTCATCCGGGGGCCTCTCGCCCCCACGCTGAGTGCCTTCCAGTCACTTCCGGCGGCGGTCCTGGTGCCCATCGCCGTGATCTGCCTCGGCACCTCGCAGGCCGCGGTCTACCTGGTGGTGCTCCTGGGCGCCGTTCCCTCGGTGGCGACCGGGGTCCTCACCGCGCTGGACCAGGTGCCACCGCTCCTGGTGCGGGCGGGCCGGGCCATGGGGGCGACGGGAGCGGCCGGGGTGCGCCACGTCCTGCTTCCGGCCGCCCTGCCCGGTGTGGTGGCCGCGCTCCGGCAGGGCTGGGCGTTCGGCTGGCGGGCCCTGATGACGGCGGAGCTCATGGCGTCCACCCCGTTGCCCGGCCTCGGCCAGGTGCTCGACGCCGGACGGCGCAGCGGCCGCCTGAGCCCGGTACTGGCCGCCGCCCTGATGATCCTGGCCGTCGGGATGGTGGTCGAGACGGGTGTCTTCGGACCGGTACAGCGCCGGGTGCTGCGCGCCCGCGGCCTGCCCGCCGCGAACGAGAGGCCCTAGCTCTCAGCCGTACATCCGGCGCATCGCGAAGTCGACCATCTGCTCCACGGCCTTGGCGTCGAAGACCATGCGGTGCTCGCCCTCCATGTCCAGGACGAAGCCGTAGCCGGTGGGCAGCAGGTCGATCACCTCGGCACCGGTGATCACGAAGTACTTGGACTCCTTGCCCGCGTAGAGCCGCAGCTCCTTGAGCGTGGTGAACATCGGGATGACCGGCTGCTGGGTGTTGTGGAGCGCGAGGAAGCCCGGGTTGTCACCGCGCGGGCAGTAGACCTTCGACGTCGCGAAGATCTGCTGGAAGTCCTCGGCGGCCAGCGAGCCGGTCGTGAAGGCCCGTACCGCGTCGCCCAGCGAGGGCGGCGAGGGTTCGGGATACAGCGGCTGCTCGCCGTAGCCGCCACCCATCGGCTGCTGTGCGCCCTGATTCTGGTCGTAGCCGTACATGAGGCAAAGAGTAATCGGACACATCTGCACCTTGAGGGGTTGCGTCTTATTACTGACGGGTAGCATCATCGTAGGGGTCAGCTGATAAGTCCGGGCCACCCCTCCACGGGGCGCTGCGCGCCACTGCTATTGATTACGGAGCCTTCCCATGGGGCACTACAAGTCGAATCTCCGCGACATCGAGTTCAACCTCTTCGAGGTCCTCGGGCGCGACAAGCTGTACGGCACCGGACCGTTCGCGGAGATGGACGTCGAGACCGCGAAGAGCATCCTCGACGAGGTCGCCCGCCTCGCGGAGAACGAGCTCGCCGACTCCTACGCCGACGCCGACCGCAACCCCCCGGTCTTCGACCCCGAGACCAACACCGCACCGGTCCCGGACACCTTCAAGAAGTCCTACCAGGCCTTCATGGACTCCGAGTACTGGCGCCTGGGCGTTCCCGAGGAGATCGGCGGCACGACCTCCCCGCGCTCCCTGATCTGGGGCTACGCGGAGCTGCTGCTCGGCGCCAACCCGGCCGTGTGGATGTACTCCTCCGGCCCGGCCTTCGCCGGCATCCTCTTCGACGAGGGCAACGACGCGCAGAAGAAGATCGCCGAGATCGCCGTCGAGAGGCAGTGGGGCTCGACGATGGTGCTGACCGAGCCGGACGCCGGCTCCGACGTCGGCGCCGGCCGCACGAAGGCCGTCGAGCAGGAGGACGGCTCCTGGCACATCGAGGGTGTGAAGCGCTTCATCACCTCGGGCGAGCACGACATGTCCGAGAACATCATCCACTACGTACTGGCCCGCCCCGAGGGCGCGGGACCGGGCACCAAGGGCCTCTCGCTCTTCATGGTCCCGAAGTTCCACTTCGACTGGACCACCGGCGAACTGGCCGAGCGCAACGGCGTGTACGCGACGAACGTCGAGCACAAGATGGGCCTCAAGGCGTCCAACACCTGCGAGATGACGTTCGGCGACCAGCACCCCGCCAAGGGCTGGCTGATCGGTGACAAGCACGACGGCATCCGCCAGATGTTCCGCATCATCGAGTTCGCCCGCATGATGGTCGGCACGAAGGCCATCGCCGCGCTCTCGACCGGTTACCTGAACGCGCTGGAGTACGCCAAGGAGCGCGTCCAGGGCACCGACCTGTCGCAGTTCATGGACAAGACGGCCCCCAAGGTCACCATCACGCACCACCCCGACGTGCGCCGCTCGCTCATGACGCAGAAGGCGTACGCCGAGGGCATGCGCTCCCTCGTGCTCTACACCGCCTCCGTCCAGGACGCGATCCAGGAGAAGGAGGCCGCGGGCGAGGACGCGAAGGCGCTGCACGGCCTCAACGACCTGCTGCTCCCGATCGTGAAGGGCTACGGCTCGGAGAAGTCGTACGAGCAGCTGGCGCAGTCGCTCCAGACGTTCGGCGGCTCCGGGTACCTCCAGGAGTACCCGATCGAGCAGTACATCCGTGACGCCAAGATCGACACGCTGTACGAGGGCACGACGGCGATCCAGGGCCAGGACTTCTTCTTCCGGAAGATCGTCCGCGACCAGGGCGCCTCGCTCAACACGCTCTCCGAGGAGATCAAGAAGTTCCTCGCGGGCGCCCAGGGCAACGAGGAGCTGTCCGGCGCGCTGGACTCGCTCGCCAAGGCCGCCGTGGACCTGGAGGCGATCGTCGGCACGATGATCACCGACCTCACCGCGACCGGCGAGGACGTGAAGAACATCTACAAGGTGGGCCTGAACACCACCCGCCTGCTGCTGGCCTCCGGCGACGTCGTCGTCGGCTACCTGCTGCTCAAGGGCGCGGCCGTGGCCGCCGAGAAGCTGCCGACCGCCTCCGCGAAGGACGTCGCCTTCTACCGGGGCAAGATCGCCGCCGCGAAGTTCTTCGCCGCGAACATCCTGCCGGGCGTCGGCGCCGAGCGCGCGCTCGCCGAGGCCGTCGACAACTCCCTGATGGAGCTGGACGAGGCCGCGTTCTAGGACTTCCGCCTCCCTCGCTTCGTCAACACGTGCCGCCACCCGGAATTCGTTCGGGTGGCGGTGCTGTCGTATGGGCTGGGTACGCTGACTGCAGGTCCGAGAATCCCGTCCATGGGAGGAACCATGACTGCCGAGGCACTGCCCGACTCGCCGCACCGCCAGCCGGACGGCTCCAGGTGGCCGGACCGTGGCCGAGCCGGACGCGCAGAAGCCGGTGGCCGAGTACCCGCCGCCGGTCTGCCAGGTGCCCGACAAGAAGAAGCGGCAGGCCACCTGCGGGGAGATCACGTTCTGGGGCGTCTCCTCGTTCGTCCGCAAGCCCGACGTGACCTCGCTGAACTTCTGGACCCTCGCCTACAAGGACGAGAAGACGGCCGATGCCGCCTATGACGCGCTGAACGCGTACTACGGCGGGGACAGGGTCGGGGTGGGCGCGAAACCGGTCGAGATAGGTGAGCCGGGGGCGGAGCGCGAGGCCAACCGGGCCGGAATGGGCACCATGGGCGGCCCCGCCACCATCACCCAGCTCCGGGTCGGCACCCTCGTGCTGGGCATCAGCACCGGGACCCAGGGCAAGGCGGCCGTACCCGACCGGGAGGTCAAGGCCCTCGCCGCCATGGTCGCGGACCGGGCCCGGCAGGCGCAGGACGGCGAGAAGCCGTCCGCAGCGGTCACCGGATGACAGTCCCGAGTCACCGGCGAGCGACGGTGAGTCACCCTGGGACGACGGTGAAATCTTCGCGTCATGCCTGGTTAGAGTGAATAACATGAGTTCTTCCCTCCGCTTCGACCGCGGGCACACCGACGACCTGATGGCCTTCCTGATGGACTGCCCCTCCCCGTACCACGCCGTGGCGACCGCCGCGTCGAGGCTGGAGAAGGCCGGCTTCCGGCAGGTCGCGGAGACGGCGGCCTGGGACGGGACCAGCGGCGGGAAGTACGTGCTGCGCGGCGGCGCGATCGTGGCCTGGTACGTGCCCGAGGGCGCCGAGGCGCACACCCCGTTCCGGATCGCGGGCGCGCACACCGACTCACCGAACCTGCGCGTGAAGCCGCTGCCCGACTCGGGTGCCCATGGCTGGCGGCAGGTCGCCGTGGAGGTCTACGGCGGCACGCTCCTGAACACCTGGCTGGACCGGGACCTCGGTCTCGCCGGCCGCATCTCGCTCCGCGACGGCACGCACCGGCTGGTCAACATCGACCGGCCGCTGCTGCGCGTCCCGCAGCTGGCCGTGCACCTGGACCGCAGCGCCAACCCCGACGGGCTCAAGCTCGACCGCCAGAAGCACATGCAGCCGATCTGGGGCCTCGGCGAGGTGGCGGAGGGCGACCTCATCCGGTTCGTCGCCGAGGAGGCGGGCGTCGACGCCGAGGACATCACCGGCTGGGACCTGATGCCGCACCCCGTCGAGGCGCCGTCCTACCTGGGCCGTGACCGCGAGCTGGTGGCCGGGCCCCGGATGGACAACCTGCTCTCGGTGCACGCGGCGACCGCGGCACTCGCGGCCGTCGCCGCACAGCCCGACGCGGAGATCCCGTACATCCCGGTGCTGGCCGCCTTCGACCACGAGGAGAACGGCTCTCAGTCCGACACCGGCGCGGACGGACCGCTGCTCGGCACGGTCCTGGAGCGCTCGGTGTTCGCCCGGGGCGGCACGTACGAGGACCGGGCCCGCGCCTTCGCCGGCACCGTCTGCCTCTCCTCCGACACCGGCCACGCGATCCACCCCAACTACGCCGAACGGCACGACCCGACGCACCACCCGGTCGTCAACGGCGGACCGATCCTCAAGACCAACGTGAACATGCGGTACGCGACCGACGGCAGCGGCCGGGCCGTGTTCGCGGCCGCGTGCGAGCAGGCGGACGTGCCGTGGCAGACGTTCGTCTCCAACAACGCGATGCCGTGCGGCACCACGATCGGCCCGATCACCGCCGCCCGGCACGGCATCCAGACCGTCGACATCGGCGTCGCCATCCTGTCGATGCACAGCGCCCGTGAGCTGTGCGGCGCCGACGACCCGCACCTGCTGGCGACCGCCCTGGCCTCGTTCCTGGCGGGCTGACCGAAACGCCAACCGTCTTCACGGACATGGTCGTTGCCGGGCCGGGTACCCGCTCCGTACACGGCCCGGAGCTTCCGGGGCGTCGAGGAGGCGGAACTCATGGGTCTCGGTGGATGCATCATTCTCATCGGTGCGGGGGCGATTCTCGCCTTCGCGACCGACTGGGAGATGGACAGCGTCAACGTCGACATGGTCGGCTGGATCATGATGATCGTCGGCATCATCGGCGTCTTCGTCTACGCGAGCGTCATGCGACGCCGCCGCATGGTCGTACCCCCCACCACCACGGTGGTCTCCGAGGACGAACGCCACCTGTGACCCGGCCGGGTGCGCCCCGCCGGGCGGGCGCACCCCCTCCCCGCACAGGGGCGGGGCCGGATATTCTGGGCCCCTGTCCGTGACCCGGCACCGGGCGCGTCACACCCGGAAGGGGAGCCGCTCGTGGAGTTCCGGCTGCTCGGCACGGTCTGCGTCGACACGCTGACCGGGCCGCTGCCACTCGGCCCCGCCAAACGCCGCAGCCTGCTCGCCGCCCTGCTGCTGTGCGCCAACACCCCCGTCTCCGTGAGCCGGCTGACGGGCTGCCTGTGGGACGACGCCCCGCCGCTGCACGCCCGCACGGTCATCCAGGGGCACGTGTCCCGGCTGCGCGCCCTGCTGACGGGTGCCGACGCCGAGGCGTACGGGGTCGAGCTGACCACGCTCGGCGACGCGTACGTGCTGCGGGTGCCGGAGACCCTGCTGGACTCCCAGCGCTTCGAGGAACTGCTGATGCTGGCCCGGGAGCAGCGCAGCCCGGCCGACAGCGTGCTGATGCTGAAGGAGGCCCTGTCGCTGTGGGAGGGCCCTGCCCTCACCGGTACGTACCCCAGCGCACCGCTCCAGGCCGCCGCGCAGGCGCTGGAGGAATCCCGGCTGACAACGGTCGAGCAACTGGCGCGCGCCTACGCCGTGCTGGGCGAACACCACCGGGCGGCGGCGGTGCTGCGGACCGAGGCGGCGGCCCATCCGATGCGGGAATCGCTGGCGGCGGCCCTGGTGTCGGCGCTGCACGGTTCGGGCCACCAGTCGGAGGCGCTGGACTGGTTCCACCGCACGCGGCGGCTGCTCGCGGACGAGCTGGGCATCGCCCCCGGCCGCGAACTGGCGGACGCCTACGCCCGGATCCTGCGCGGCGACCCGCAGCCCGAGCCGGACCGGACCGGCCACCGTCCGGGCCCCGACTCCGCGACGGCCAGGGCCGCGGGCACGGGTACGGCACCGGGCGGCGGTCCTACGGGCGGCGGGCCGGTCGTGGGGCCGGGCATCGGTGCGCCGGGCGGCCCCCGGGGCGGCGAGCCGCATGCCACCGATCTGCTGCCCCGCGCCCCCCGCGGCTTCCACGGCCGGGCGGCCGAGCTGGCCGCGCTCTCCCGGGCGGCGGCCGGTGAGGCGCCCATCTGCCTGGTCACCGGACCGGCCGGGGTGGGCAAGACCGCGCTGGCCCTGCACTGGGCGCGCCGTGCCCCGGCCGCGTTCCCGGACGGGCGGCTCTTCGCCGATCTGCGCGGGTTCGGCGACACGGGGGAGCCGACACCGCTGGAGGTGCTGCGCGAGTTCCTGCTGGCGCTCGGTGTCGCGCCCCGCCGGGTCCCGGAGTCCGTCCAGGCCGCCGCCGCGCTCTTCCGCTCGCTGACCGACCGGCGCAGCCTGCTCGTCGTCCTGGACAACGCCCGGGACTCGGCGCAGGTCAGGCCGCTGCTGCCGGGCGGCGCCGACTGCGTCACGCTGGTCACCAGCAGGCACCGCCTGGACGGCCTCATCGCCTCGGACGCCGCCCGCCCGGTGCCGCTGGACGTGCTCGAACCCCCGGACGGCACCGCGCTGCTCGCGGGGGTGCTGGGCGAGGAGCGGGTGCTCGCGGAACCGGTGGCGGCCCGTCGGCTGGCCGAGCTGTGCGGCGGACTGCCGCTCGCGCTGCGGGTCACGGCCGCCCGGCTGGCGGGCCGCCCGCACCGGACGCTTGCCGGGACCGCCGACGAACTGGCCGACGAGCGCAGCCGGCTGGCCTATCTCGACGTGGAGGACACCGGGGTCTCCGCGGCGCTGCGGCTGACCGTGCAGCAGTTGCCGCCGGACGCCGTCCACCACTTCGCCCGGCTCGGCCACCATCCCGGCAGCCACTTCGACCCGTACACCGCCGCCGCGCTGGCCGGCAGCGACCCGGTCGTCGCCGCTGCGGCGCTGGAGCGGCTCGCCGCCGCCCATCTCGTCGGCGAGACGAGCCCGGGGCGCTGGGTGCTGCACGATCTGGTGCGCCTCTACGCCCGGGGGCTCGATCCCGAGTCCGGGCCCGACGCCCTGCTCGGCGTGCTCGACCACTGCATCGCGACCGCGCTGGCCGCCGCCGACACGGCCGAACCGGGCGGTGAGCCCTGCTTCGTCCTGCCGGCGGACTTCCGCAAGCCGGCCGCCGTGCGGGACTTCACCGACCGGGCCGAGGCGATGAGCTGGCTGGCCACCGAGCGCGAGGACCTGTCCCTGGCGGCCGCCGCCGCCCGCG
The DNA here is from genome assembly GCF_043200175.1 of Streptomyces sp. NPDC048462. NCBI lineage: Bacteria > Bacillati > Actinomycetota > Actinomycetes > Kitasatosporales > Streptomycetaceae > Streptomyces > Streptomyces sp. NPDC048462. The sequence goes on from NZ_JBICXG010000052.1 coordinate 8,797, forward strand.
GTGCCGGTCTCGACGACCGCGCCTGGCGGATCATCCTGCTCCAGTGGCCGCACGTGGTGTGGCGGGCCCGGGACGGCTGGGCCCCGGCCCTGGGGCTGGCGCTGGACGCGGCGGTCGCGCAACGCGATCCGTACGCCGAGTCGCGGGTGCGCAACCTGCTGGGCTGGGTGCTGTCGGAAGAGGGCAGGACCGCCGAGGCCGGTGCGCTGCTGGAGCCCTCACCGGGGCTGGCGCGGCGGGCCGGGGACCGGCTGGGCGAGGCGACGGCGTTGATCAACCTGGCGGTCGTCCAGGCCGAACAGGGCGGTCTGGACGTGGCGCTGGAGGGCTGCGAGCAGGCCGTCGCGCTGGCCAGGCAGGAGTGCGACGCGCACACCGAGATGCTCGCCCTGCAGCACCTGGCCCGGCTGCGGCTCGTGGCCGGCCGGCCGCAGGACGCCCTGGACTGCGCCCGGACCGCGTTCGACCTGGGCCCCGAGCACGAGGAGGCCGCGCGCCGCGTACTCCTGCTGAGCGTCAGCGGCGAGGCGCACCTGGCCCTCGGCGCGGAGGACGAGGGCATCCGGCTGCTGGGCCTGGCGGCGGCCGAGGCGGAGCGCGCGGGGTACGACGAGGGTGCGGTGCGGGCGCTGGAGGCGCTGCTGCGGGTGGCCTCGGGGGCGGAGTACGTACGGCGGTACGAACAGGCGGTACGGCGGCTCAGCGACGACGGATGAGCCCGGCGGGAGGCAGGGCGCCGACCGCGTCAGCGGGACGTTAGCGGCACGTCAGCGGTACGTGAGCGGTGCCCGGAAGACTCATGGCTGTCAGCGCGCCGGGCGCGACTCACCACCGCGCCGGGCTCTCGCCTCACCGTCGCACGGGGGAACCACCCATGTCCGCCTTCCGGACCCGCGTCCCGGACCTGGCCGCCACGGCCACCGTCGTACTCGCCCTGGCGCTCACCACCTGCGGCGGCGTTGACAACGGCACCGGCACCAGGTCCGAGGGCCCGGCGGACACCTCGTGGCCGGCCTCCGCCGCCAAGGACGCCACCGGGGCCAGGACCGCCCCCGACCCCCGGTACGGCTGTCAGCCCTGCTCGTCCATCCCCGCGAGCACGAGCGGCAGCCGGGGCGTCCCCTCCGCGACCACGCGGACGGGGACGCCCCAGTCCTGCTGGTGGACATGGCAGGCCGGGTACTCGTTGGCGGGGTCGTCGTCGCAGGACGCGGCCATCGCGGAGACGTGCAGGACGCCTTCGGTGATCCCGTCCGCGAGGACCAGGTCACGGAACAGGTCGGTGCCCGCGCCGTCGCCCCCGGCCAGCAGCTCCGGCGGGGTCGAGGAGACCAGCAGCCGGGTCGAGGGCCCGTAGCGGGTGTCCAGCTTCTGACCGGCGGGCGCCTGGAAGACGACGTCGAGCCGCAGGGTGCCCGGGGCGATCTCGGTGGCGGCACGCTGGGTGCGGTGCGCGGAGTCGGTGACGCGTACCGCCTCCTCGGGCAGCCGCAGCCGGGTCAGCCGGTGCCGGGCGGACTCGACGACCACGAGATCGCCGTCCACCAGCACGGCGTCGCTGGGCTCGCGCAGATCCGTGGCGAGCGTGCTGACCTCACCGCTCGCCGGGTCGTAGCGGCGCAGGGCGTGGTTGTACGTGTCGCAGACGGCGACCGATCCGTCGGGCAGCGCGGTGACGCCCAGCGGGTGCTGGAACAGCGCCTGGTCAGCGGCCCCGTCGCGGTGGCCGAAGTCGAAGAGCCCGGTGCCGACGGCGGTGTGCACGGCGCCCTCCAGGTCGACGTAGCGCAGTGAGGACGTCTCCGAGTCCGCGACCCAGAGCCGCTCTGCGGTGGCGGCGAGCCCGGACGGCTGGGCGAACCAGGCCTCCGCTCCCGGACCGTCGACCAGCCCCTCGTTCGTCGTCCCGGCCGCGACCCGCACGGTGCCGTCCTCGGCGTCGTACGTCCACAGCTGGTGCACGCCCGCCATGGCGATCCAGAGCCTGCCGTCGAACCAGGCGACGTCCCACGGCGAGGAGAGGTCCACCTCGCGGCCGGCGCCGCTGGTGGGCGCCCCCTGCCACCACTGGCGGCCGGTGCCGACGAGGGTGGTCGTCGCTCCGGTCACGAGGTCGAGCGCGCGGATCGCGTGGTTCACGGTGTCCGCGACGGCGATCCGCCCGTCGGGCAGCACCGCCAGCCCCTGCGGCTCGCTGAACCGGACCTCCTTGGGCCCGCCGTCGGTGAAGCCCCGGTCGCCGGTACCGAAGTGGCGCCGGACGGTCTCGCCGTCCGCCTCCAGCTCGACCAGCCGGTGGCGGGTGGTGTCGGAGACCAGGAAGCCACCGTCGTCCAGCAGCAGCGCCTTGCCGGGGAACCGCAGATGGGTCGCCACCGGCTCGGGCGCCACGTACGGGCCGTCGCCGCGCCGCAGGGTGCCCTTCGCGGCGTGCTCGGCCTCCAGCTCCTCGACCAGCTTCTCGATGGCGTGGGCGTGGCCCTCGCCCGCGTGCTGGGCGACGACATAGCCCTCGGGGTCGATGACGACGAGCGTCGGCCAGGCGCGTACGGCGTACTGCTTCCAGGTCGCCAGCTCGGGGTCGTCGAGCACCGGGTGGTGCACCTCGTACCGCTCGACGGCGTCGACCACGGCCTGGTGCTCCGCCTCGTGGACGAACTTCGGCGAGTGCACGCCGATGATCACCACGGTGTCGCGGTGCTTCTCCTCCAGCTCGCGCAGCTCGTCGAGGACATGCAGGCAGTTCACACAGCAGAACGTCCAGAAATCCAGCACCAGTGTGCGACCTCGGAAGTCCGCGAGGGACAGCTCCTTGCCGCCGGTGTTGATCCAGGACCGTCCTTGCAGCTCAGGGGCGCGGACGCGGGCTCGCTTGCTCATGCGTCCAAGGGTGCCACTACCGGCGCTCTTCCCTGCGCGCGCCCGGCCCCGCCCCCTGCTGCGGCGCGGGGACCCCACCCGTAGGGACTCGGAGACGGGAATACGCCGACGGTCCTCGAAGGCCCGCTTCCGGGCCCCCTCCTCATCCCATGACTGCCGCTTTCTCACCCGACTCGGAGAGCAGCAGCGCCGATCAAGAACCCCCTCGAACTCGCCACCCGATCAGGGTGGAAGAGGCTCCTCCCCATCCGGTCTCGAATCATTCCAGAACGGTTCACCCACTCGAACTCTGATTTGCCTCTTTCGTTCGTCGTGGAACGCCACTTCGGCAGAGACTCTTGCTCCGACCCCAGGCAGGTCGAGCACCGGCGGATTGGGGTTGTACGAGGCAATGTCCAGGAATCCGATCACTTCGGGAGCGCCGTCGAGCTCGATGAACACACCGAACGGGCGGCGGATACGGACCACTCCGCGAGTCTTACTGCCGACCGGATGCTGGAGCTTTGCATTTTCCCATTCGTCTTCCATAACCGCTTGTGCCATTTTCTGTATTACTGATTCAGATCCTCCACAACGGTGTTCGGGATCTCAATCTCGGCCAAAGGCCCGCCTTCATAGGGGCGCTCATATTGCCCGAAGCGAAGATTGCACTCCTCCAGAGGAATCTTGACCTCCATAACACCTTCACCATAATGCCGGGCATATATGTCTGCGAGTTGACGCTCCTTAGCGAAATACGCCTTCCATCCATATAGGGGCCATGAGGTCCACCCGGAAAATCTTCGGCTCGGTACCCCAAGGCTTCGTTGTAGTGAAGGCCGGTTTCGGGGTCGTAGTACTGGCCGGGGAAGCGGAGGGGGGTGTAGGTGCCGCTGTTGCGGGACCAGGCGGTGGTGCCCCAGAGGGTGGAGCGGGAGCGCCAGGCGATGTCGCCGGACTCGTCGATGAGTTCGGTGGGGGTGCCGATGAGGTTGGTGGCGATGGCGAAGAATCGGCGGTCGATCTCGGTCTGGCGGTCGTCGTCGGTGAGGATGCGTTCGGTCTGGGCGAGGGGGGCCCGGCCGCGGCGGTCCCAGGTGAGGGTGACCGCGTTCGGGGCGTCCGGGTGGTGGGTGGTCTGCCCACACAGCGTCGAGCCGTCCCAGGTGAACCTGGTCTCCTCGGCGACCTCTCCGCCGGCCGTGAGGCGTTGTTTCGCGGTGCGCCGGCCGAGGGGGTCGTAGCGGTAGCGCCAGCGGGTTCCGTCGGGGGTGGTGACGGAGGTGAGGCGGCTCTCCGTGTTCCAGGTGTAGTGCCAGGTGTCTGCCTTGCGGGAGAGGTGTCGGACTGCCCGGCCGCCGTAGCTCGGTCAGCACGGTGCGGCGCCGGCGTCCTTCCAGGTCTGACCCATGTCCTGGCCGGCGTTCAGGCCCTTGGTGAACTTGGTGGCCGACTCCTTGTCCAGACGCAGATCCGCCCCGTCACCACGCACCGGCGCGCCTCCGTATCCGCTTCACCGGTATCGACGGCGACCGCGTCCGGAACGATCCCGGCGACCGGCGGAAAGAACATCACCCCGTCCTCGATCCACCGCACCCCACCCACCAACGCCCGCGGGTCACCAACACCCCTTCTGCGCTCGGCAATCCGCTGGGCCGACACCGCCCCTGCCTGACCCATGTCTTTCCCCCCGTCATAGGTGACTGAAGGCACCGTAGAACGCGAGGTCCTACAGAGTCGGCACCGTATCTGGAGTTCCACAATCGTTCAGGACGTCCAGAAATCCAAGACCACAATGCGTCCTCGAAGGTCAGCGAGGGCATACTGCTGGTCGCCCGTATTGAGCCAGCCGCCCTTGCAGATCAGTTCCGGGGCCCTGACGCGCACACGTGTTGCCATGTGAACAGCCAACATCACCGTGGCGTCCACGCATTCCACAGGTACCTCGGGGAACCTGTGAGCCATGAGACTTCTCGTACGTGAGCGCCTGTTCGGCATCGGTGACGACTACTGGATCGAGGACGCGGACGGCCACAAGGTCTTCCTCGTCGACGGCAAGGCCATGCGGGTGCGCGACACCTTCGAGCTGAAGGACGCGCAGGGCCGGATCGTCGTCGAGATCAAGCAGAAGCTGATCAGCCTGCGCGACACGATGCTCATCGAGCGGGACGGCGAGCAGCTGGCCAAGGTCAAGCGGAAGCGGCTGTCGCTGCTGCGCAACCACTACCGGGTGACGCTGGTGGACGGCACCGAGCTCGACGTCAGCGGCAAGATCCTGGACCGCGAGTTCGCGGTGGACTACGACGGTGAGCTGCTGGCCCAGATCTCGCGCCGCTGGCTGACCGTCCGGGACACCTACGGGATCGACGTCGTACGGGAGGACGCCGACACGGCTCTGCTGATCGCGGTGGCGGTGTGCGTCATCGTGCTCGCGGAGAAGGAGCACGAGGACTGAGCCGCAAAGCCCTTTTCGGGCCGGTGCCTGTTTCACGTGAAACAGGCACCGGCCCGAAAAGGGTCCCCGGCTATCCGAGCACTGTCGGCGGCGCGAGTCCCAGCCGGCGGTCCTTGAGGGCCGGGAACTGGTCCCGGGTGGCGGCGACCCGGGACGGGTCGAACTCCACGCTGAGCACCTCCTCGTCCGCGCCGGCCTCCGCGAGCACCTCGCCCCAGGGGTCGACGACGATGCTGTGCCCGGCCTGCGGGACCCCGGCGTGGGTACCGGCGCAGCCGACGGCCAGCACGTAGGCCTGGTTCTCGACGGCCCGCGCCTGGGCGAGCAGCGTCCAGTGGGAACGGCGGCGCTCGGGCCAGCCCGCCGCGACGACCAGGGTCTCGGCGCCCGCGTCGACCAGCCCCCGGAACATCTCCGGGAAGCGCAGGTCGTAGCAGGTGGCGAGGCCGATCGTGGTCTGCGGCAGGGCGAGCGTGACCAGCTCGTCGCCGGCGCCCATCATGACCGCCTCGCCCTTGTCGAAGCCGAAGCGGTGGATCTTGCGGTACACGGCTGCCCGCTCGCCCTCGGGGCTGAAGACGAGCGTGGTGTTGTAGAGGGTGCCGTCGTCGGCCCGCTCGACGAAGGAGCCGGCGTACAGCCAGACCCCGGCGTCGGCGGCGGCCCCGGACATCGCCTCGTGGGTGGGGCCGAGCAGTGGTTCGGCCTCGCTCTCGAACTCCGTGTAGGCGAAGGCTCCGACCGGCCAGAGCTCGGGCAGGACCACCAGATCCGCGCCGCGCTGGGCCGCGATCAGCGAAGCCGCCCGCGCTCTGCGCGCGTCGACGGATTCGTCCGGGTCTACTGCGATCTGGATGAGAGAGGCGCGCACACTACCACCGTCCTGGCATATGAGCCGTCAACACGGGCCTACGATCGTCACACGAAAGCACTGCCGGGGTGCCTGCTCGCAGCGTAACTTGGACCGACCGAACCTCATCGCAGCCCGCAGCCCGCCGTCCGCGCCCAGTTCTCCAGCCCATGCACCGCAGAACCGCCCGAGGGGTCCCGTGACCGTCCATCCCAGCCTCCAGACCTACGCCGATGCCTGGACCCACTCCATCGAGTCGATAGCCGAGCTGGTGAGCCCGCTCGCCGAGGGGGAGTGGAACGGCCGTACTCCATGTCCCAACTGGTCGGTGCGCGACATCGTGTCGCACATCATCGGCATGGAGTGCGAGCAGCTCGGCGACCCGCGCCCCATCCACACCCTGCCGCGCGATCTCTACCATGTGCAGAGCGACTTCGCCCGCTACATGGAGATGCAGGTCGATGTGCGGCGTCACCACACCGCACCGGAGATGACCTCCGAGCTGGAGTACACGATCATCCGCCGGTCCCGTCAGCTGCGCAACGAGACCCGTGACCCGGAGACCATGACGCGGGCGCCGCTCGGCGCCGAGCAGACCCTCGAACTGGCGCTGCGGATGCGCGCCTTCGACGTCTGGGTGCATGAGCAGGATCTGCGGACGACGCTGGGGAAGCCCGGCAACCTGGACTCCCCCGGTGCCGCGATCGTCCGGGACACGCTGCTGGCCGCGCTGCCGAAGGTGGTCGCGAAGGACGCGGGCGCACCGCCCAACTCGGCCGTGGTGCTGGATGTGCACGGCCCGGTGGAGTTCCTGCGGACCGTCCGGGTCGACGCGGAGGGGCGCGGTTCGGTGGACGGTGCGCCGTCGCTGGGTCCGGCGGTGACGCTGGCGATGGACTGGGAGACGTACGTACGGCTGGCCTGTGGCCGGGTGCGGGCGAGCGCGGTCGCGGACGGCATCAAGACCGAGGGCGACCAGGAGCTGGCCACCGCCATCCTGCGGAACTTCGCCGTCACCCCGTAGTCAGGACGCCCGGTACTCACGGCAATCGGCGCGCCCATCCCCACGAGGGGACGGGCGCGCCGCCGTTTGCCCAGGCACGCAGGCCCGCAGGCACGGGCTCACGCGGGTACGTGCACGGCCTCCACCCGGCTGATCACATGGTGCTCGCGCTCCCGGTGCGCCGCCCTGGCCCGCAGCCGCAGGATCTGCGTGACCCCGAGCGCCTCCAGGACGAAGACCGAGGCGAAGGCGACGCGGTAGTTGTCGCCGGTCGCGTCCAGCAGCACACCCACGGCGAACAGCGTGGTCATCGAGGCCACGAAGCCGCCCATGTTGACGATGCCCGAAGCGGTGCCCTGGCGCTCCGGCGGGTTGGCCGGCCGGGCGAAGTCGAAGCCGATCATCGAGGCGGGCCCGCAGGCGCCGAGCACCACGCACAGCGTGACGAGCAGCCACATCGGAGCGTGGTCCCCGGGGTGCAGGATCGCCGAGGCCCACAGCAGAGCCGTCATCGCGACGGTCCCCAGCGCGAGCGGGATGCGGGCCGCGTGGTGACGGGCGATCACCTGCCCGTAGACGAGCCCGACGGCCATGTTGGAGAGCACCACCAGGGTCAGCAGCTCCCCCGCGGTCCCCCGGCTCAGCCCCTGCGCCTCGACCAGGAACGGCATGCCCCACAGCAGCAGGAACACCATGGCCGGGAACTGCGTGGTGAAGTGCACCCACATTCCGAGCCGGGTGCCGGGTTCCCGCCAGGCGGCGGCGATCTGCCGCCGCACGTACGCCGCTCCGGCGTGCTCGGCGGGCGGCGGCTCGTGGCCCTCGGGGTGGTCCTTCAGGAAGAGCAGCAGCAGGACCAGCACCACGACCCCGGCCAGCGAACTGCCGACGAAGGTGGTGGTCCAGCCCAGGCCGTGCAGGGAACGGGCGATCACCAGCGTCGAGACGAGGTTGCCCGCCATCCCGAACAGCGCGGCGACCTGCCCGATCATCGGGCCGCGCCGGGCCGGGAACCAGCGCGTACCCAGTCGCAGCACGCTGATGAACGTCATCGCGTCGCCGCAGCCCAGCAGGGCTCGGGAGGCCAGCGCGGCACCGTACGAGGGGGAGAGCGCGAAGCCGAGCTGCCCAAGGGTGAACAGGACGGCGCCGATGGCGAGCACCTTCTTGGTGCCCAGCCGGTCCACCATCAGGCCCACGGGTATCTGCATGCCCGCGTAGACGAGCAGTTGGAGGATGGAGAAGGTGGAGAGCGCCGAGGCGTTGACGTCGAACCGGTCGGCGGCGTCGAGCCCGGCGACGCCCAGGCTGGTGCGGAAGATGATGGCGACGAAGTAGACGGCGACCCCGATGCCCCAGATCCTGGCGGCACGCCGGCCGCCGGGCGGATCACCGGGCAGGGACAGGGTGGGCGAGGCGGCGGAGCTCACCGGTCCTCCCCCCTGACCAGCACCTTGACCCGGCTCACGTGACGGCGCACGACCTGTGCCGCACCGTCCGCGTCACCGGCCCTGATCGCCTCCAGCAGCTCACCGTGCTCGGTGATGTTGGCGGCGATCCTGCCGGGGTGGGCCTCCATGACGGCGACGCCCATCCGCAGCTGCCGGTCGCGGAGCTGGTCGTAGAGGCGGGACAGGATCTCGTTGCCCGCGTGGCGGACGATCTCGGCGTGGAAGCAGCGGTCCTTCACGGAGACGGCCGCCAGGTCACCCGCCTCCGACATCTGCCGCTGCTCCTCCAGGAGCTGCTCCAGCCGGGCGATCAGCTTCGCCGAGGCGGGCACGGCCCGGCGCACGGCGAACTCCTCGACGAGCAGCCGGGTCTCCACCACGTCCGCGATCTCCTGCGCGGAGACGGCGAGCACGAGGGCGCCCTTCTTCGGGTAGAGCTTGATCAGCCCCTCGACCTCCAGCCGCAGCAGCGCCTCGCGCACGGGCGTGCGGGACACCCCCACGGCCTCCGCGAGGTCGCCCTCGGTCAGCAGCGTCCCGCCCTCGTAACGGCGGTCCAGGACGGCGTCCTTGATGTGGGTGTAGACGCGCTCGGCGGCGGGTGGCTGCTTCACGGGCGGGCGGACGGGCGAAGAGGCTGGGGCAGGCATGCGCACAGCATAGATACAACATGCATGCGGTGGGTCACGCGTCCGGATCCTGGACCGCGAGAGCCCACCCGCCCCACACCGCCTGCACTTCCCCGCCCATCCCGGGTACACGAAGGGCCCGGGGCGCCGACGGCGCACCCCACCGACCCCAGGAGACAGGCGATGACGGAGACCCGCAACGAGGAGCCGGAGCGGCGCGACCGCACGATGGCCGTGGCCGCGCTCTACCTCCTTGCGCTCGGCACGGCAGGGGGCGCGATCGGGGTGGGTGTGAGTTCGGACCTGGTGGATCATCCCGTGCCGCTCGTGGCCGCACTGCTGGTGATCGTCGGCGCTGTGGTGGCCCTGGTGGTGCGGATCAACCGGTCGGCGGCGCGGAAGGTGGGCGTTCCGGCGAAGCGGCTTCGTCCGCTCGCCCGACGCATTCAGCGCGCGGACATCCCGTCCGACCCGCAGGAGCGGGCGGCGATGGGCCGCTTAATCACCCGGCAGCGACAGAGCACGGAAAGACTGGCGCGCTACCGCTGGTTCTACCGGGCCGCTGCCACGCTGTTCATCATGAGCGCGGTGTTCCAGTTCCTGGACGGGTCACCCCTGAGCGCCCTGGTCGCACTGGCCGCCGCAGCGCTTCAGCTGGCGCAGCCGCACACCACGCGCCGCTCGTTGAGACGACTGGACCGGGCATCGGAAGCACTCGCGCGCCGGGAGCAGGCCGCATCGTGACACCGGAGGCCGGAGAACCGCCCGCGGCGGTCACATACGCCTCAGACAACCCCGGACACGGAACTTCACCCTCAACTCACTACAACCATGTATCCCTCCCATACGTCTCACAACGCGCGGCACCCTCATGTGGCCGCATTCCAGGGGCATTTGGAGCGTTCAACTTGAAACTCGGCATTAAGGGCATAAGGCGCGTATCCGTATCCGCCGCAGTGGCCCTCACCGCAGGTGCCGTCGTCGCGGGAGGCGCGTTCGCCTCCCAGGCCCAGGCCGCAGCGCCGAAGCCGCCGACGATCGTCGCCAAGGGCGGCTTCGTGATGAACAACGGCACCGGGAAGACCCTCTTCTCCAAGGCCGCGGACACCCGCCGTTCCACCGGCTCGACCACGAAGATCATGACCGCCAGGGTAGTGCTGGCCCAGAAGGGCCTCAACCTGGATTCCAAGGTCACGATCCAGAAGGCGTACAGCGACTACATCGTCTCCAAGGGCGCGTCCTCGGCACGCCTCATCGTGGGCGACAAGGTCACGGTCCGCCAGCTCATGTACGGACTGATGCTGCCGTCCGGCTGCGACGCCGCGTACGCCTTGGCCGACAAGTTCGGCTCGGGCTCCACGCGCGCCGCCCGGGTGAAGTCGTTCATCGGCAAGATGAACAGCACGGCGAAGACGCTCGGGCTGAAGAACACCCACTTCGACTCGTTCGACGGCATAGGGAACGGGTCCAACTACTCGACCCCGCGCGATCTGACGAAGCTCGCGAGCAGCGCGATGAAGTACTCCACCTTCCGCAGCGTCGTCAAGACCAAGTCGACCAAGCAGAAGGTCACGACCAAGAGCGGTGGCTACCGCTACATGTCGTGGACCAACACCAACAAGCTGCTGGGTACGTACAGCGGCGCGATCGGTGTGAAGACGGGCTCCGGCCCGTCGGCCAAGTACTGCCTGGTCTTCGCCGCCACCCGCAAGGGCAAGACCGTCATCGGCACGGTCCTGACGGCCACGTCCGAGTCCACCAGGACCTCGGACGCGAAGAAGCTGATGGACTACGGCTTCAAGAAGTAGCCGGCGCCACCGGCTATGAGAAGTGCCCCAGGCTGGGGCCCGCCCGGCCCGAGCCGGGCAGGACCAGCCTGGGGTCCGCCCAGGGCCCGCCGTGCTCGCGGTCAGGACAGGGTGAACGTTCCGGTGCCGGTCGGGGTCTTGCTGTCGCCGAGCATGTGCTTGACCGTCAGCTTGTAGACGGCGCCTTCCTCGCTCGGCTTGTCGATCGTGAACACGGCCAGCCCGCCGTGCTGCACCTCGCCCTTGTCGACGTTGACCGTCGGAGCGTCGCCGTAGGTGTCGTTCGTACCGTAGGCCTCGATGCTGTTGCCGTTCGGCTCGGTCAGGGTGAAGTCGTCGTAGCCGGTGATGACCGGGTAGTCGAGCGCCTTCGCGCCGGACAGTGCCGTCGCGTCGAAGGTCAGCAGCAACTCCTGCTTCCCGCTCTCGGCCTGGCTGTACGTCTTCGGCAGGTCGGCGCGCAGCTGGGCATCGGTGATCTGGATCTTGAGCGGTCCGGCCGTCACCGACGTCGTGACATCAACCGAACGGGGCTCGTTGGTCACCGCCGTTCCGGAACCGCCCAGGGGGAGCACGCTCTGCACGTGGCCCGCGTCGCCGACCGTCAGCACGGCGTTGTCCGCCGAGAAGTCCTCATCGACATCGAAGACGAGCTTCGTCACGCTCTGGGCCTTCCCCGGCACGGTCGGCAGGTCGACGCCGGTGGAGACCGGGTAGTGGTGGTCGCCCGAGCCCAGGTCCATCTCGCCCAGTGCCGGCATCGGCTGCGGCCCCTGGTTGGCGAACAGCATGTCCAACGACACCTGAGCCGAAGCGGGTTCCTTGGCCGGGGTGTACTTCATCGTCTTGACCGTGAGCTCGAAGCCCGCGTAGTAGACCGACTTGCCGATCGTGCGGCTCGTCGCGTCCTTGCTCGCCGGGGACGCGCTTGTCCCGCCGGCGGAATCACTCGTTGCGGAAGCGGGCTTCGTGTCACCGGACCCGCTGTCCTCGCCCCCGCCGCCGCATCCCGTGAGCACGAGTACCCCCGCCACCGACGCACAAGTGAGCAGCCCTCTTCGACGGTGCATTCCATTCCCCCCTAAAAATGACGCCATCGGCGCCATCCCAGCCAATGCGACAATCAGACACAAGCTCGATGCGGGGCGAGTCTAGCGGCGGCGCCCACCGCTAGCGAGACCCCGTGCGACCGCTCGCCGCTGGGCGGGTTGCCGAGCCCTATGCGCGTTGCTCTCAGCTGCAGTTGAGGTGCGTACGAGCCGTGCCGTGCCGCGTCGCTGCTCGGGCCCCGTGTCCGCCAGCGTCGCAGCAGTCCTCCGGGCCCGGCACCGCGTCCGGACCGGCCCGTTGTCAGAGGCGCGCAGTACGGTCCCAGCCATGGCAGCCAAAATCGATCTGACGCTGGACGCCGCGGACGCGCAGGTGCTCGCGGCCTTCTGGAGGACGGCTCTCGGCTACGTCGACGAGCCGCCGCCCGCCCCCTTCGAGACGCGGGAGCAGTGGCACGCCTCCTTCGACCTGCCGGACGACGACTCCGTGGACGACGGCGCGTGGCTCTGCGACCCCGACGGCAACGGCCCCCGCCTGGCCATCCTCAAGGTCCCCGAGCCCAAGACGGCGAAGAACCGCCTCCACATGGACGTCCGCGTGCCGGGGCACGGCACGACGCCCGAAGAGCGCTGGGCCCGGATCAAGGCGGAGTCCGAACGCCTGGTGCGGGCGGGCGGCACCGTCGTGGAGGTGTTCGACGGCCACCACGTCATGATGGCGGACCCGGAGGGCAACGAGTTCTGCGTGGCGGCGGCCGCCGCTGCCTGACAGTCCCTAGGGGCAATGCCGTTCGGTTAGGGGTTCGATCGGCAGTGCAACTTTCGGCGTTTCGGCTGGTGATATGGGTGCAGCCCTTGTAGTGGTTCT
>NZ_JBICXG010000053.1:0-18663 GCF_043200175.1 Streptomyces sp. NPDC048462
CGCACCACCGCCAACACCCGATGCCCCGCGGCCACCGCGTCCGACAACCGCTCCACCAACAGCACACCCGCGCCCTCGGCCCACCCCGTGCCGTCCGCACCCTCGGCGAACGCCTTGCACCGACCGTCCGAAGCCAGCCCCCGCTGCTGCGAGAACTCCACGAACATGCCAGGGCTCGCCATCACCGAGGCGCCGCCGGCGAGGGCGAGGTCGCACTCGCCGGAGCGCAATGACTGGGCGGCGAGGTGAAGGGCCACCAGCGAGGAGGAACAAGCCGTGTCGACCGTGACCGCCGGGCCTTCGAGACCCAGCGCATAGGAGATGCGACCGGACATGACGCTGGCCGTGTTGCCGGTGAGCAAGTAGCCCTCGTAGCCCTGGGCGTTCTCGAAGAGGCGCGGACCGTACTCCTGGGTCATGGCGCCGACGAAGACGCCGGTGCGGGAGCCCCTCAGCGAGTCCGCCGGAACACCCGCCCGCTCCAACGCCTCCCACGAGGTCTCCAGCAACAACCGCTGCTGCGGATCCATCGCCACCGCCTCACGCGGCGAAATACCGAAGAACCCCGCATCGAACCCACCCGCACCATGAAGGAAACCCCCCTCACGCACATACGAACGCCCCGCAACACCCGGCTCCGGATCAAACAGCGACCCCACATCCCAACCACGGTCACCCGGGAACGGCGACACCGCATCCACCCCCGACGACACCAACTCCCACAACCCCTCCGGCGAACCCACCCCACCCGGGAAACGGCACGCCATCCCCACGATCGCGATGGCGTCCTCGTCCTGGCCGGAGGCCGGCTGCTCACGGCGGGCCGGGACCCCGGCCGGGGCCTCGGGCGGCGCGGGCGGAGCCTCGGTGGTGGTCTCGGCGGCGTCGTCGCGGATCAGTCGGGCGACGGCCAAGGGGGTCGGGTAGTCGTAGATCAGGGTGGCGGGCAGACGTAGGCCGGTCGCGGCCCGCAGCCGGTTACGCAGCTCGATACCGTTGACGGACTCGAAGCCCTGCTGCTTGAAGGTCTTCTCGGGCACGATCGAATCGCCGGTGGCCCGGCCTCGTACGGCGGCGGCGTGGACCCGCACCAGCTCCAGCACGTGGGCGAGCTGTTCGGCCTCGGAACGGCCGCGCAGCTCGCGACTGAGCAGGGTCTCGTCGGCATCGGCCACGGAAGCCTGGCCCTGCTCGGCGGAGCCGTCCTCGGTGAGCCAGTGGCGGGTGCGTTGGAAGGCGTAGGTGGGCAGGTCGACGATCCTGGCCCCCGTGCCGTCGAAGAGGGCACTCCAGTCGACGTCGATACCACGGACGAAGAGCTCCGCGCCCGAGGTCAGGAAGCGTTCCCAACCGCCCTCATCACGCCGCAGCGAACCGCTGACGACGACGTCGAGTCCGGCCGCATCGGCGCACTCCTGAATACCGATACCGAGCACCGGATGCGCACTGGACTCGATGAACGTCCCGAAACCCCGATCCAGGAGCAGCCGGACCGTCTCCTCGAAACGAACCGTCTGCCGAAGATTGCGGTACCAATACGCAGCACCCAAGGCTGTCGTATCAACCAGTTCGCCCGTCACCGTCGAATAGAACGGAATCTCCGAACGGCGCGGGGTGACCGGAGCGAGTACGTCGAGGAGTTCGGCCTCGATCCGCTCCACATGCGCGGAGTGCGACGCGTAGTCGACCGGCACCTGACGAGCCCGAACCCCCTCATCATTATACGCGGCCACGATCTCCGCGATCGCATCCGCGTCACCCGACACCACCGTGCTCGACGGACCATTCACCGCGGCCACACTCAGCCGCCCCTCCCACTCCACCCCGGCAAGACGTTCCTCGACCTCCGCCAACGGCAACGCGACCGACGCCATCCCACCCAACCCGGCCAGCTCACGGCCGATCACACTCGCCCGCAACGCCACCACACGAGCCGCGTCCTCAAGAGACAACGCCCCCGAAACAGCAGCCGCCGCGATCTCCCCCTGCGAATGCCCCACCACCGCATCCGGCACCACACCGAAAGAACGCCACAACTCAGCAAGCGACACCATCACAGCCCACGTCACCGGCTGCACCACACCCACACCATCCAACGAACCCCCCGCAGCCACCACCTCCACCACATCAAAATCAACAAACGGCGCCAACGCATCCGCACACTCACGCAACCGACCAGCGAACACAGGCGAAGACTCCAACAACCCCGCACCCATCCCCACCCACTGCGTCCCCTGACCCGGAAACACCAACACCCGACGACCCGTCTCGCCGGCGACTCCGTGGACGGCGGAGCGCTCCAGGCGGGTGAGGAGTTCCTCGCGGTCGCCGGCCAGGACCACGGCGCGGTGGCCGAAGACGGTGCGGGCGGTGGCCTGGGTCCAGGCCAGGTCCAGGAGGCTGTGCTCCGGGCTGTGTTCGATGCGGGCGCTGAGCTGGGCGGCCTGGTCGCGCAGGCCTTCCGCGGTGCGGCCCGTGACGATGACGGGGAGGACGGGGAGGGTCCTGGTGGCGGGCTCGGCCGGGCGCGGGGCCGGGGCCTGTTCCAGCACCAGGTGTGCGTTGGTGCCGCCCATGCCGAAGGAGGACACGCCGGCCCGGCGTGGCCGGGTGCCGTCCGCTTCGTCCGTCGGCCAGGGCAGCAGGTCGGTCTGGACACTGAGGTTCAGCTCGTCGAGCGGGATGTCGAGGTTCGGGCTCGCGTAGTTGAGGCTGGGCGGGAGTTCGCCCTCCCGGACGGCGAGCGCGGCCTTGAGGAAGCCGACGATGCCGGCGGCGCCTTCGAGGTGGCCGACGTTGGTCTTGGCGGAGCCGACGGCGAGCGGGGCGCCGGGAGTGCGGGCGGTGCCGAGGACGGCGCCGAGGGCCGCGGCCTCGACGGGGTCGCCGGCGCGGGTGCCGGTGCCGTGGAGTTCGACGTAGCTGACGTCCTCGGGGCGGACGCCGGCACGCTCGTACGCCTCGCGGAGGACGGCTTCCTGGGCGTCCTGGTGCGGGGTGGTCAGGCTGGGGCCGCCGCCGTCGTTGTTGATGGCGCCGCCCTTGACGACGCAGTGGACGCGGTCGCCGTCGGAGAGGGCCTGGCGCAGCGGCTTGAGGACGACGCAGACGCCGCCCTCCCCGCGTACGTAACCGTTGGCGCGGGCGTCGAAGGTGTGGCAGCGGCCGTCCGGGGAGAGGGCGCCCATCAGCTCCATGGTGGCGGTGCTGTGGCCGGACAGGATGAGGTTGACGCCGGCGACGACGGCGAGGTCGCTCTCGCCTCGGAGCAGTCCCTCGCAGGCGAGGTGGACGGCGACGAGCGAGGAGGACTGGGCGGTGTCGACGGCCATGCTGGGGCCGCGCAGTCCGAGGTGGTACGAGAGGCGGTTGGCGGTCATGGCCCGGTGAAGGCCGGCCGCGCTGTAGCCGCCGGCGGCGTGGTCGTGGGCGTGGGTGAGGGCCGCGTAGTCGTCCGAGGCGACGCCGACGTACACGGCGGTGCGGGTGCCGGAGAGCCGGCCGGGCACGATTCCGGCGTGCTCCAGGGCCTCCCAGCCGAGTTCGAGAACGAGGCGCTGCTGCGGGTCGGTGGCGGCGGCCTGTGCCGGGCTCATCCCGAAGAATTCCGCTTCGAATTCCCCATGGTTCTCCAGGGCGGCCCGCCAGGTGCCGTCCTCCTGCCGGGTGATGCCGTGGTTTCCGGTTCGCAGGAGCTGCCAGAATTCCTCGGGCGTATCGGCTCCGGGAAGTCGGCACGCCATCCCCACGACGGCTATGTCGTTGTCACCCACGAGCTGTTCACCGGTCTTGGGGGTCATTAATTCTCCATAGCCAGAGATGAGGTGCGGAAAATCCACGAGCGGTTCGAGAGACCCGGAAGGGTCGGTACTGCCGGGGGAGCCGGGCGCCGGGGCGCCGTCACCACGTGACGGGGAGCTCCACGAGTCCGCGGACGAGCATGTCCGGGTGCCAGGCGAGTTCGTCGGCGGGGACGGCGAGGCGCAGTCCGGGCAGGCGGCCGGTGAGGACTTCCAGGGCGCACTGGAGTTCGGCGCGGGCCAGCGGGGCGCCGAGGCAGAAGTGCGGGCCCTGGCCGAAGGCGAGGTGCTGGTTGGGCTCGCGGTCGAGGACGACGCCGGCGGCGTCCTCGAACACGGTCCCGTCGTGGTTGGCGGAGGCGAGGGAGTAGACGACAGCTTCGCCGGCGCGGATGGTCACGCCGCCGATCTCGACGTCCTCGGTGGCGACGCGGGTGGGGCCGACGCTGTTCCACAGCGGGACGACGCGCAGGAGCTCCTCCACGGCGGCGGGCACGAGTTCGGGGTTGGCGCACAGCCGCTCGTAGCGGCTGCGGTCCTGCAGCAGGACCAGGACGTGGCCGGCGATCTGGGTGGCGGTGGTCTCGTGGCCGCCGATGAGCATGCCGCCGGTGAGCATGAGCAGTTCGTTCTCGGTGAGGTGTTCGCCCTCGTCGTGGGCCGCGACCAGGGCGCTGAGGAGGTCGTCCTCCGGCTGCGCGCGCCGCTTGACCACGTATCCGCGCAGGTAGTCGGCGTACTCCTCGGCCGCCTGGGCGACCTGCTCGTCGGTGTAGCGGCTGGCGGACATCAGGGCCTCGGTGAAGGCCCGGAAGATGTGCTGGTCCTCGTGGGGGATGCCGAGCATTTCGCAGATGACCGAGGTGGGCAGGGGCAGTGCGAGCTTCTCGACGAGGTCGGCGGGCCCGCCGTCGGCGACCAGGTCGTCGACGAGCGCGTGGGTGATCTCGGCGATGCGGGGGCGTATCGCGGCCACGCGGCGGGCGGTGAAGGCGCGGGAGACGAGCCGGCGCAGCCGGGCGTGGTCCTCGGGGGGCATGCCCATGAGGCCGACGGAGTCGAGTCCGCGGGGGGCGGCCCGGGGCACGTCCTTGTCGGCGCCCGCGTGCATGCTCAGCCGGGGGTCGGCCGAGGCCTTCTTGATGTCCGCGTGCCGTGTCAGGAGCCACGCCTCGCCGCCGTAGGGCATGCGGACCCGTGCCACGGGCTCGCCGGACCGGAGTTCGGCGTACGCGGGGTCGAGCACGAGGTCTACTCGGTCGCCGAACGGATACGTCCGGACGGATCCGGCGACGGCATGAGGGCAGGTCATGACTGAATCTCCTCTGTACGCGGACCCTGACACCGAACAGCAGCACCGCACCTTTGCCATCGGCGCGTTTTTGATTGTGTCAAGTCACCGCGAATTGGCCAGGAAATTCGAGTCGAATTCGAGCGGTGTGCAAGCGGCGCGCGACAGCGATTTGAGCCGGGCGCGACACGGCCGACTCAGAATGGAGAAACGCAGACGACTGTGTCAGGTCTCCCCTTGCGCCGCACAAGTGGGGGACCGTAATTTTCCGTTGCACCGAAGACCTGCATCGAAGACCTGCACCAAGGATTTCTGCCGAAGAGTTTCATCGAAGAGCTGCATCGAAAAGCCGTATCCGTTTTGCCTCGAAAGGCTGCCCCGATGGCACATATTGCCTTCTTCATTCTCCCTGCGGCCGGTCACGTCAACCCGACGCTGTCCGTGGCCCGGGAACTCGTCGCGCGCGGCCACCGGGTCACCTACGCCCTGTCCGAGAGCTACGGCGAGCGGGTGCTCGCGACGGGGGCGGAGTTCGTCCCCTACCCGATGGACCAGGACCGGTTCCTGGCCACGATGGTGCCGCAGCAGGACTCCGCCGAGTACACGGACCAGCAGGAGTTCGTGAACATGATGAAGTGGATGCTGGAGCTGACCCGGCAGACGCTTCCTCGGTTCGAGGCGCACTTCGAGTCCGAGGGCCGGCCGGACGTGTTCGTGTGCGACCCGTCCTCCTTCTGGAGCGGGGCCGTCCTGGCGGCGAAGTGGGGCGTGCCGGTCATCCGCAGCACACCGACGTACGTGGCCAACGAGCACTGGTCCCTGCACCCGCCGGTCGACACGGCCGAGGAGCAGCAGCAGGACCCGGAGACCGGCGCGCTGTTCGAGACCGTCGCCGAACTGCTGGCGGAGCACGGCGTCGACAAGAGCATCGGGGAGTTCGCGCAGGACGTGCACTCGGGTCCCGCCCTGGTCTACCTGCCGCGTTCCTTCCAGTACGCGGGCGAGACCTTCGGTGAGGAGGTCGCCTTCGTCGGCCCGTGCACGAGCGACAACAGCTTCCACGGCGACTGGGAGGCGCCCGCCACGGGCCGCCCGCTCGCGCTGGTCAGCCTGGGCACCCTGTACAACAAGCAGCCGGAGTTCTTCCGCGCCTGCGTGGAGGCCTTCGCGGACCTGGACTGGGACGTGGTGATCGCACACGCCGGCGGGGTCGCGGAGGGCGGTCTCGGCGAGCTGCCGCCGAACGTGCGGGTGCACTCCTTCGTGCCGCAGGGCGCCGTGCTCAAGCACGCCTCCCTGATGATCAATCACGGCGGTACGAGCACCGTGCTCCAGGCCGTCTCCGAGAGCGTCCCGGTCGTCTCGGTGCCGCAGATGGCGGAGCTGCACGCGACGGCGACCCGGGTGGAGCAACTGGGCGTGGGCGCCAAGATCCTGCGCAAGGACATCTCCCCGGAGAAGATCCGCGAGACCGTGCTCGCCCTGGCCGCCGACGAGTCCGTTGCCGCGAAGGTGGCGTGGCTGCGGCAGGAGATCCAGTCCGCGGGCGGCCCGGCCGCGGCCGCCGACGCGGTCGAGCGGCTCCTGGTGCCGGCGCCCGCCGCCGGCTGAACCGCCCCGCACCGCCCCTCCCTCTTTCCAGACTTCTTGCCGAATACCAGCTGAGGAAGCCGATATGACGACACAGATCGCCGAGGACACAGACGCCGTGGCCGTGGACATCCCGGAGACCGAGGCGCCGCACCCGCTGGCGCAGCCGGCCGAGGCCGACGCCCAGGGGCTGCTGGACTGGTTCGCGCGTTGCCGCGCCGAGGCCCCCGTGTTCTGGGACTCGACGCGTTTCGCGTGGCAGGTGTTCTCGTACGAGGACTACAACACCGTCTCCACCAACCCGCAGATCTTCTCCTCGGACTTCTCGCCGGTCTTCCCGGTACCGGAGGAGCTGGCTCTGCTGATGGGGCCGGGCACCTTCGGCGGCATCGACCCGCCGAAGCACGGCCCGCTGCGCAAGCTGGTCAGCCAGGCGTTCACCCCGCGCCGGATGGCCGCGCTGGAGCCCCGCATCGCGGAGATCACCCGCAAGCTCCTCGCCGACTTCGGCGACCGCACCGAGATCGACGTGGTGACGGACCTGGCGTACCCGCTGCCGGTGACGGTGATCGCGGAACTGCTGGGCGTCCCGGCCTCGGACCAGGACCTGTTCCGCGAGTGGGTCGACGTCATCCTCAACAACGAGGGCATGGAGTACCCCAACCTCCCGGCCGACTTCGCGGAGACCATGGGTCCCGCCATCAAGGAGTGGGCCGCGTACCTGTACGCGAAGATCGCCGAGAAGCGGGCCACGCCGTCCGACGACCTGATGAGCGGGCTCATCGAGTCCGAGGTCGACGGCCGCCGCCTCACCGACGAGGAGATCGTCAACATCGTGGCGCTGCTGCTCACGGCGGGCCACATCTCCAGCGCGACCCTGCTCGGCAACCTGTTCATCGTGCTGGACCAGCACCCCGAGGCGCAGGCGGCGCTGCGGGCCGACCGCTCGCTGATCGCGGGCGCGGTGGAG
Source organism: Streptomyces sp. NPDC048462 (assembly GCF_043200175.1). NCBI lineage: Bacteria > Bacillati > Actinomycetota > Actinomycetes > Kitasatosporales > Streptomycetaceae > Streptomyces > Streptomyces sp. NPDC048462. The sequence continues at coordinate 7,652 of NZ_JBICXG010000053.1, forward strand.
GAGACGCTGCGCTACCGCAGCCCCTTCAACAACATCTTCCGGCTGCTGAAGGAGGACACCGACATCCTCGGCGTCCCGATGAAGGCCGGCCAGATGGTCACGGCGTGGAGCGCCTCGGCCAACCGCGATGGCGGGCAGTTCCCGGACCCGGACGCCTTCGACGTCCGCCGGACCGCGAACAAGCACATGGCCTTCGGCCACGGCATCCACCACTGCCTCGGCGCGTTCCTGGCCCGTATGGAGGCGAAGGTGTTCCTCGACCTGGTCTTCGACGCCTTCTCGTCGTTCAAGGTCGACCTGGACAAGGCGGAGTTCTACGAGGCGGATCAGCTGACCCCGCGTCACCTCCCCGTCTCCGTCGTCCGCGGCTGATCCAGCCGCGCCTGAGGCACCGGCCGGACAGGGCAACCAGGGAGCGCGATCGCATGTCGGTGGGCATCATCACAGAACCGAAGGTGGGCAGGGTCAAGCCCTGTGCCTTCATCGAGTTGGAGCAGCACAACGACGCACGGGGCAACCTGTCGGTCGTCGAGTCCGAGTGGACGGCGGGCTTCCCGATCGAGCGGGTGTACTACCTGCACGGTCTGGACACCGGCTCGTCCCGCGGCGGGCACGCGCACCGGGCGCTGGAGCAGCTCGTCATCGCCGTCCACGGCAGTTTCACGATCACCGTGGACGACGGGGTCAACCAGGCGGAGCACCGTCTGGACGACGCCGGCCGGGGCCTGTACATCGGGCCGATGGTGTGGCGGAACCTGAGCGACTTCTCCGAGGACGCGGTCAGCGTGGTCCTGGCCTCGCGGCACTACGACGAGTCGGACTACTACCGCGACTACGACGAGTTCCTGCAGGACGCGAGGAGGGGGCTGTGACGGCCCCGGCACCGGCCCACCCGGCGCGTGTCCCCTTCCACGACCTGCGGGACCTGCACGCCCTCGACGGTGTGCAGGCCGAGATCGACGCCGCCCTGCTGCGGGTGTCGCGCTCCGGTCGCTACCTCCTCGGCCCCGAACTGGAGGCGTTCGAGGAGGAGTACGCCCGGTACTGCGAGAACGCTCACTGCGTCGGTGTCGGCAGCGGCCTGGCCGCCCTGGAGCTGACGCTGCGGGCGCTGGGCATCGGTGCGGGCGACGAGGTGGTCGTCCCCGGGCACACGTACATCGCGAGCTGGCTCGCGGTCTCCGCCACGGGGGCCCGCCCGGTCCCCGTGGAGCCGGAGGCCGGCTCGTACCTGATCGACCCCGACCGCCTCGCGGCCGCGATCACCCCGCGGACCAGGGCCGTCATGCCGGTGCACCTGTACGGGCACCCGGTGGACCTCGACGCGATCGAGGCCGTCACCGCGCACCGGGGCATCCCGGTCGTGGAGGACGCGGCCCAGGCACACGGGGCCCGCTACAAGGGCCGGCGGATCGGCTCGCGGTACGCGGCGGCGTTCAGCTTCTACCCGGGCAAGAACCTGGGCGCGCTGGGCGACGGCGGCGCCGTGGTCACCTCCGACCCGGAGCTCGCCGGGCGGATCCGGCTGCTGCGCAACTACGGCTCCCGCGAGAAGTACCGGCACGAGGTGTGCGGCACCAACTCCCGGCTGGACGAACTGCAGGCGGCGGCGCTGCGGGCGAAGCTGCCGCACCTCGACGCGTGGAACGCGCGCCGGGACGCGATCGCCGCACGCTACACCGAGGGCCTCTCCGGCCTGCCGGGGGTGGCCCCTCCGTCCGTCCGGTCCTGGGCCGAGCCCGTCTGGCACCAGTACGTGCTGCGCACCGCGCACCGCGAGGAGCTACGGCAGGCCCTGACCGGGGCCGGGGTGGAGAGCCTGGTCCACTACCCGATCGCCGTCCACCGATCCGGCGCCTACGCGCGCACCCCGACCGCGCCGCTGCCCCGCTCCGAGCGGCTGGCGGCGGAGGTGCTGAGCCTGCCCATGGGCCCACAACTGATCGAGCGGGACGCGGAGACCGTCATCGCGGCGGTCCGTCATGTCACGGAGAACAGCCATGTCTGACGTCACGAAGGTCCCGGCCCTCTCGGCACTCGGCGCCCCGGGCTCCCGCCGTCCGATGAAGGGCATCGTCCTGGCCGGCGGCAGCGGCACCCGGCTGCGCCCACTGACCGGCGCGCTGTCCAAGCAGCTGCTGCCGGTGTACGACAAGCCGATGATCTACTACCCGCTGTCGGTGCTGATGCTGGCGGGTATCCGCGACATCCAGATCATCTCCGCCAAGGATCACCTGGAGATGTTCCGCGCGCTGCTCGGCGACGGAAGACAGCTCGGCATCCGCCTGAGCTACGCCCAGCAGGAGGAGCCCCGCGGCATCGCGGAGGCCTTCCTCATCAGCGAGGAGCACATCGGCGACAGCCCCGTGGCGCTGATCCTCGGGGACAACGTCTTCCACGGCCCCGGCTTCTCCCAGGTGATCGCGCAGGCCGCGGCCCGTCTGGACGGCTGTGAGCTGTTCGGCTACCCGGTCAAGGACCCCCAGCGGTACGGGGTCGGCGAGATCGACTCCGACGGCTCCCTGCTCTCCCTGGTGGAGAAGCCGGTCAAGCCGCGCTCGAACCTCGCGGTGACCGGCCTGTACCTCTACGACAACGACGTGGTGGACATCGCCCGCGGACTGAAGCCCTCGGCACGCGGCGAGCTGGAGATCACCGACGTCAACCGCGTGTACCTGGCCCAGGGCCGGGCCCGGCTGAACCCGCTGGGCCGCGGGTTCGCCTGGCTGGACATGGGGACCCACGACTCGCTCCTTCAGGCCGGGCAGTACGTACAGCTGCTGGAGCAGCGCCAGGGCGAGCGGATCGCCTGCGTGGAGGAGATCGCCCTGCGGACGGGATTCATCAGCCCGGAGCAGTGCTTCGCCCTCGGCAGCGACCTGGGGGCTTCCAGTTACGGCGACTACGTGCGGGAGATCGCCCGCCGGGCCGCCGCGGAGGGCCGGACCGCCAACTCCTCGGCCGCCTGACCAACCACCGAACCCACCGAACCACCGAACCCACGCCCCGTCCCCTCCCCCGGAAAGGCCTGTTGGAGATGCGAGTCCTGGTGACCGGAGGCGCGGGCTTCATTGGCTCGCACTTCGTCAGAGAACTGCTGTCCGGGGCCTATCCGGACCTCGACGGGTCACGGGTGGTGGTCCTGGACGCCCTCACCTACGCCGGGAACCCAGCCAACCTCGACCCGGTCCGCGACCACCCGGGGCTGGAGTTCGTCCACGGCGACATCTGCGACAGGGAGCTGGTCGGCCGGCTGATGGCCGGGACCGGCATGGTGGTGCACTTCGCGGCCGAGTCGCACGTGGACCGCTCGATCGCCGACGCCTCGGAGTTCGTGCGCACCAACGTGCTCGGCACCCAGACCCTCCTGCAGGCGGCCGTCGAGGCGAAGGTCGCGCGGTTCGTCCACGTCTCCACGGACGAGGTGTACGGGTCGATCGACTCGGGCTCGTGGCCGGAGGAACACCGGCTGGTGCCCAACTCCCCTTACGCGGCCTCCAAGGCCTCCTCGGACCTGATGGCGCTGGCCTTCCACCGCACGCACGGGCTGGAGGTGTGCGTGACGCGCTGCTCCAACAACTACGGTCCCTACCAGTTCCCGGAGAAGGCGATCCCGCTGTTCACCACCAATCTGGTCGACGGGCTCGACGTACCCCTGTACGGCGACGGCCTCAACAGCCGCGACTGGCTGCACGTGGACGACCACTGCCGGGGCATCGCCCTGGTCGCCGCGAAGGGCCGGGCCGGCGAGGTCTACAACATCGGCGGCGGCACCGAGCTGACCAACACCGAACTGACGGAACACCTGCTGGAGCTGTGCGGCCGGGACCGGTCGGCGGTGCGCAGGGTCACCGACCGGGCCGCGCACGACCGCCGGTACTCGGTGGACATCTCGAAGATCTCCCGCGAGCTGGGATACGCGCCGCAGGTGCCCTTCGCCGAGGGCCTGGCGGCCACGGTCGCCTGGTACCGGGAGAACCGCGCGTGGTGGGAGCCGCTGAAGGAGCGTGCCGCACCCCCGGGGGCGGCCGCCGCCGGGCGGGGCACGGAGCAGCCAGCAGGTGCCCATGCGCATTGACGAGACCGGCATACCCGGCACGTACCGGCTGCTGCCGGAGCGGTTCGAGGACGAGCGCGGCCATTTCTACGAGGCCGCCAGGCACAGCGAGCTGACGGCGGCGACCGGGCTGCCCTTCGAGGTCCGCCAGGTCAACAACTCCGTCTCGCGGCGCGGCGTCCTGCGCGGGGTGCACTGCAACGACGTACCGGCCGACGCCGGGAAGCTGGTGACCTGCGTCCGGGGCTCGATCCTCGACGTGATGGTCGATCTCCGCCAGGGCTCGCCGTCCTTCGGCCGGCACGCCGTGAACCGGCTGGACGCCGGGGACGGCATCGCCCTCTACATGTCCGGCGGCATCGGCCACGCCTTCCTCGCCCTGGAGGACGGCACCTGCGTCAACTACCTGTTGTCCGCGGAGTACGTGCCCGGGGCGATGGTCGACCTCGACGCGCTCGATCCCGAACTGGGCCTGCCGTGGGAACTCGCGGAGGCGCCGGTGCGCTCCGCCAAGGACGCGGCCGCACCCTCCCTCGCGGAGGTGGTGGCCTCCGGCAGGCTGCCGCGGTACGTACCGACGGGCGGGGAGCTGATCCGGCCGTGACCGTTCCCGCCACCCGCGCCCCCGCTTCTCCCTCCTCCCCCTCTTCTCCCTCCGACGTGTGGCTGCGCCGCTACCGGCCCGTCGCGGATCCGGCCGTCCGGCTGGTGTGCTTCCCGCACGCCGGCGGCTCGGCCACCGCCTACCTGCGCTTCGCCGACGCCCTCGCCGGAGTCGGCGTCGAGGTCCTGGCGGTGCAGTACCCGGGCCGTCAGGACCGGCGCGGAGAACCCTTCGTCGAGACCGTCGACGCCCTGGTCGAGGCGGTGCTGCCGGAGCTGCGGCAGTGGACCGGCAGCCCGTTCGCCCTGTTCGGGCACAGCCTGGGCGGCACCCTCGCGTACGAGACCGCGCGCCGGCTGACCGGAACGGGCGAAGAGCCCGTGCACCTGTTCGTATCCGGCCGTCGCGCACCCACCGTGCCGCGCACGGACACCGCGCACCTGCTGGACGACCGGGCCCTGATCTCCCGGATCTCCGCGCTGCAGGGCACCGATCCGGCGCTCCTCCAGGACGAGGAGCTGCTCCGGATGGTGCTGCCGGCGCTCCGCAACGACTACGGGATGGCGGGCGACTACCGGCACCGCGCCGGAGCGCCGCTGTCCGTGCCGCTGACGGTGCTCACCGGGGACAGCGACCCCAACGTGTCCGTCGACGACGCGCGGCGCTGGTCGGAGGTGGCCGGCGGCCCGGTGGACCTGCGCGTGCTTCCGGGCGGGCACTTCTTCCTCAACGACCGCTCGGAAACCGTCTGCCACATCATCGAGGAGGCGCTGGATCATGTCCGCTGACACCCTGGCCCGGACCGCAGACCGAACGGACACCGCGCACCGCCTGCTGGTGTCGGCCCGTACCCCCGACAGCGCGGCCACGCCCATGGACCAGGTGCTGGGCTGGCTGGCCGAACAGGCCCGCGCGGGCAGCTTCCGGGTCACCCGGGTGCCGTTCGCCGCACTGCGGGGCTGGCACTTCGACGGCGACGGCAACCTGCGTCACGAGTCGGGCCGCTTCTTCGCCGTGGAGGGCCTGCACGTCACCGCGGACGGGCTGCCGGAGCGGGGCTGGAAGCAGCCGATCATCGTGCAGCCGGAGGTCGGCCTGCTCGGCATCGTCGTGAAGGAGATCGACGGCGTCCTGCACTTCCTGATGCAGGCCAAAATGGAGCCGGGCAACATCAACACGCTCCAGCTCTCCCCCACCGTCCAGGCCACGCGCAGCAACTTCACGGGGGTCCACCAAGGGCTCGGCATCCCGTTCCTGGACCTGTTCCTGGAACGGGGGCGGGCGCGGGTCCTCGTGGACGTGCTCCAGTCCGAGCAGGCCGACTGGTTCCTCGCCAAGCGCAACCGCAACATGATCATCGAGATCGACGAGGACACCAGGACCGGGGACATCGGCGACGGCTTCCGCTGGCTGACCTTCGGTCAGCTGCTGCGCCTGCTGCGGCTGGACAACGTGGTCAACATGGACACCCGCTCCATCCTGGCCTGCCTGCCCACCGCGGGCGCCGAACCGGACGGCGTGGACGTGGACCCGGTCCTGCGCTCCTTCCACGGTCTGTCGGCCCCCTCGGTGCACGACACGAGCGAGGTGCTCAGCTGGCTCACCGGCATACGGGCACTGCGCGAGCTGGTCCAGCGCCGGGTGCCGCTCGCCGAGGTCGCCGAGGACGGCTGGACGTTCACGGACGAGGAGATCGGGCACACCGGCGGACGCCGGTTCCGGGTGATCGGGGCCGACATCTCGGCGAGCAACCGCGAGGTCGCCTCCTGGACCCAGCCCCTGATCCAGCCTCAGGTGCCGGGCCTGATGGCCCTGATCGTCAAGCGGATCAACGGCACCCTGCACGCCCTGGTGCAGGCCCGGGTCGACGTCGGGCACCTGAACGTCGCCGAGCTTGCGCCGACCGTGCACTGCCGGCCGGCCGACCACACCGGCCCGGGGACCGACCCGTACCCGCCCTTCCTCGCCGACGTGCTGGCCGCCCCTGCGGCGCGGATCCACTACGACGCGGTGCAGTCCGAGGAGGGCGGCCGCTTCTACCACGCGGAGAACAGGTACACGATCATCGAGGTGCCCGAGGAGTTCGGCGAGGACGTGCCGCGCGACTACGCCTGGCTGACCTTCTCCCAGCTCACCGAGCTGATGGCGCACGGCAACTACCTCAACGTCGAACTGCGCACACTCGTCGTCTGCGCCCACACCATGTACTGACCGCCCCCGTACCGACCGCCCCTGTACCGACCGCCCCTGCCCCTCCCACCGAGGACGTCATGCCCGCTCCCCTGCGCCTGGGACTCCTCGGCTGCGGCGACATCGCCGCGCGCCGCACCCTGCCCGCGCTGCTGCGCATCCCCGGACTGCAACTGGCCGCCACGGCCGCGCGGGACCCCGCGCGGGCCGCGGCGTTCGCGGACCGGTTCGGAGGCACCCCCGCGCCCTCGTACGAGGACCTGCTCGGGCGCGGCGACGTGGACGCCGTCTACCTCTGCCTGCCCACCATGCACCACGCCGCCTGGGCCGAACGCGCCCTGCGCGCCGGCAAGCACGTCCTGGTGGAGAAGCCGCTCGCGACCTGCGGAGCGGAGGCCGAGACCCTGTACGAACTGGCGCGGGAGCGCGGCCTGGTGCTGCTGGAGAACTTCATGTTCCTCCACCACGGCACCCAGCGGCGGGTCGCGGGCCTCCTCGCGGACGGGGCCCTGGGCGAGGTGCGCGCCGTCTCGGCGGCGTTCACGATCCCGCCGCGCCCGCCGGGTGACACCCGCTACGACCCGCGCACCGGCGGCGGTGCCCTGCTCGACAGCGGGGTCTACCCGCTGCGGGCCGCCCTGCGCTTCCTCGGCCACGGCCTGACCGTGGCCGGCGCGGTGCTGCGCACCGACGACGAGCACGGCGTGGACCTGTCCGGGGCCGTACTGCTGGCCGCCCCGGAGGGCGCGGTGGCGCAGCTCCGGTTCGGCATGGAACACCACTACCGGTCCTGGTACGAGATCCAGGGCAGCGCCGGCACCCTGTCCGTGGACCACGTGTACACCACGGCGCCCGATCACGAGCCGGTGATCCGGCTGACCACCGGCACCGCGCGGACGAAGATCCGGGTCCCCGCCGAGGACCATTTCGAGGCCGTACTGCGGTTCTTCGCCGCGTCCGTGCGCGCACCGGACGCGCAGCGGCCCGGCCTGCCGCTCCTCGGTGAGGAGTCACGGCGGCAGGCCGGGCTGCTGGACGAGATCCGCGCGGCGGCGGTCCGCGTCAGCCGGTGACGGCGGCCTTCCCGCTCAGTTCGAGGTGCGAGCCCCGGAAGGCCCGGCGCATCCGCCGGTCGTGCGTGACGACCACCACGGTCCCCGTGTAGTCCACCAGTGCCTGCTCCAGCTCCTCGACGAGCAGCGGGGACAGGTGGTTGGTGGGCTCGTCCAGAAGCAGCAGGTCAACGGGCCGGGTGACCAGGCGGGCCAGGTCGATGCGGCGGCGCTGGCCCACGGACAGGGAACCGACCGGAAGGCTGAACTCGGACTCCCGGAACAGGCCCAGGGAGAGCAGTTGCCCGGTGTACTCGTCGGCGTGGCCGAGGCGGCCCTCGGCGAACTCCGCGAGCACCGAGCGCCGGGGGTCCTTGGGCAGTTCGTCCTGGCGCAGCCAGCCGATCCGCCCGGCCCGCCGCACGGTGCCCGCGTCGGGCTCCAGGTCGCCGGCGAGCACCCGCAGCAGGGTGCTCTTGCCAGCGCCGTTGGGGCCGGTGATCAGCAGCCGCTCGCCATGGGCGAGAGACAGCGAGTCGAGGGCGAGCCGGCCGTCGACGCGCAGCCCGGAGACCTCGGTGATGGGTCCCTGGGGAACCTCGGCGGTCTCGTCGCCCACCGCGATGTCGGCGGTGAAGCGCAGCGGCTCGGGCGGCTTCGGTACCGGGTCGGTGTGGAGGCGGTTCAGCCGCTCGTTGGCGTTGCGGGCCTTGCTGGAGGTCGAGGACGAGGAGGACCTGGCCCGGTGGTGCTCGGAACCGCTGAAGGCCCAGGGGCCCTTCTTGGCGATGGAGGCCAGCATCCTTCCCGCGGTGGCCGCGCGGGTCTCCTGCCGTTCGATCTCGGCGAGGTGCTCCTCGTACTCCCGCTCCCAGCGGGCGCGGGCGGCGGCCTTGGCGGCGAGGTAGCCCTGGTAGCCGTTGCCGTACCGGTTGACGGTCTTGCGGTCGGGGTCGACCTCCAGGATGGCGGAGGTGACGGCCTCCAGGAAGGCGCGGTCGTGGGTGATGACGACGATGGTGCCGCGGTGGTCCTGGAGCCGCTTCTCCAGCCAGTCCACGGCCTGGTCGTCGAGGTCGTTGGTGGGCTCGTCGAGAAGCAGCAGCTCGGGGGCGGCGGCCAGGGTGGCGGCCAGCGCCAGCCGGGAGCGCTCGCCGCCGGAGAGGGTGTCCACCGGGCGGTCGCGGTCGAGTCCGGGCAGGCCGAGGCCGTGCAGGGCCGTGTCCGCCCGTGCGTCGGCCTCGTAACCGCCTCGGTCCTCGAACTCCGCGAGCAGGTTCCCGTACTCGGCGAGGAGCGCCGGATCGTCGTCCACCAGCGAGTCCTCGACCTCGTGGAGGCGCTTCTCCAGGGCACGCAGGTCCGCGAAGGCGCGGTCGAGGACATCCCTGACGGTGGCTCCGGCCGGCATGTCGAGTCGCTGCGGCAGGTAGCCGACGCCGCCGGGGGCGGTGACGGTCACCTCGCCGTTGTCCGCGGCCTCGGCGCCGGCGATCAGCCGGAGCAGGGTGGACTTGCCCGAGCCGTTGTCGCCGATGACGCCGGCCTTCTCACCCGGCTTGACGGTGAGGGACACCCGGTCGAGCACGACGTGGTCGTCGTACCGCTTGATGACCTCCTCCAGCGTGAGCTGGGAATGCGCCCGTGATGCCGTGGGCGAGGACATGCGCATATGCGTACTCCTGGTGGTGCGGGGTCGGAGAGCGGGGACCGGACTCTCCGCGAACTGCTTGGCGAGGTTGAGCGTCGCGGTTTCGTTGCGGCCGAGTGCCTCCCTGACGTAGGTACGGGCCGGCGCCGTCCCCGGCGCCCTCACCGAGGATCTTCCGCACGGCCTTCCTCTCCCGCAAGACCACGCTGTGCCGGGAGGTCCTGGACGCGGCGGAGGAACTCGCGGACCGCCTCGACCGGTCCGCCGACGTGGACGGGGGTCCTTGAGGCCGGGGACGAGTTCGGGGCCGGTGTGCGCGGGTTCTCCGGCTCGGTGCGGCCGTTGGCGTCGGCCCTTGGCCGGACCTTCGCACACCGCGCTCGAGATCCGCTCGAACCCGTTGCCCCGGGCGGCATTCTACGCGGCGTAGAGGTCGAACGTGGAGCTGCGGCGTGGTCCGGAGGCCATGTCCAGTGCGGGGTCCACCATGAGCATCGCCCGGTGCAGGCGCTGGAGTTGAGGCGAGGGCTCGACACCGAGGTCGTCGATGAGCCGGGTGCGCAGGCGCCGGTAGACGTCGAGCGCGGTCGCCTGGCGGCCGGAGCGGTAGAGCGCCACCATGGCCTGCGAGTGCAGGCCCTCGTGCTGCGGGTGACGCGCTATCAGTTCGGCTAGCTCGACGATGAGTTCGGTGTGCCGGCCCAGGCGGAGGTCCGCGTCGATGCGGCGCTCCACGGTCACGAGCCGGCTCTCCTCCAGCCGCATGACCTCTATCTCCAGGATCGGGCCGACGCGCACGTCGACCAGCGCGGGGCCCTGCCACAGGGCGAGCGCCGTGCGCAGCAGGCCGGCGGCCTGCTGGTCCTCGCCGGCCTCGACGGCCCGCTGCCCCTTGGCGACCAGCCCCTCGTACTCGTGCACGTCGACCGAGCCGGGTTCGATCTGCAGCAGGTAGCCGCCGTGGCGGGTGGCGAGCACGTCCTTGGCCCCGCTGGGGGCGCCCGGCCCCATGGCGGTGCCCAGCCGCCGGCGCAGCTGGAGGATGTAGGTCTGCAGGGTGGTGAGGGCGCTCGGCGGGAGTCCGGTTCCCCAGATCTCCTCCATGAGCGTCGGTACGGGGATCACCCGTCCCGGGTACAACGCGAGAAGAGCCAGAATCTGGCGGGGCTTCCCTGCCGTCGGAACAATCGAGCCCCCGTTGACCTCGGCACTCAACGGACCCAGAACCTGAATCTTCACGGTTTCCTCCGCACGTGGTCGAGTTCGCATCGATTTTTCAGGCCTCGCCGACGAACGGTAGCGAAGCAACGGGGGCGGGCCCGGAATCCTCCAGCGTCTGTCGAGCCGGTCTCTACTTCCCTCCCTTAGGGCTTGCCGGGAAACAAATCGTGGCTTCCAGCTGTGGGGCTCGTTGGTCTGGTATGGGGAGACCGGAGGGGATCGAGGCCGTTCTGGCGG
>NZ_JBICXG010000054.1:0-15475 GCF_043200175.1 Streptomyces sp. NPDC048462
CATCTGCCCACCCCAAACACAACGTCGGCCTGACCCACCAACGAGATGGATCAGGCCGACGTCACGACGAAGGGGCATTCGCCAACAGCATCCGGACCGGCGGGGCCCCTCGCCGCGTTCATACCGAGCCGCGCCCAGATATCAGTCCGGGCCGCCCTCAGATCAGGCCGTGCTCCTCCAGGTACTCCAGCTGTGCCAGCACCGAGAGCTCTGCCGCCGGCCACAGGGACGGGTCCACGTCCGCGTACACGTGCGCCACCACCTCCGACGACGTCAGGTACCCGGCCTCCACGGCCGTCTCCACCTGCGCCAGCCGGTTCGCGCGGTGAGCCAGGTAGAACTCGACCGCGCCCTGGGCGTCGTCCAGCACCGGACCGTGCCCAGGCAGCACCGTGTGCACCCCGTCGTCGACCGTCAGTGAGCGCAGCCGCCGCAGCGAGTCGAGGTAGTCACCGAGACGCCCGTCGGGGTGCGCCACCAGCGTCGTCCCTCGGCCGAGGATCGTGTCCCCCGTCAGCACGGCGCGGTCGGCGGGCAGATGGAACGAGAGCGAATCCCCGGTGTGGCCCGGGGTCGGCACCACGTACATCTCCAGCCCGCCGGTCGTGATCACGTCGCCCGTGCCCAGGCCCTCGTCACCGAGCCGCAGACCGGGGTCGAGCGCGCGCACCTTCGTACGGGTCAGCTCGGCGAACCGCGCCGCGCCCTCCGCGTGGTCGGGGTGGCCGTGGGTGAGGAGCGTGAGCGCGATCCGGCGGCCCGCCCGCTCGGCGGTGTCGATGACGGCCCGCAGGTGGCCGTCGTCCAGGGGCCCCGGGTCGATGACCACCGCGAGGTCCGAGTCGGGCTCGGCGACGAGCCAGGTGTTGGTGCCGTCCAGCGTCATCGGCGACGCGTTGGGCGCGAGGACGTTGACCGCGCGGGCGGTGGCGGGGCCGGAGACCACCGCGTCGCGAGGCTGTCCGGGCAGCGCTGCCGCGTCGCTCATGCCGCCCCACCGCCCGCGGTGCCCGTCGTGCCCGTGGCACCCGTGGCGCCCGTGGCGCCCGCCGGGATGTGCTTGGTGAACTCCTCGTGCCCCGGCCAGCTCAGCACCAGCTCCTCGCCCTCCAGGCGCGCCTGTGCGAGTACGGGGGCGAGGTCCTGGGCAGATGCTGCCTCCAGCGCCTGTGCGGCGGTGGCGTAGGCCCTGAGCCCGCGCAGCGTCGAAACCGTCGGCGGCATCATCAGCAGCTCGCCGCGGTCGTAGCCGTCGGCCGCCTCCCCCGGGCCGATCCACACCGTGCGGTCGGCCTCAGTGGAGGCGTTGCGGGTGCGCTGACCGGCCGGGAGCGCGGCCACGAAGAACCAGGTGTCGTAGCGGCGCGGTTCGAACTCCGGAGTGATCCAGCGCGCCCACGCGCCGAGCAGGTCCGAGCGCAGGACCAGCCCGCGGCGCTCCAGGAACGCGGCGAACGACAGCTCCCGCGCGACCAGGGCCTTGCGGTCGGCCTCCCAGTCCGCTCCGGTGGTGTCCGTGACGACGGTGTCCGCGGTCGGGCCCGCGAGCAGCACACCGGCCTCCTCGTACGTCTCGCGGACCGCCGCGCAGACGATCGCCTGCGCCTCGGCGGGCGTGCTGACACCGAGCCTCCGCGCCCAGCTCTCCAGCGCGGGTCCGGCCCAGCCGACGAGCCGGTCGTCGTCACGCGGGTCGACCCCGCCACCCGGATAGGCGTACGCCCCTCCGGCAAAGGCCATCGAGGTGCGCCGGCGCAGCATATGGACTGTGGGACCGCCCCCGGTACCCGCGGCTGCGTCCCGGAGCAGCATCACGGTGGCGGCCCGCCGGGGGGTCGCGGCCGTCAGTTCGCCGGTGGCGAGTGCCCGGATCCGGTCGGGCCATTCCGGTGGGTACCACTGACCATTGGACATGGCCGGAGGCTATCCGGAACCGCGAGGATGTTCGAGGGGGGCGGGGATCCGTACATGCCCCGGACACAGAAGATCCCGCCCGGTCGTCGTGACCGGACGGGATCGGAAGAAGTAGGCGGCGGGCGGGCGGCTCAGACCCCGGTCAGCTCGACCTGGATCTCGACCTCGACCGGTGCGTCCAGCGGCAGCACCGCGACGCCCACGGCGCTGCGTGCGTGCACGCCCTTGTCACCGAGCACCGCGCCCAGCAGTTCGCTCGCACCGTTGATCACGGCGGGCTGGCCGGTGAAGTCGGTGGCCGAGGCGACGAAGCCGACGACCTTCACGACGCGCGCGATCCGGTCCAGGTCGCCCGCGACCGACTTCACCGCGGCGAGCGCGTTGAGGGCGCAGGTCTTCGCCAGCTCCTTGGCCTCGTCGGGCGTGACCTCGGCGCCGACCTTGCCGGTGACGGCGAGCTTGCCGTCCACCATCGGCAGCTGGCCCGAGGTGTACACGTACACCCCGGACTGCACGGCCGGCTGGTACGAGGCCAGCGGCGGCACGACGCCCGGCAGGGCCAGCCCGAGCTCGGCGAGCTTCGCCTCGACGGCGCCCGCCACTACTGCTTCTCCCGCTTCAGGTAGGCCACGAGCTGCTCGGGGTTGTTCGGGCCGGGAACGACCTGGACCAGCTCCCAGCCGTCCTCGCCCCAGGTGTCCAGAATCTGCTTGGTCGCGTGCACGAGAAGGGGCACGGTCGCGTATTCCCACTTGGTCATGGCCCGACTGTAATGCCTGCGCAATCCACGGGACGCGCAGCCTCGTGCGTAGCCTGCGGTACGACTGGTTAGGCTCGAATACGTGAGCAGGTTCCAGGTCGTCAGCGGCAAGGGCGGTACCGGTAAGACCACGGTCGCCGCCGCCCTCGCGCTCGCCCTCGCGACCGAGGGCAGGCGCACCCTCCTCGTCGAGGTCGAGGGCAGACAGGGCATCGCCCAGCTTTTCGAGGCGGACTCCCTCCCCTACGAGGAGCGCAAGATCGCCGTCGCGCCGGGCGGCGGGGAGGTGTACGCCCTCGCGATCGACGCCGAGCGCGCGCTCCTCGACTACCTCCAGATGTTCTACAAACTCGGCAGCGCCGGCCGGGCGCTCAAGAAGCTCGGCGCGATCGACTTCGCCACGACGATCGCGCCCGGCGTCCGGGACGTCCTGCTGACCGGCAAGGCGTGCGAGGCGGTGCGCCGCAAGGACAAGCAGAACCGGTTCATCTACGACTACGTGATCATGGACGCCCCGCCGACAGGCCGGATCACCCGCTTCCTCAACGTGAACGACGAGGTGGCGGGGCTGGCCCGGATCGGCCCGATACACAATCAGGCCCAGGCCGTGATGCGGGTGCTGAAGTCCCCGGAGACCGCGGTCCATCTGGTGACCCTGCTGGAGGAGATGCCGGTCCAGGAGACCGCGGACGGCATCGCCGAGCTCCGGGCGGCCGAGCTGCCGGTGGGCCGGGTCATCGTGAACATGGTGCGCCCGCACCTGCTGGACGAGGACGCGCTGCGCACCGCCGCGGGCGGCCGCCGCAAGGAGATCGCCAAGACGCTGACCCGGGCGGGCGTGACCGGCTCCGCAGGCCTCGTGCGCCCCCTGCTCGCGCAGGCCGCCGAGCACGCCCAGCGGGTCGAGCTGGAACGTGAACAGCGCGCCGTACTGGCGGGCCTCGGACTGCCGGGTTACGAACTCCCCCTCATCGGTGAGGGTGTGGACCCGGCCGGACTGTACGAGCTGGCCACGGAGCTCCGTAGGCAGGGCGTGGGCGAAGGGGCGACGGGGGAAGCTGCGGGACAAGGGGTGGGGTCATGACATCGGACAGGAACCAGTCCACGGGCAAGGCCACGGCAACGGCCACGGCCAGAACCAGGGCCACGAACGGTTCGGCCGCCACGGGCAGAAGCACTGACGCGGACGGAACGCCCGGGCCGGAGGCAACAACCGGGCCGGACAGAACGACCGGGCCGGACGGAGACGCGCGGACGGCCGCGACGGCAAGCGCCCCCGCCCCGACGACTGCCCCTACCGCTGCCCCCGCCCTGAACACCGACGCCCTCCTCGACGACCCGGACATCCGGATCATCGTGTGCTGCGGTTCGGGCGGAGTGGGCAAGACCACGACCGCCGCGGCGCTCGGGGTGCGCGCGGCCGAACGCGGTCGCAAGGTCGTCGTCCTCACCATCGACCCGGCCCGCCGGCTCGCCCAGTCCATGGGGATCGACTCGCTGGACAACATCCCCCGCCGGGTCAAGGGCATCGAGACGCGGGGCTCCGGCGAACTGCACGCCATGATGCTCGACATGAAGCGGACCTTCGACGAGATCGTCGAGGCGCACGCGGACGGCGAGCGGGCCCGCTCGATCCTGGAGAACCCCTTCTACCAGTCCCTGTCGGCCGGCTTCGCGGGCACGCAGGAGTACATGGCGATGGAGAAGCTCGGCCAGCTCCGGGCACGCGACGAGTGGGACCTGATCGTCGTCGACACCCCGCCCTCGCGTTCCGCGCTCGATTTCCTGGACGCGCCGAAACGGCTCGGCTCATTCCTGGACGGGAAGTTCATCAAGCTGCTGATGGCCCCGGCGAAGATGGGCGGCCGGGCGGGGATGAAGTTCCTCAATGTGGGCATGTCGATGATGACCGGGACGCTCGGGAAGCTGCTCGGTGGCCAGTTCCTGAGGGACGTGCAGACCTTCGTCGCCGCGATGGACACCATGTTCGGCGGGTTCCGCACCCGCGCCGATGCCACGTTCAAGCTGCTCCAGGCACCCGGCACGGCATTCCTCGTCGTCGCGACGCCGGAGCGGGACGCGCTCCGCGAGGCGGCGTACTTCGTGGAGCGGCTGGCCGCGGAGGACATGCCGCTGGCGGGGCTGGTCCTCAACCGGGTCCACGGGAGCGAGGCCGCCCGGCTCTCGGCCGGGCAGGCGCTGGCCGCCGCAGAAAATCTTGATGCGGCCGGCATTGTGGATCAGAGGGCCGGGAAGGCTGGACTTCGTGAGCCCGCCGACTCTCCCGCGGCCGGGACCGCACAGACCACGGACACATCTGGAGCCGCCACCCCCGACCTGTCCGAGCACGCCTCGGAGTACGAGCCCACCGACGCGGACGCAGATGCCTCCGCCGCGCCCGCTGCCCGCGCTGCCTCAACCGACTCGACTGCTTCGGCTACCTCGACTGCCTCGGCCGACTCAGGTGCCCCGGCGGACTCCGCTGTCTCCATCGAGCAGCTGACTGCCGGTCTGCTGCATCTGCACGCCGAACGGATGCAGGTGGTCGCGCGCGAACAGCACACACGCGACCGTTTCACCGCGCTGCATCCCGAGGTGGCCGTGACGGCGGTGGCCGCACTGCCCGGAGATGTCCATGATCTCGCGGGGCTGCGGGCCATCGGGGACCGGCTCGCGACCGGCTCCGCTCCGGCCGGAGCAGCGTAGACACCCCGCGCAGTCCGAGCACGCATCAGCGCAGGTCAGCGCGCATCAGTAAGGGGTCAGAACCCACGCGTGCAGATTCAGAACCCACCCGCGCGCGTGAGGACCCACCCGCACCATGCGGTCGGTCCGTCCGTCCCACGGGCCGGACCGGTCGCCCTTCGCCCGGGTCACCCCACGGCGGCGAGCGTCTCGTGCAGTTCGTCGTCCTCCAGCCCGATCGCCACGGGCAGGATGCCCGTGGACCGCTCGTACTCGCTGCGTGCGGTCTCCAGCAGCCGGCGCCAGGACGTGACGGTCGGTCGCCTGCGCAGCAATGCGCGGCGCTCCCGTTCGGTCATCCCACCCCACACGCCGAACTCGACGCGATTGTCCAGCGCATCGGCCAGGCACTCGGTCCGCACCGGACATCCGGTGCACACCGCCTTGGCCCTGTTCTGCGCTGCCCCTTGTACGAACAGTTCATCCGGATCGGTAGTGCGGCAGGCTGCCTGCGCACTCCAGTCGGTTACCCAGCCCATCCCGGCGCCGTCCTCTCCCGAATCGAGGCTCCCCCACGGCGACAGCGGCATATTCACCGCTGCCAGTTGAGGACGTTACGGAAGGTGGCGACAGCACAACACCCCCTTCGGGCCCAATCTTGAATGGCCCGAACGGACTATGCGTATGCGGCAGATCACCCAGGGGAGTGAGGTGAGGACATCCGCGACTATCCCGAGAGAATCGGGACAGACCATCTGAGACACAACGGACGTTCGATGACACACGAGGCGATTTCGGGAGCGCCTTAATCGTGGTCGAGTCATGCACAGGGTCATGCAGGGGGGTTGATACAAAACCGGACTGCTGTGACAGTTGAGAGCAGCTTAGGCCAAGGCATATACGTGTGTCCGGCGAATGAGAACGTAGGCTGCCCCCATGCCAAAGAAGCGCTCGGGCGGGGGTCTCACGACGACCCAGCAGGCCGCCAAGTTCCTCGGTGTCGCCGCACTCTCCGGAGTGGTCCTGGCGGGCATCGCGCTGCCGGCCGCCGGAGCACTGGGTCTCGCCGCCAAGGGGACGGTCGACGGATTCGACGAGATCCCGGCCAATCTGAAGACTCCGCCGCTGATGCAGCGAACCACGATCCTGGACAACCAGGGCGGCCAGATCGCGACGGTCTACTCGCGCGACCGCACGGTGGTGCCGCTGAAGGACATCTCGCCGTACATGCAGAAGGCGATCATCGCGATCGAGGACGCCCGCTTCTACGAACACGGCGCGGTCGACCTCAAGGGCATCCTGCGCGCGATGAACCGCAACGTTCAGTCGGGCGGGACCGCGCAGGGCGCGTCGACCCTCACCCAGCAGTACGTGAAGAACGTCTTCGTCGAGGAGGCGGGCGACGACCCGGCCAAGGTCGCCGAGGCCACCCAGCAGACGCTCGGCCGCAAGGTCCAGGAGCTGAAGTACGCGATCCAGGTCGAGGAAGAGCTCGGCAAGAAGAAGATCCTGGAGAACTACCTCAACATCACCTTCTTCGGCCAGCAGGCCTACGGGGTCGAGGCGGCCTCGCAGCGCTACTTCTCGAAGTCGGCGAAGGACCTGAAGGTGGAGGAGGCGGCGCTGCTGGCCGGCATCGTGCAGTCGCCCAGCCGCTACGACCCCGTCAACGACACGGAGGAGGCGACCAAGCGTCGCAACACCGTGCTCCAGCGGATGGCGGATGTCGGGGACATCTCGAAGGACGAGGCCGCCAAGGCCGAGGCGACGCCGATCAAGCTGAAGGTCAAGCGGCCGCAGAACGGCTGCATCACCGCCGTCAGCGGCTCGGGCTTCTTCTGCGACTACGTGCGGCAGATCGTCACGGGCGACCCCGCCTTCGGCAAGACGGCGAAGGACCGCGCCAAGCTCTGGGCAACCGGCGGCCTCACGATCAAGACGACCCTGGACCCACGCTCGCAGGCCGCCTCCAACGAGGCCGCCACCTCCCGCGTGAACAAGGACGACAAGATCGCCGACGCCGTCGTCCAGGTGAAGCCGGGCACGGGTCAGATCACGGCGATGGCTCAGTCCCGCCCGTACGGGCTGGATCAGTCCAAGCACCAGACCGTGCTGAACCTGAACGTCGACCACAAGATGGGCGGCAGCTACGCCGGCTTCCAGGTGGGGTCGACCTTCAAGCCGATCACAGCGGCGGCGGCACTGGAGAAGGGGATCAGTCCGGCGCAGGACTTCACCTCGGACCACCAGATCTCGCTGCCCGGTGAGAGCTTCCGCACCTGTGACAACCGGCCTGCGGACAACCGGCCCTGGGAGGTGTCGAACGAGCTGGAGTCGGAGAAGGGCACGTTCGACATGACCAGCGCGCTGGGCAAGTCGATCAACACCTACTTCGCGAAGCTGGAGCAGAAGGCGGGTCTCTGCGAGACCCTCTCCATGGCGGACAAGGTCGGCTACATCCGCGGCAACAACAAGCCGCTGCAGGCGGTCGCCTCCACCACCCTCGGTGGCCAGGAGTCGACACCGCTGGCGATGGCCTCGGTGTACGCGACCTTCGCCAACCGAGGCAAGTACTGCTCCCCGATCGCGATCCTCTCGGTGACCAGCCCGACCGGCAAGCAGCTCGACGTACCGAAGTCGAAGTGCACGCAGGCCATGAGCGAGCACACCGCTGACACCATCAACCAGATGCTCAAGGGCGTCGTGGCGGACGGCACCGGCCAGCAGGCCGGGCTCAGCGACCGTGACAACGCGGGCAAGACCGGTACCACCGACGAGCGCAAGAACGCCTGGTTCGTCGGCTACACGCCGAACCTGTCCACGGCGGTGTGGGTCGGCAGCGACGGTGCCAAGCAGCTCCCGATGAGCAACATCACCATCGGCGGCCAGTACTACGACGAGGTCTGCGGTGGCTGTCTGCCCGGTCCGATCTGGAAGACGGCGATGACCGGCTCCCTGAACGCCTCCGAGACCCCGGCCTTCAACGCGGTCGACGTACCGAGGGCGAAGCCGAAGGAAGACAAGGACAAGGGAAAGAACAAGGACAGGGACAAGAACAAGCCGGGCCAGGGCGACAACAAGCCCGGCGGCGACGATCCCTTCCCCGGCATCAGCATTCCGCCGGACCTCCTCGGCGGCAACAACGGCCACGGCCGCGGCCAGGGCAACGGCGGGACGCAAGGCCCCTGACCTTGTCCGTACCAGTGCCAGTGCCAGTGCCAGTGCCAGTGCCAGTGCCAGTGCCAGTGCCAGTGCCAGTGCCAGTGCCAGTGCCAGTGCGGTAAGCGTCACGGCACACATGAAGGTGGGGCGCCCCCGGCGCGGGGGCGCCCCACCTTCATGTCCAGAACACTCGACGCCTCACAGGCCCACCGGTCCCGCCGGACCCACAGGCCCTGCGGGACCCACCTGACCCGCCAGATCCATCGGACCCACCAGACCTGCCGGGATCCGCTGGAGGGCTCCCGCCGTCTCAGCCCGCGAGAAGCTTCTTGACCGCGGCGGCCACCCGGCCGCCCTCCGCACGCCCGGCGACCTTCGGGTTCACGATCTTCATGACAGCGCCCATCGCACGCGGGCCCTCGGCGCCGCCCGCCTTCGCCTCATCGACCGCGGACGCCACGATCGCGGACAGCTCGTCGTCGCTCAGCTGCTGCGGGAGGTAGGTGTCGAGCAGCTCGCCCTCCTTCTTCTCCCGCTCGGCCTGCTCGGCCCTGCCGCCCTGCGCGAAGGCCTCGGCCGCCTCGCGGCGCTTCTTCGCCTCCCTGGCGATCACCTTCTGCACCTCGTCGTCGGAGAGTTCGCGGGCCGACTTGCCGCTGACCTCCTCCTTGGTGATCGCGGTGAGGGTCAGTCGGAGCGTGGACGAGGTCAGCTCGTCGCGCGCCTTCATGGCCGTGGTGAGGTCTTCCTTGAGCTTGGACTTGAGCGTGGTCATGTGGTGATTGTGGCAGGTGCGGGACGCCCGGCGCCCGCCGGTTTTCCTGTCGGCCCGCGCTGTCTGCGACGATGGGCGCATGCGCGCACGCTACGGAGTACCCCTGAAAATCACGGCGGTCACCGCCGCGGCCGGCGCCGCCGGTCTCGCCTACGCAGCCGGATTCGAGGCCCGCTCGTTCCGCCTGCGAAGGGTCACGGTCCCCGTACTCCCGCACGGAGCACGTCCGTTGCGCGTCCTGCAGATCTCCGACGTCCACATGGTGTGCGGTCAGCGGAAGAAGCGCGCCTGGCTGCAGTCCCTGGCCGGACTGCGACCGGACTTCGTCGTGAACACCGGCGACAACCTCTCCGACCCGGAGGCCGTACCGGAGCTGCTGGACGCACTCGGCCCGCTGATGGAGATCCCGGGCGTGTACGTCTTCGGCTCCAACGACTACTACGGCCCCAAGCTCCGCAACCCCGTCCGCTACCTCTTCGAGAAGACCGCGGGCAAGCACGGCCTCAACGGGAACGCACCGGCGGTCAACGTCGTCCACAACCCGTGGGAGCCCATGCGGGACGCCTTCGACACGGCGGGCTGGCTGAACCTGTCCAACACGCGCGGCCGTCTCAAGGTCGACGGCCTGGAGCTCGCCTTCACCGGACTCGACGACCCGCACATCAAGCGCGACCGCTACGCGGAGGTCTCCGGCGGCCCCGAGACGGGCGCCGACCTCTCCATCGGCGTGGTCCACGCCCCCTACCTGCGCTCCCTCGACGCGTTCACCGCGGACGGCTACCCGCTGATCCTGGCCGGCCACACCCACGGCGGCCAGCTCTGCATCCCCTTCTACGGAGCCCTGGTCACCAACTGCGACCTGGACACGGACCGCGTGAAGGGCCTCTCCTCCCACTCGGTCGACGGCAACCGCGCCTACCTCCACGTCTCGGCCGGCTGCGGCACGAACCGCTACACCCCGGTCCGCTTCGCCTGCCCTCCCGAGGCGACGCTGCTGACCCTGACACCCCGGGACGCGTAGCCCTCCTACGCCCCCGTTCGCCCACACCCCGCAGACCTACCCCACCCCGGTACCCCTCACTCGCACCTCGACCGGCACAAAAACCGGATTTCGTCTCCGGCCACAGGTGGGCTAAAGTAATCGATGTCGCCGGGAGACCGGCGGCGATCGGGGTGTAGCGCAGCTTGGCAGCGCGCTTCGTTCGGGACGAAGAGGTCGTGGGTTCAAATCCCGCCACCCCGACAGCTGAAATACCAGGTCAGGGGCCTGATCCGCATCGCGGATCAGGCCCCTCCTGCATCTCCAGTGATCGTTTGGGAGAAATCCGCAGGGAGAGGCCGCTGCAGATCCCGGACGGCGAGCCGCACCTCTGCCTGCCACGATCCGCTCGCGCCTACCTCCCTGAGCGGAATGATCGAGTGCAGGCCAGGAGCACAGCTATGGAACTGGCTGGATGGACACCCTCAGCCCCGCGGCCGTCATAGACCGGATCATCACAATCACCCGCAGGAGCTGAGTGGCAGCCGCCGACGCGGCGGGCAGACGGCAGCAGCGAACCACCCGTCCGCGCTTGCCTTCCGGCCTGGCCTTCGGCTCGTCGGTGGGCAACTGGGGCTGTGGAGTAACACGTTGAAGTGGCCTGGGAGAGATTTGGGGATAGTCTTCGCCCCGAGTTGCCCCGAGGTGCCCCGAGGTGCGCCGAGACCGTGCGAGACCAACCCACTCCAATCCTCTGACGAGCAGCACTGATACCCCCGATACCTGCAACATCAGGTCAGTCACCTAGGAACGTTCCTAGGTGGGTGACTTTCTTCGTGTGCGTGGCTTTCTGGGTGTGCAGGTGAAGCGAACCCGGCCCTAGGCAAGGACGCCCTCTCCGGCTGCTTCGGGACGAAGATGTATTGGGTCGGTTCGATCCCGCCATCCAGACAGCTGAAGAACCAGGCGAGTTACCGGGCCGAAGGCCAGATCCCGTTGTGGATCAGGCCCGGAGTGGTTTGTGGGGCCGTCTGACCGGATCAGTCGCATCGGATGTGCCGAATCAGTCCCGCCGGATGTGTTCGAGTTCGACGTGGCGGCGGATGAGGGGAAGCGAGGCCAGGGCGGCGGTGAGCAGGATTCCGGCGGTGCAGGCGGCCAGGAGAGGGAGGCCGTCGCCGTCCCAGTGGACCGTGCCGCCGCCGGTGATCAGGTAGCTGGACTCGGCGAGACGGCCGGCCACCAGGGCGCCGGCCAGGCCGATGGTGAGCGGGAGCAGGACCTGGATGCACTGGGCCGCGCGGACGGTCAGAGGGCGGGCGCCGAGGAGGTTGAGCGTGGCGATCCGGCCTCGGCGTTCCAGGGCCCGGTCGGCGGCGGACACCGCGAAGGCGGCGACGCCGATGGCGAGGCCCAGGATCATGCCCGCCGCGAGGAGGCTCTTGATGACGGTGATCTGCTGCAGGGATTCGATATTGACGCCCACGGCCTCGATCTCCGCGGTGGGAGCGATGGTGCCGATGCCGTCGAGTGCCGTTCGTACGGTGTACGGCGTGGAACCCGACAGCAGGAGCAGCCGGCCCGTTGCGGGATGCTGTCCTGCCGGGAGCGCAGAGGGCGGGATGAGGATGTCGGCACCCACGAAGGCCGAGGGCCGGCGTGCTCGGATGACCAGGTGGTCCCGTGGCAGCGTGACGAGGAGCTTCCTCTCCCCCGGCTGTCGGCTGCCGCCCGTGCTCAGGAGGAACGGGTAGGTGCGGCCGGGCCGAGCGTCGGGGTCGCCGGCCATGTCGGAGTCGGTCAGGCGCTGCACCTTGCCGTCCACGCACCCTCGGACCGACACCGCGGTGAATGCGGCGAGTTGGCCACAGTCGGCGACCACAGCGGTGATACGGGGTGTGGTGGAGCTGACCCTCGGGATCCAGGAGTCCATCGCGAGGGCCTGTGCCCGGATGCCATCGACCTGACGCACCCGGGTGCGCTGCCCTTCGCTCAGGTCGCTGAAGGGGAGGGCGTATTCCTGGGTGGGAGACGTGGGCCGGCTGATGTGGGCGAGCTCGACGAGGACGCCCTGCGCGAGTGAGGCGGCGTAGACGAGGAGGACGAGGCCGGTGACCACGCGCAGGGAACTGCCGGGCTCGACTTCGTTGCGCCGCATGGCGAGTGCCAGGGGGAGGGACTGGGTGGTGCCGGCGAGTCGACGGGCGAGCCAGGCCGTGGCCGGAGCGAGCGCGAGGACGAGTCCGGCTCCGGTCAGCAGGACTCCGACGGGGACGAGCACCGCGTTGGCAGGTCCGCCGGACGGGTCCCGGCCCAGCACGCCGAGGGCGCAGTAGCCGCAGATGACCCCGAGCCCGGGCAGGAGCAGGAGCAGCCCGTACTTCTTCGGGGCGCGGGGCTGGGCACCCCGGCGTACCTGTAGCGGGCGGAGCGCGGCCTCACGGGCGCGATGCCGTCCGACGGACCAGGCCAGACCGGGACAGGCGAGCAGGCAGACCGCGAGGACGGCGGCGGAGGGCCGTCCGTCGGGCGGGTACCACTGGAGGCCGGGCAGGCCGACGTGGGCGAGAACCTCGTTGGCCAAGGCGTACGCGACGACACCGAGGAGCGCGCCGAGGAGTGCGGCGGCCACCGTCTCCACGGCGTTGACCCGCAAGGTTCCCTTCACGCTCAGCCCGAGCAGCCGCAGCGCGGCGAGGCGTCGGGCTCTGGCCTCGGCGGAGAGCCTGGCGCACACGGACAGGAACACGGCCAGCGGCAGCAGCACGAGGCAGCCGAGGGCGAAGCGCAGGATGTCGAGGGTGGAGGAATCCACAGCGGGAGTCGAGGTCCAGGCGGAGCCGAAACTCGCCAGTGGCCTTGCGGAAGAGGGCAGTTGGTCAGGTGCGCGGCCGATATAGGCGTACAGCTCATCGGGGCCGGTGAGACCTTCCGGGCCGATGGTGTCGGTGATCCGGCCGGGGAGCAGGCCTGTGAGTGCGGGCTGTTCGGCGAGCGTCGCGTGCAGCCTCGGGGAGACGAGCACCTCTCCGGCTCCCGGCAGGTGGTCGATGCCGGGCGGGCAGGCCACCCGGCAGGCTGCCGCAGAGCCGCCTGCCGGGTGGCTGAGGAAGACCCGGGTGAACGGTCGAGAACCGTAAGGGTCCTGACGGGTCAGGAAGACGGTGTCCTTCGCGGACCGGGCGTGCTGAACACCGGTCACCGGCTGCGGCTCGCGGGCCGCGGCCCTGCCGTCGTGGGCCGAAAGGATCGCGGGGATGGTCAGTACCGCGGCGAGACAGGCGACGCCCATCGCGCAGCCGAGAGTCATCGGGAGGAAGCGGGCCTGCCCCGTGCGACCGGTGCCGCGCAGGAGTCGCAGCCGATCATGAACGTGATCGCGGACCGGGAACTCACACCGCCACCCGCCTGGCCAGGACCCCGTCGGCCATCGTGTAGCGGCTGTCCGCACGGGCGGCCACAGCGGCGTCGTGCGTCACCATCATCACGGCGGTGCCCTGGGACCGCGCGAGGGCCAGGAACTCTTCCAGTACGGCATCGGCGTTGGCACTGTCCAGCGCGCCGGTCGGTTCGTCGGCGAAGACCACGGCGGGCCGGTGGACGAGAGCCCTTGCCACCGCGACCCGTTGGCTCTGCCCACCCGAGATCTGCGACGTCCTGCGCTGCCGCAACTCCGCGAGCCCCAGGCGTCCGAGGATCTCTCCGGCCTCCTCGTGGGCCTGCGACTTGCGGCGACCGGCCAGGCGCAGTGGAAGCGCCGCGTTCTCCTCGACGGTCAAATCCGGGAGCAACTCGCCGTACTGGAACACGAACCCGAACCGCTCTCTGCGCAGCGCGCTCAGCTCGTCGTCACCGAGCTGCTGGAACGGGACTCCGTCGAAGGAGACCTCCCCGCAGGTCGGCGCGAGGACTCCGGCCAGGCAGTAGAGCAATGACGACTTCCCCGAACCACTGCCGCCCATGACCGCGCAGACCTCACCGGCGCTCAACGCGAAGTTCACTGCGCAAACGGCCCGTTGCGTGCCGTAGAGCAGCTCCACACCTGTCGCGCGGAGAATGGCGTCCATGGTGACCGGTACCTCTCTGTATCGCGGTGGCCGTTACCCCTCCGCCGGGCGTAACGGAGAGTATCCATTCGATCTCGCGTTGCGCGCCGGAGGGATCTTGATTCCTCCCATCTGATGAACCCGGGAGGATCGATGAGGCCGCACCTGTCGGACCGGGAGTGCGGACCGGCGGCGCTCGCGGCTACCGAGAGGCCCTTGCGGGGGATTTCCGGGACCCGTGCCTCGTCGGCGGTCTACTGTCGAATCCGCCGAACTGCCCACGGTGGGCAACTGAGGAGGAACCCTGTGTCATCGCCCTGTGATCCCCAGAACGCTCCCGCCGGCGATGTGGGTACGGCGATCATGATGATCGACTCCAGGCTCCGATGTGTCCATGACGGCAGGACCGCGACCGACCCCGGACAACAGGAGATGGTCGACCAGTTCGCCGCGTCGCTGGGGCCCGAGGGGGCTCAGGAGCTGTTGGACGGTGCGTGCACGCTCATCTTCATGTTCATGAAGTGGCTGCGGATGACGCACGAGCAGCACGACAAGGACGTCATCGAGTACGTGGTGCCCACCCTCGTCGCGTCGATGCGCATGATGCCCAGGAGCGTCCGTCCCGAGGTCATCCCCACCATGGCCGGCCTGGTGATCGCCGCGGGCACCGGCCTGAGTCCCAATCTGTGGCGCATGCAGTACGGGGACTGGACCGACGCGGAGATGACTCCCCTTGAGGTCACCGCGTTCCTCCTCGCGGAGCACATCAACCGGATCGCCGACGACCCCGACTTCGCCACCCGCATGATTACCGAGGCACTGTCCAGCGCGGACGCGGACTGATCTGCTGCGGTGACGGGTTCGGTGAGGCCGGGGATGCTGGCTTGCTGGCTTGCTGGCTTGCTGGCTTGCTGGCTTGCTGAGGAGAGTGGGTGGCACTGGGTCGTGCTGAGTGGACTTGGCTGGGCTGGTGGTGCTGGCTGTGGGTGTGAGTTCTGTGGTTCGCGTTGCGTTGTTGTGGCGGCTCGTTCGCGTTACTTCGGGTCGCGGTTGAAGGTTGTGGTGGACCAGCGGTAGCCGAGTGTGATGAGGGCGAGGGACCAGGCGATGGTGAGCCAGCCGTTGTTGCCGATTTCGGTGCCGAGGAGGAGTCC
>NZ_JBICXG010000055.1:0-15184 GCF_043200175.1 Streptomyces sp. NPDC048462
CACTCGCCCCAACACGCACCTCACACTTCGCAGCACTCCGCCCCACCGGATAAATCCGATGGGGCGGAACGAAGGGGCATTCGCCAACAGCATCCCGTCCTGCGGGGTGGCCCCTGTCCGCATGCCTCGGT
This sequence comes from Streptomyces sp. NPDC048462, assembly GCF_043200175.1. NCBI lineage: Bacteria > Bacillati > Actinomycetota > Actinomycetes > Kitasatosporales > Streptomycetaceae > Streptomyces > Streptomyces sp. NPDC048462. Next base: position 132 of record NZ_JBICXG010000055.1, read on the forward strand.
CAGGAACCGCTGCGGGCGAGCGCCGCCGCGAAGCCGTTCTGCCAGAGGTAGTTGACCTGGTTGCGCTCATTGGCGTCCGGATACGGGTTGGTGCAGGACGGGCCGGGGCCGCCGCCCGACATCAGCTCGCTGCACGGGCCCGAGTAGTCGTCCGGCAGGCCGAGCACGTGCCCGGTCTCGTGGGTCGTGACCCGGGTCGAGTCGTACTGCTGGTTCTGCGCGTAGTCGAGGAAGATGTAGCCGTTGCCGTGTCCGTCGGTGCTGGCGTACGAGCCGCTCGGGTCGTTGCCCTCGTAGTAGGTGAAGTCCGCGTTGGACCCCTCCTGCAGCCGGACGTTGGAGACCGAGCTGTTCCAGATCTGCGCGCTGTTGGCTATCTGGGTGCGGAAGCTGGGGGCGTTGGCGGTGCTGTAGACGATGGTGACCGACTGGACGCCCGGGTGGGCGGCCCGCTTCTCGGCAACCGACTTCGCGACCGCCTCGAAGAACGCCTTGTTGGCTGCGGCGCTCTCGTGGGATCCGGAGTGCGAGGTGTACGCGACGTGGGGGGCCGGCGCGGAAGAGGCAGGTGCGGGGGTGGCAGAGGCGAGCGCGGGTGCGGTTCCCAGCGCGGCGGCGAGGCCGAAGCCGAGGCCGACCACGGCCGACATGACGGTCCTGGGGTGTCTCATGGGGGGTCTCCTACCAGTTACCTGTCCGAGGAACCCGTCCGATGATCGGACTCGGACGGGTGCGGTACGGAGAGAGTGTCGGTGACGTCGGGCACCCGGCGGATGATGCCAACCGGCGATAGCGCGGCCCTATCACCCCACCACCGCTCCGGGGTGAGCACGCGATGACGCGGGCGGGCACAAACGGTGTCCGTCATTCCACCTACCCCTGAATTAAAGGAGTTTGATGGGGTTGGGGCGTCTGGTGCGGCACGGTCCCGCCGCCCTACTCTCGGCGGTATGGAGCTTGAGGTGAGGCACCTCAGGGCGCTGTGCGCCATCGCCGACACCGGCAGCCTGCACCGGGCGGCCCGCAGGCTGGGCGTGAGTCAGCCCTCGCTCACCACTCAGCTGCGCCGGATCGAGAACTCGCTGGGCGCCGAACTGTTCAGCCGCGAGCGCACCGGCTGCCGCCCCACCCTGCTCGGCCACGCCGTGCTGAGCCGGGCCCGCCCGCTCGTGGACGGCATGCGGGCGCTGGTCACCGACGCCAAGGCGGAGGCGGACGCCGCCCGGTCCGGCGGTCCCCGGCTGCGGATCGGCTGCACCGCCAGCCGGGTCATCGGCGGCTGGCTGCGCAGGCTGCGCGTCCGGCTGCCCGGCACGGACATCTCGCTGCGGGTCGACGTGTCCGCCCACGCGCTGCTGCGCGCGGTCGAGGCGGGCCGGCTCGACGTCGCGTTCGTGCACGAGGTGGAGGGCTGCCCGCTGTACGTGCCGGACGGCCTGGTGCAGCGGGTGCTCCTGGACCGCGAGCCGCAGTTCATCTCGATGGCCCGCGACCACCCGGCCGCCGCCCTGCCCGTCGTCGACCTCACCGACCTGGCGGCCGACCGGTGGATGGTCGACCCCACGGTGGACGGCGAATGGGACGGCCTGCGCCGGGTGTTCGGCGCGGCCGGGGTCGCGCCGACCGTGCTGCACGGCGACTACCTCACCGCCGCCTCCCTCGTCGTCCTCGGCGAGGCCGTCGCCCCCTGCCAGCCGACCTCGGGCCCGCGCGACGACATGGCGATCCGCCCGTTGCGCGACGACCCGCTCGCGGTGCGGCTGCTGCTGGTCTCGCGGCCGGGCGCCGACACGGCGACGGTGTACGGGGAGCTGGAGGCCGCGTACCGGGAGGCGGCCCGGCAGGCAGAGGGCTACCACCAGTGGCTGCTGCGCAACCGGAGCCCGCTCGCCCACTCCTCCTGAGCCCGGCCAGGACGGGACCGAACGTGGTTCGGACCGGGCCCGATTCAGCCCTCAGCGAGGCCGGTTCCGGTTCGGGGTCCGGCGGGGCAGAGTCGGTGTCATGAGGCTTCTGATGCTGGGTGGTACTGAGTTCGTCGGCCGGGCCGTCACCGAGGACGCCCTCGCGCGCGGCTGGGAGGTCACCGTGTTCCACCGGGGCCACCACGCGCCGCCGCCCGGCACGGCCGAACTGCTCGGTGACCGCACCGTCGAGGGCGGCCTGGCCGCGCTGGAGGCCGCCGGCGGACCGGGGGACGGCACGTACACCTGGGACCTGGTCGTCGACACCTGGAGCGGTGCCCCCTCGGCCGTACGGGACGCGGCCCGGCTGCTCGCGGGACGGGCCCGGCGCTACGCGTACGTCTCCAGCCGCTCCGTCTACGCGTACCCGACTCCGGCGGGGCTGCCCGAGGACGGTCCGGTGGTGGACGGCGCATCGCCGGACGACGGTGGTGACGTCTCGTACGCCCTGGCCAAACGCGGCGGCGAACTGGCCGCGCTGGACGCCTTCGGGGACCGGGCACTGCTCGTCCGCGCCGGACTGATCATCGGCCCCTGGGAGAACATCGGCCGGCTGCCCTGGTGGCTGACCCGGATCGCCCGCGGCGGACCCGTACTGGCCCCCGGGACACCTGATCTGCCCCTTCAGTACATCGACGCACGCGATCTCGCCGGATGGCTGCTGGACGCCGCCGGGAAGGGGCTGCACGGACCGTACAACCTGGTCAGCCGCCCGGGGCACACCACGATGGGGGAGCTGCTCGACGCCTGTGTGCGGGTCACCGGCTCCGATGCCGAGCTGCGCTGGACCGACACCGGGGCGATCCTCGCGGCGGGCGTCGAGCCCTGGTCCGACCTGCCGGTCTGGCTGCCGCCGGGCGAGCTGTACGACAGCCTGCACCAGGGGGATGTCAGCCGGGCGTACGCCACCGGGCTGCGCTGCCGGCCGGTCGGGGAGACGGTCGAGGACACCTGGAAGTGGCTGAGCGAACTGGGCGGCGGCGCGCCCCGGCGGCCCGACCGGCCCGCCGTCGGCCTCGATCCGGAGACCGAGGCGAAGCTGCTGGCCGGCTGACGGGCACCGCCGTCCGGGGCGGCCCGGCCGACCGGTCGGCGGAAGCGGCACGCCCGACCGGCGCGGCACAGCTGATGAGTACTCAGTAAACCTGCATATTGCGCTGTATGGGAACAAAAGCGCGCAGAAGCGGTAAAACCCACCGCGTGGCGGTGACGGTGGCGGCAGCGGCGGCCATGGTGGGGGCCATCGCCCCCACCGCGGCCGCCGACCCGCTGCCCGGCGGACTCGGGCCGTGTCTGGGGGACGACTGCCCGGACACCTGGAAGGACCCGAACAGCGATCCCGTGGTCAACCACGACAGCAACATCAACATCTACGTCGGTGGCGACTACCTGGTCCGCGAGGCGGCGGCCGAGGCCGAGGGGAAGATCGTCACGCTCGGCATGTTCGACATGAACAAGCGGGCCGGCGTCTCGGCGATCTACAACGTGGGCGTCGCGGGCGGTGGTTCACGCGTGCCGCCGCCCAACGGCAGCGACTACCTGACAGTGGGCGGGAACCTGACGATCGCGAGCGGCCAGCGGCTCCTCGCGGAGGAGATGGAGAACACCGGGCGGGTCCGGTACGCCCAGACGCTGAGCGGCACCGTCGAACCGGCCACCGCGCCGATCAGCGACCCGGACGCCATCGCCCCCTACGCCGACCTGCGCGGTCAGCTCACGGCGGCCAGCCACTGCTACGCCTACGACGACAACGCCGACCATCGCCGTCCGGCGACCGGAACCACCGTGAACAACGGCTCCGAGACCGTGTTCACGGGCGACGGCACCTCGCCGCTCCAGGTCTTCGCGCTGGACGCCGACATCGCGTCCGGCGCGGGCGGGGACGAGGGCATCGTCTTCAACGGTGTCCCGGACGGCGCCACCGTACTGGTCAACGTGTACGGGACGACCCGCAGCATCCGCACGTACATGGGGTCCCTGCCCCAGTCCGGCCTCCGCGAGAACCTGCTGTGGAACTTCCCGGACGCCACGGACATCGGCCTCCGCGGCACCGGCCAGTTCCAGGGCAGCGTGCTGATCGGCCAGGAGTCGAGTCAGACCCTGATGGACGTCAGCGGCACCAACGGCCGTTTCTACAGCGCCGGTTCACTGACCCACACCTCGGCGGGCGAGTCGGGCGGCCAGGAGCTGCACGCCTACCCGTTCAACGGCGACCTGCCGGACTGCGACGCGGAACCGTCGCCCTCGCCGACCCCGACGGACTCACCCACCCCGACGCCCACGGACTCACCCACCCCCACCCCGACGGACACGCCGAGCCCCACTCCGACGGACTCACCGGGACCGTCGCCGTCCGAGACGACCCCCGGCCCCAGGCCCACCCCGACGCACTCCTGGCCGCACCGTCCGCACCCGGGCGGAGAACTCCCGAACACGGGTTCGCGCGGCGGTGAATGGGTGATCGGCGGGATCGCGGCGGCTCTGCTGGTCGCGGGATCGGCGGCCACCGTGATGGCCCGCAGGACGCGCAGGCGCGGTTAGCGACCCACCCGGTGGTCTTCGCCCCGGCGGGCGGGGACCACCGGCAGCGGCGCTAGCCTCGGCCCATGGCCGAACTGCTGCACCTCACCGAAGGCCCGCTGTGGGAGGCGGCCCGCGGGATCGGGACGTACGAGATGTCCACCCGCGGCCGCACCCTGCACGAAGAGGGCTTCATCCACTGCTCGCTGCCGCACCAGCTCCCCGGTGTGGCCGAGATGCTGTACGGCGCCGGGAGCCGGGCCGGAGCCGCTGACCTGGACCTGGTGGTCCTCGTCATCGACACCGAGCGGCTCCCCGCGCCCGTGCGGTACGAGTCGGTCACCCCCGGCGGCGAGGAGTTCCCGCACATCTACGGACCGGTTCCGGTCGACGCGGTCGTGGAGGTGCGCCCCTGGCAGCGAAAGGAAGGCGATCCGGCATGACCCCATCGGACGACACCCCGCCGGACGACAGGCACGGGCCCGAAGACCTCACGAGTGGCCCCCTCACCGCGGTCACCGGCGCGAGCGGTGCGCTCGGCGGCCGTGTGGCGAGGCGGCTGGTCCGGGCGGGCGTTCCCGTCCGCCTCCTGGGCCGCGACCCGTCCCGGCTGCCGGAACTGCCCGGCGCCGACATCGCGCCGGCCGCGCCCTACGGCGACGGGGACGCGATGCGCCGTGCGCTGGCCGGGGCGCACACCCTGTTCCTCGTATCGGCGCACGAGAGCCCGGACCGGGTGCGTGAACACATCAGCGCCGTGGACGCGGCGACGGCGGCGGGCGTGGAGCGGATCGTGTACGTCTCGTTCCTCGGCGCGGCGCCGGACGCGACGTTCACCTTCGCCCGCGACCACTGGGAGACCGAGGCGCACATCCGGGTCTCCGGTGTCCGCCACACCTTCCTCCGCGACAGCTGGTACCTCGCGGGCCTGCCGGCGATGACCGGCACCGACGGCGTGCTGCGCGGCCCGGCCGGGGACGGCCGGGTGGCCGCGGTGGCCCACGAGGACATCGCCGACGCGGCGACCGCGGTACTGCTGCCCGGCGGCGACCTGGCGGGGGACGCCGCGCACGACGGGGTGACGTACGACCTGACCGGACCGGAGGCGTTCACCCTCGCCGAGGCGGCCGAGGAGCTGGGCCGGGTCACCGGACGGACCGTCACCTACGTGCCTGAGACGCGGGAGGAGGCCTACGCCTCACGCTCGGGATACGGCGCGCCGGACTGGGAGGTGGCGGGCTGGGTGACGTCGTACGAGGCCATCGCGGCCGGCGAGATGGCCACGGTCTCGGACGCCGTGCGGCGGCTCACCGGCCGGCCCGCCAAGGACCTGGCCACCTATCTCAGGGAGCATCCGGACAGCTACCGGCACCTGCTCCTGCCGGGCTGAGGCCGCCGTGCGTACGGAGACCCCCTGGGGGACCTGGGACCCGCTGTCCCTCCCCGAGACCGTGGCCCTGCTCGCCCCGCTGAGTGGCCCGTGGTGGATCGCGGGCGGGTACGCGGTCGAGCTGGCCGTCGGCCGCGCCTACCGTGAGCACGCCGACATCGACGTGCTCCTGCTGCGCCGGGACCAGCTCGCCGTCCAGCGGGCGCTGCCCCACTGGGAGTGGTGGGCCGCCGATCCGCCCGGCACGCTGCGGCCCTGGCGCTCCGGCGAGGTCCTGCCGGAGGAGGTGCACGACATCTGGTGCCGGCCGGGCCCGGACGAGCCGTGGCGCGTCCAGTTCATGCTGGACGACGTGGTGGGCGAGGACTGGGTGTTCCGGCGCGACCCCAGGATCAGGCTCCCGCTGGACCGGCTGGGGGCGGTGTCCGGTGACGGCGTCCCCCATGTCGTGCCGCAGGTGCAGCTGTTGTACAAGTCCCGGTCCCGGCGCCCCAAGGACGAGCGGGACTTCGAGGCCGCGCTGCCGGTCCTCGGCGAGGACCAGCGCGCCTGGCTGACCGAGACGATCACCCTGGCCGAGGGCGCGGACCACCCCTGGGCGGCCCGGCTGCGGGCGGGCTGAGCCGGGCTCAGCTCACGTACGCACCCGCCCTCGCGGCCGCGACGGCGGCGTCGGCCGCGCGGTCGGCGGCCGCCGCGTCGAGCGGGTCGCCGCTGACCAGCAGGCGGTAGTAGAGCGGCGCCGACACGGCACGGATCACCTCGTCCGGATCGGTGCCGGCGGGGAGCTCCCCGCGCTCGACGGCCTCGGTGACACAGCCGGACCACTCCTTGATCCGGATCGCGTAGAAGCGGTGCAGAGCCCGGCCCGTGCGCTCGTCGCAGGCCGCCGCCGCGATCACCGAGCGGAACAGAGCGCCCTGGCGGGGGTCGGTCAGGGTGTCGAGCACGAGCCGGGCGTTGGCCCTGAGGTCCCCGGCGATCGAGCCGGTCGCCGTGCGGGGGGAGGACTGCTCGGCCATGTCGTCGAGCAGATCCGCGATCAGCCCGGTGGGGCTGGACCAGCGGCGGTAGACGGTCGTCTTGCCGACCTCCGCGCGGCGCGCGACCTCGGCCAGATCAAGGCGGTCGAAGCCGTGTTCGGCCAGCGCGTCACCCGCCGCACGCAGGACGGCCTCCCGGACCCGGGCGGTGCGACCGCCGGGCCGGACCGTACCGGGTTCCACACCCTCAGATGTCATAACGGGTCTCCAGTTCCATTACTGCACCTTCCTCTGTTACGGTCACCCCATCTTAACGGAACTCCAGATCCGTTAAAACCTCCGTCCGAGGAAGGCCGACCATGTCCGCACCCAGCCAGACCCCGTCCGCACCCGGTCAGACCCCGTCCCGCGCCCCCATCGGCTCGCCCCTCGACTCCCTCGGTGACGCCGCTGCGCCTGCCCCGTCCCGGATGACCGGTCGGCAGAAGCTGGTACTCGCCCTCCTTCTCGGTGCCCAGTTCATGATCGCGGTGGACTTCTCGATCCTGAACGTCGCCCTGCCCGTCGTCGGTGAGGGACTCGGCTTCGCCCTCCCGGACCTCCAGTGGATCGCCACCGCGTTCGCCCTGGCGGCCGCCGGGTTCACGCTCCTGTTCGGCCGCGTCGCCGACCTCGTCGGCCGCAAGCGCCTGTTCATCGGCGGCATGGTCGCCCTGGGCCTCTCCTCGGCGCTGGGCGGGCTCGCGACCTCCCCGGAGGTGCTGCTCACCGCCCGGGTCCTCCAGGGTCTCGCCACCGCGGCCGTCACCCCGGCCGGACTCGCCCTGCTGACCACGGCATTCAAGGAGGGGCCGCTGCGCGAACGCGCCCTGGGCCTCAACGGGGCGCTGATGTCCGCAGGGTTCACGGCGGGCGCGATCCTCGGCGGGCTGCTCACCGACCTGCTCTCCTGGCGCTGGGCCTTCTTCGTCAACGTGCCCGTCGCCGCACTCGTCGTCGCCCTGGCCCCGTCCGTCATCACCGACTCGCGCCCGGCCCGGCGCCCCCGCCTGGACGTCCCCGGAGCCGCGACCGTCACCGGCGGCCTGCTGCTCCTGGTCTACGGGCTGACCCAGGCGGGCGCGACCGGCTGGACCACGCCCACCACCCTGGCCGCACTCCTCGCGGGCATCGCGCTGCTCATCGGCTTCTGGTTCGTCGAGAAGAGGGCCGCCGCACCGCTCGTCCCCGTACACATCCTCAAGCGACGCAGCGTCATCTGGGGCAACGCCACCGGTCTGATCGCCTTCGTCACCGAGACCTCGCTGGTCTTCCTGCTGACGCTCTACCTCCAGGAGGTCCTCGGCTACTCGCCCCTCGCGACGGGGCTCGCCTTCGGTGTCCTCGGCATCGGCACGGTCATCGGCGGCACCCTGGGCGGCCGGGCCGTCGGCCGCTTCGGCAACCGCACCACCATCGTCACCGGCGGCATCGTCCAGGCGGCGGCCACCCTCTCCCTGGTCGCGCTCGGCACCTCGGGGACATGGATCTGGCTGCTCCTGGCGGCCACGTTCGTCGGGGGCATCGGCAACATGCTGATGATCGTCGGCTTCATGGTCACCGCCACCTCCGGTCTCCCGGACGAGGAACAGGGCCTGGCCACCGGCCTCGCCACGATGACCCAGCAGGTCGGCATCACCCTGGGCATCCCGGTCATGAGCGCCATCGCGACCGCCCGGATGGCAGGCTCGGGGGACACCGGCCCGCAGGGCGTCCTCTCCGGGGTCGCGGTCGCGATCCTCGTCAACTCCGCACTGGTCCTGGCGGGGGCTCTGCTCTCCGGGGCGTTCCTCGGCGGCCGGCGAGCGGAGCGGGGCATGGTCACACCGTCTTGATCGAGCCTCCGTCGATGATGTGGTCCGCGCCGGTGATGCTGCCGGCGCGGGCGGAGGCGAGCCAGGAGACGAGCGCGGCGACCTCCTGCGGGTCCACGAGCCTGCCGGTGACCATGCCCACGGCGGCCGGGAGACCGGCCAGGAGCTGTTCGTGCTCCACGCCCATGGACCTGGACAGCTCGGCCCCGTACCCGTCCGGGCTCTCCCACATGGCGGTGCGGACGGGGCCGGGCGAGACGGTGTTGACGCGCACGCCCAGGGGGCCGAACTCCTCGGCCAGCGCCTTGCCGAACGCCGTCAGCGCCGCCTTCGCGGTGGTGTACGGGACGGGGCCCGCGTGCGGGGTCCTGGCCCCGTTGGAGGAGATGTTGACGATGGAGCCCCGGCTCTCCGTGAGGTGGGGCAGGGCGGCCCGCGTGGTGCGTACGGCGGTCATGAAGTTCAGGTTGAACGTGTCGTGCCACTGCTGGTCCGTGAAGCCGAGGAACCCGCCCGTCGGGTCCGCGCCCGAGTCGCCCCCGCCGACGTTGTTCACCAGGAGGTCGAGCCCGCCGAGCTCGGCCGCCGCCAGGGCGACCAGCTGGTCCGGGGCGTCGGACGCGGCGAGGTCCATGGCGACGCAGATCGCCCCGGTCTCCTTGAGCTCCGGCGTGACGGTCCGCGCCGCGCCGACCACTCGCATCCCCTCTCCCATCAGCGCGGACACGGTGGCCAGGCCGATTCCGCGGCTCGCGCCGGTCACGACGGCGGTCTTGTCGGTCAGTTGCAGGTCCATGAGGCACCCCTTCACCTAGATGGGTCGCTAGTGATGCAACAACCCTAGAAGCTGCAACATAGATGTTGCAAGTCGTGGATGAGCGGCGACTGTCCCGTAGCCTGTTCGAACAGAAGATGGGATGTGAGGGGCCTCGTGGACCGGAAGAGTCAGCAGCGACCGCTGCGCGCCGATACGGAGCGGACGGTCAGGGCGATCCTGGAAGCCGCCGAGCGGGTCCTCGGTGCCAACCCGGCCGCCACGATGGAGCAGATCGCGGAGGCGGCGGGCGTCGCGCGCACCACGGTCCACCGCCGGTTCAGCAGCCGCGAGGCACTGGTGGCCGCGCTGCGGGAGTGGGCCGCCCGGCAGTTCCACGAAGCCGTGACGAGCGCCCGCGCCGACAGCGCCCCGCCCCTGGTCGCCCTCTACCAGGTGACCGCCAACGTCCTTCGGGTCAAGACCGGTTGGGGCTTCGCGATGAGCGCCACCACGCCGGAGGACCCCGAGGTGGCACGCGTGCACGCCGAAGTGCTCGACCAGTGCGACCGGCTGTTCCGCCGAGCCCTGGAAGCCGGCGTCCTGCGCCCCGGCACGGACCTGGCCTGGGCCCGCCGCGTCTACTACGCCCTGATCCACGAGGCCGCCCAGACCCGCGCCACCGAAGCGAGGAGCGAGGACGAACTGGCCGCGCTCGTGGTCGACACCCTGCTGCGCGGCGTGGGGCAGAGCGGGCTGCTCAATCCCTGAGGGGCCCGAGCCGGTTGGCGCAGGCCTTCTTCGGACCGCACGTTCTGGCGCGTCAGCCCCTGCGGCCGGGTGAGGCCCCTTGAATCTCGGTACAGCAGGTCTCGTCGAGTGAGGTAGAAGGTCAGGATGGATACTGCCGCACTCGAACAGATGCTGGACGAGACCTTCGATCACGCGGTCGTGCACCACGGATACACCAACTACATGCGTGACTACGAGGTCATCGTCCACGCGACGGCCGATCCCCGAACAGGCATCATGCCGGCCCGTCTCCGGTATCTCTTTCGCTACTGCGTCGAGGCTCGGTGCGAGACGTCGGTGCCGGCGGCGACGTGGCGGGTCTCTCTGGACGACCGGCTCATCGACGATGAGACCGGTGCCGATCCTGATGGATACGTCTGGGGGGTGAAGTGGCACGGTCTGTATCCGGGAGCCGGGCTTCTGCCCGAGTCGGAGGCGACGCGCCGCTGGTCGAACGCTGTCGGGATCGACTTCCACGGGGTGCGCATCGAGACGAACGCGCACAACCTGACCTTGGTCTTCTCCGACCTCCAGGTCACTGAGGTCCCGGTCGGATACGCCCCCTTCGTCACCGATTAGCGATCAGGTGACGTGTGCTCAAGCCCTCGGTGGGCCAAGGCCTTTCGTCCGGATCATGCCGGTTTCGCGGGGTCCGGACGAGAGACCCGCGTCCGCCGACAAGACCGCACCCGGCCCGACACGGACGCCGTTGCGGGCGACCGGCGGACCGGGTGTGGTCGGGTGGGTGGCGTGACCGGCGAAATCCGCGGGTCAGGCTGCCCGGCCTGGGGTCAGGCCTTCTTGGTCTCCCAGAAGATCGTGTCGATCTGGGCGATCAGGTCCAGAGCCTTCTGGCCGGTCGCCGGGTCGTTCGAGCCCTTGGCCGCGGAGAGCGCCTTCAGGGTGTCGTTGACCAGCTGGTGCAGCTCCGGGTACTTCTCGAAGTGCGGCGGCTTGAAGTAGTCGCTCCAGAGCACCGAGACGTGGTGCTTCGCGAGCTCGGCACGCTGCTCCTTGATCAGGATCGAGCGCGTGCGGAAGTCCGCGTCCTCGTTGGCCTGGTACTTCTCCTGGACGGCCTTGACCGACTCCGCCTCGATGCGGGCCTGGGCCGGGTCGTACACGCCGCAGGGGAGGTCGCAGTGGGCGCTGACCTTCACCTTGGGGGCAAACAGGCGGGAAAGCATGGGGCTGTCCTTCCTCGTGATCGTCTTCTCAGGTGGGACATTACTCCGTGAGAGCCGCGAAATAGTGGGTGCCCCCATGGGCTTAGGCCAAAAGTCCAGGGTGAGGATGGGACCAGTGGCCGAATGTACGGAACGCTGGTGTGGACGGTGTACTGGACGGACGGGGAGGTGCCGGAGAGATGCGGGAGGTGCCGGAGTTGCCGGAGCTGACCGATGAACAGCCCGGACACGGGCTGGCGCGGGTGCCGTTCCAGGTGGTGGAGGTGACCGGGCCCTCGATGGTGCCCACGCTCCACCACGGGGACTGGCTGCTCGTGCAGTACGGGGCGCCGGTGCGCCCCGGTGACGTGGTGATCCTGAGGCATCCGTTCCAGCAGGACCTGCTGGTGGTCAAGCGTGCCGTGGAGCGGCGGACCGGGGGCTGGTGGGTGCTCGGTGACAACAGGTTCGCGGGCGGCGACAGCACGGACTACGGGATCGTGCCCGAGGAGCTCGTACTGGCCAGGGTGCGGGCGCGCTACCGGCCGCTGACGAAGGATCAGCGTTCGTTGCGCGGGGTGGCGGGCTGGGCGGTCTCCGCGCTGCGCCCGGTCTCGGCGGCGCGCTCGGCCTCCAGGCGCTTGCGGGCCCGGTAGGCGGCGACGTTGGCGCGGGTCGCGCAGCGGTCCGAGCAGTAGCGGCGGGAGCGGTTGGTCGAGGTGTCGAGGTAGGCGTTGCGGCACGGCGCCGCCTCGCACAGGCCGAGCCGGTCCACGCCGTACGAGGTGAGGTGGAAGGCGAGGCCCATCGCCGCGGTCGCCGCGTAGCCCGCCGTGGCGTTGGACGGGTGGTCGGCCAGGTGCATGTGCCAGTCCGGCTTGCCGTCCGCGTCCCGGATGTCGTGGCCGGAGATCTGCGGGCTGACCGGGAACTCCAGCAGCAGCGAGTTGAGCAGGTCCACGGCCAGCGTCTCGTCGCCGCCGTCGGCCGCCTCGAAGACCGAGCGGAGCCGGGCCCGGACGGACCGGAAGCGGGTCACGTCCGCGTCGGTCGCCCGGCGGGCGGCCTGCCCGTTGACGCCGAAGAGCTCGCGCACCGCGTCGACCGAGGTGAGGGTGTCCTTGTTGCGGGCCGGCTCCTCGGTGTTGACCAGGCGCACGGCGTAGTCCGAGTAATAGGCCAGTTCCACTTGTAGTCCTTACGGCGTCGGTCTAGGGTCGGTGCGACGATATGTAATGGTCTTCTCTGGGTCCAGGGTATTACAAAGGAGGGTTTCGGGTGACGGAGACAGTGCGGGGTACCGACTGGCAGTCCTGGCAGGAGAGCTGGGACCGGCAGCAGGAGTGGTACATGCCCGACCGCGAGGAACGCTTCCGCGTGATGCTCGACATGACCGAGGCCCTGGTGGGCCCCGAACCGCGGGTGCTGGACCTCGCGTGCGGTACGGGAAGTATTACGGACCGGCTGCTCCGGCGGTTCCCGAAGGCCACCAGCACCGGGGTCGACCTCGATCCCGCACTGCTCGCCATCGCCCGTGGCTCCTTCGGCGGCGACGAGCGCGTCACCTTCGTCACCGCGGACCTCAAGGACCCGCGGTGGACGGACGCGCTGCCGTACGACTCGTACGACGCGGTCCTCACCGCCACCGCCCTGCACTGGCTGCACAGCGAGCCGCTCACCACCCTCTATGGGCAGATCAGCGGCCTGGTCCGGGCCGGCGGGGTGTTCATGAACGCCGACCACATGATCGATACGGACACCCCCCGGATCAACGCCGCCGAGCGCGCCCGACGGCACGCCGGCATGGACCGGGCCAAGGCCGCCGGCGCCCTGGACTGGGCGGACTGGTGGGCGCTCGCCGCGCAGGATCCGGTGCTCGCCGGGCCGACCGCCGAACGGTTCGCTGTCTACGGCGAGCACGCCGACGGCGACATGCCGTCCGTGCGCTGGCACGCGGACACCCTGCGCGCGGCCGGCTTCGGTGAGGCGCGGGCCGTCTGGGCCTCGCCCTCGGACAGCCTGGTGCTCGCGGTGAAGTAGCGGCAGTGTCCCGGGAGGGGCGGCGCGGACGACGGTCCGGGCCGCCCCTCCCGCGTTTTGTGCCCGGCGCCGCAACCCGCCGGGCATCCCACCGCACTGGAAGGGTGAGACGGTCCGCACCGGCGGACCCGGAGAGGGGCGGTGACGATGCGGATCGATGACGATGCCGCGCTGCACGCCTTCGTCGAGAGCAGACGCACCGCGCTGTACCGCAGCGCCTACCTGCTCTGCGGAGACCGCCACGAGGCCGAGGACCTGGTCCAGACGGCCCTGGTCAAGGTGGTGCTCGGCGGGCGTCGGCACGGGCGGCTCGACAACATCGAGGCGTACGCACGCAAGACCCTGGTCAACACCTTCATCGCGTCCCGCCGCCGGTTCTGGCGCCGGGAGCAGTCGTACGGCGAACTGCCCGACCGGGCGGACCGCACGCCCGACACGGACACCGGCCTCGCGGTCCGGGCGGCACTCGCCCGGCTCACCGCCAGGCAGCGGGCCGTACTGGTGCTGCGCTACTGGGAGGACCTGAGCGTCCAGGCCACGGCCGCACTGCTCGGGATGCGGGAGAACACGGTAAAGAGCCACGCGGCTCGGGGGTTGGCGGCGCTGCGCGCCGAGATGACGGAGGAGAAGGTATGAGCGAGGTGCGTGAGCTGCTGGGGCGGGCCGCAAAGGACGCGGGGCAGCCGGTCATCAGCACGGAAGCGGTCTACGCCGGGGCGGCCCGGGTGCGGTGGCGCCGCCGGGCGGGGGTGTCGGCCGCGGCGGTCTGCGCGGTCGCCGCAGGGGCGTTCGTGGTGCCGGGGCTCTCCTCGGGACCGGCCCCGCAGGGCTCCTCGGTGGCGGCCCCCACCGAGCTGGTCGGCAACAGCGGACGGGCCAAGGAGCTGACGGCACTGCTGCCGAAGGGGGTCGGTGCCGTCGAGCAGGTGTCGATGGCCGTCATCATCAAGCACGCGACGCCCGAACAGGCCGAGGAGCATCCGGTCGGGCCGCTGGACGGCCAGTACTCCGTGCGCAGGGACGGCGGGGTCGGCTATCTGACCGTCGACGTCAGGACCGCGAAGATGATGGGCGAGAAACTCGGCGGCTTTCCCCAGGACACGAACCTCTGCAAGGACAAGGCCGGGGAGCCCGGCCCCGCCGACTGCGTGCGTGAGGAGCTGCCGGACGGCCGGGTGCTGACCATCTGGAGCGACGCCATGAACTACGGCGGCACGCCCAAGTGGGGCCCCGAGCTCGTGGCCCGGCTCACGCTCAAGGGCGGCGCGATGCTGGCCGTCCGGGACAGCACCGGCTTCGAGGCCACGACCTCGCAGGGCCCGCTGCTCAAGGCCCCGCCGCTGACGCGGGCGCAGTTGCGGACGCTGATGCTCAGCCCGGAGCTGCTGCCGAAGAAATAGCGCGCCGACGTACAGGGGACGCGCCGACGTACAGGGGAGGGGAGGGGGGGGGGGGGGGGGGGGGGGGGGGGGGCCCGCCCCCCCCCCCCCCCCCCCCCCCCGGTCGCCGGGGTGCCGGCCCGGCGGGCGGCCGGATCAGCCGTTGCCGATCTCCTTCCACTCCGCCTGGGCCTTGTTCAGCTCTTCGGCGA
>NZ_JBICXG010000056.1:0-13692 GCF_043200175.1 Streptomyces sp. NPDC048462
CTCCTGGATCGGGGCTTCGGCACCTTTGTCGAGTCCAGTGCGCATCCGGTGCTGGGTATCGGTATTCAGGAGTGTGCTGATGCGGCCGGGCTGGACGTCGTCGTCAGTGGTTCGTTGCGGCGTGATGAGGGCGGTTGGGAGCGTTTCCTGACCTCGGGCGCGGAGCTCTTCGTCCGTGGCGTCGATGTCGACTGGACCGCCCTCTACGATGGCACGGGGGCCAGGATCGTCGACCTGCCCACCTACGCCTTCCAGCACGAGCACTACTGGCTGGAGCCTTCCGCTCCGTCCGCGCCCGCCGCCGACCCGACCGGTACGGACTCCTGGC
Organism: Streptomyces sp. NPDC048462; assembly: GCF_043200175.1. NCBI lineage: Bacteria > Bacillati > Actinomycetota > Actinomycetes > Kitasatosporales > Streptomycetaceae > Streptomyces > Streptomyces sp. NPDC048462. The sequence continues at coordinate 329 of NZ_JBICXG010000056.1, forward strand.
GCTACCGCACCACCTGGAAGGGTCTGAGCGCCAAGGATCCTGACGCCCGCCTCTCCGGGCGCTGGCTCCTCGTCCTCCCCGAAGGCACCGCTGCCCTCGCCGACGCGGCCGAGGCCGCCCTCGTCCGGCACGGTGCCCGTACCGAACGCCTGACGCTCGACGCGCACACCGCCACCCGCGAGACCCTGGCCGGCCGGCTGGACTCGTACCGGACCTCGGGCGAGACCTTCGACGGAGTGCTGTCCCTCCTCGCCCTGGCAGAGGGCACGGAAGCGGTTCTCGCCTCCCTCGCGCTCCTGCAGGCCGCTGCCGACACCGACCTCGCCCCGGCCGGGGTGTGGGCCCTGACCCGACAGGCCGTGGCCGTCACCCCCGGCGAGCTGCCCGAGGACTCCGGGGCGCAGGTGTGGGCCTTCGCCCGGGTCGCCGCGCTCGAACTGCCCGCCCTCTGGGGAGGCGTCGTCGACCTGCCCGCGCAGCCCGACGACCGCGCCTTCGACCGGATGGCCGCCGCCCTGGCCCAGGGCGGCCGACCCGGTGCCGAGGACCAGATCGCCGTCCGCGCCTCCGGCTCCTACGGCCGCCGGGTGACCCGTGCGGGCCAGACCACCGCCGGGACGGCCGAGGACTCCCGCTGGACGGCCCGGGGCACTGTCCTGGTGACGGGTGGTACCGGTGCGCTCGGTGCTCATGTGGCGCGTTGGCTCGCGGGGGCCGGGGCCGGGCATCTGGTGCTCACCGGGCGCCGTGGTCCGGATGCTCCCGGGGCTGCCGGGCTGGCCGAGGAACTGCGCGCCCTGGGTGTCGAAGTCACCCTCGCGGCCTGTGACGTCTCCGACCGTGAGGCGTTGGCCGTCCTCCTCGACGCCCACCCGCCCACCGCCGTCTTCCACACCGCCGGCGTGCTCGACGACGGGGTGATCGGTTCCGTCACCGCCGAGGCCTTCCGCAGGGTCCGCGCCCCGAAGGCCGACGCGGCGCACCACCTGCACGAACTGACCCGCGACCGAGGCCTGGAACTGGACGCCTTCGTCCTCTTCTCCTCCGTCACCGGCACCTGGGGCAACGGCGGCCAGGCCGCCTACGCCGCAGCCAACGCCTCCCTCGACGTACTCGCCGAACAGCGCCGCGCCGAGGGCTTGCCCGCCACCTCCATCGCCTGGGGCCTGTGGGGCGGCGGCGGCATGGCCGAGGGCGCCGGCGAGGAGAGCCTGAGCCGCCGCGGCATCAGGGCCATGGACCCCGACGAAGGCATCAAGGCCCTCCACCGCGCGCTCGACCTGGGCGACACCTGCGTCACCGTCCTGGACGTCGACTGGGCCGACTTCGCCCCGCGCACCGCAGCGCTGCGCCCCGGGCCCGTCTTCGACACCGTGCCGGAAGCCCGGCACGCGCTGGAGGAGGCGCGGCAGCAGGACCCCGCCGGAGCTTCCATGGGCCCCGCCGACGGACTGGCCCAGCGGCTCGCCGCACTCCCCGAGGCCGAACGGACCCGCACGCTGGTCGAGCTCGTGCGCGGCGAGGCCGCGGCGGTGCTGCGGCACCCGAGCACCGACGCCGTCCGCGCCGACCGGGCGTTCAAGGACACCGGCTTCGACTCCCTCACCGCGCTGGAGCTGCGCAACCGCATCGCCGGTGCCACCGGTCTACGGCTGCCCGCCACCGTCGTGTTCGACCGCCCCAACCCGGCCGCGCTCGCCACGTACCTGCTCGGCAAGCTCCTCGGAGACACCCCCGAGGCGACGCCCGCCCCCGTTCCCGCAGCCCGAGCGGCCGGGGACGCGGAGGACCCGATCGTGATCGTGAGCATGGCCTGCCGCTTCCCCGGCGAGGCCGACAGCCCCGAGGCCCTGTGGGACCTGGTCATGGCCGAACGTGACGTCATCGGCGCCGCGCCCACCGACCGCGGCTGGAACCTCGACGAGGTCTACGAGCCCGACCCGGAGTCGGGCCGCCGAGGCACCACGTACGTCCGCGAGGGCGGGTTCCTGCACGAGGCAGCCGAGTTCGACGCCGAGTTCTTCGGGATCTCGCCCCGCGAGGCCCTGGTGATGGACCCGCAGCAGCGGCTCCTGCTCGAAACCTCCTGGGAGGCCCTGGAACGGGCCGGCATCGACCCGCTGTCCCTGCGCGGCACCCGCACCGGCGTGTACGTGGGCCTCACCCACCAGGAGTACGCCTCCCGGCTGCACGAGGCGTCCGAGGAGCACGAGGGCTACCTGCTCACCGGCAAGTCCGCGAGCGTGGTGTCCGGGCGTATCTCGTACGTGCTCGGCCTCGAAGGCCCGTCCGTCTCCGTGGACACCGCCTGCTCCTCCTCCCTCGTCACCCTGCACATGGCCGCGCAGGCCGTTCGCGCGGGTGAGTGCGATCTCGCCCTCGCCGGCGGCGTGACGGTCATGGCCGCCCCCGGCCTGTTCGTTGAGTTCTCCCGGCAGCGGGGGCTGGCCGTCGACGGCCGCAGCAAGGCCTTCGCCGACGCCGCCGACGGCACCAGCTGGGCCGAGGGCGCCGGCATGGTCGCCGTCGAGCGGCTGTCGGAAGCCGTCCGCAAGGGCCACCCGGTGCTCGCCGTCATCCGCGGCGACGCCGTCAACCAGGACGGCGCCAGCAACGGCCTCACCGCCCCCAACGGCCCCTCCCAGGAACGGGTCATCCTGCAGGCACTGGCCAACGCCGGTCTGGGGACTGCGGATGTGGACGTGGTCGAGGCGCACGGGACGGGCACCAGGCTCGGTGACCCGATCGAGGCGCAGGCACTGCTGGCCACCTACGGGCAGCGCCCGGCGGAGCAGCCGCTGTGGCTCGGCTCCCTGAAGTCGAACATCGGCCACCCGCAAGCCGCCGCAGGTGTGGCTGGGGTCATCAAGATGGTGATGGCGTTGCGGGAGGGTGTGCTGCCGAGGACGTTGCATGTGGATGCGCCGTCCTCGCAGGTGGACTGGGATGCGGGTGCGGTCGAGTTGTTGACGGAGTCGCGTCCGTGGCCGGAGACCGGGCGTTCGCGTCGTGCGGGCGTGTCCGCGTTCGGTGTGAGCGGGACCAACGCGCACGTGATTCTGGAGCAGGCCCCGGTGCCGGATGTGGCGGGGGAGTCTGTGGTTCGTGAGTTGCCGGTGGTTCCGTTGGTGGTGTCGGCGAAGTCGGGGCCGGCGCTCGGGGTCCAGGGCGAGCGGTTGCGGGCCCGTCTGGGGGCGGAGGGTGCGCCGCGTCTGCTGGATGTCGGCTATTCGCTGGTGACGTCGCGGTCGGTGTTCGAACACCGTCAGGTCACTGTCGGCGCCAGGGTTGTCGAGGACGTTGTGGGTCCGGTGGGTCGTCGGGTGTTGGTGTTTCCGGGTCAGGGGACGCAGTGGGTGGGGATGGGTGCGGGGCTGTTGGAGTCCTCGCCTGTGTTCGCCGCTCGGTTGCGTGAGTGTGCGGATGCGCTGGCGCCGTTTGTTGATTTTGATGTGGTTGAGGTGGTGCGTGCGGGGGGTTCGCTGGACGGTGTGGGTGTGGTGCAGCCGGTGACGTGGGCTGTGATGGTGTCGTTGGCCGAGTTGTGGCGTTCCTTTGGTGTTGTGCCGGATGCGGTGGTGGGGCATTCGCAGGGGGAGATCGCTGCGGCTGTGGTGGCGGGGGCGTTGTCTCTTGAGGATGCGGCTCGTGTGGTGGCGTTGCGGGCGGGTGTGATCGGCCGTGAGCTGGCCGGCCTCGGCGGTATGGCGTCGATTCCGTTGCCGTTGGCGGAGGTCGAGGAACGTCTTACCGGTGCCGGGTGGGCGGGTCGGCTGAGTGTGGCCGCCGTCAACGGCCCTTCGAGCACGGTGGTGTCCGGTGACGCGGACGCGATCACGGAGATCGTGGCCGCGTATAAGGGTGAGGAGGTCCGGGCTCGGCAGGTTCCGGTCGACTACGCCTCGCACTCCGCGCATGTGGAGCGGATCGAGACCGAACTCCTCGACGTCCTCGCCCCGATCACGCCGCGCCGTTCTCAGATCCCGTTCTATTCGACGGTGACCGGTGAGCTGGTTGATACGACAGCTCTGGACGCCGCGTACTGGTACCGCAATCTTCGGCAGACGGTTCGTTTCGAGGAGACGGTCCGGCTGCTCCTGGATCGGGGCTTCGGGACGTTCATCGAGTCCAGTGCGCATCCGGTGCTGGGTATCGGTATTCAGGAGTGTGCTGATGCGGCCGGGCTCGACGTCGTCGTCAGTGGTTCGTTGCGGCGTGATGAGGGTGGCTGGGAGCGTTTCCTGACCTCGGCCGCCGAACTCTTCGTCCGTGGCGTCGACATCGACTGGGCCGCCCTCTTCGACGGCACCGGGGCCAGGACCGTCGACCTGCCCACGTACCCCTTCCAGCGCACCCGCCACTGGGCGCCGACCTCGCCCGCAGGCGTCGGCGACGCCGCGGCCGCCCGCTTCGGCATGGTGTGGGAGACCCACCCGCTGCTCGGCGGCGCGCTGCCGGTCGCCTCGACCGGCGAGACGGTGTTCGCCGGCCGGATCTCCCTCACCGAGCACCCGTGGATCGCCGACCACGCCGTCCGAGGCCGGACCCTGTTGCCCGGCACGGCCTTCGTCGAGCTCGCCCTGCACGCTTCGGCTGCGACCGGCTGCGCCACCGTGGAGGAGCTTTCCCTGGAGGCCCCGCTCGTCCTCGACGGCCACCGCGCCGCGCAGATCCAGGTGCGCGTGGAGACCGCAGACGAGCAGGGCCGCCGACGGCTGACCATCCACTCCCGCCCCGAGGACACCGCCGGCGCCCAAGAAGCCACGTGGACCCGGCACGGCGAGAGCCTCGTCGCCCCCGCCACCCCCTCCGCACCCCCGGCCGTCGCGGACTGGGCCACGGCCTGGCCGCCCGCCGGCACCGAGAAAGTCGAACCCGCCGACATCTACGGGCAGTTCTCTGACCTCGGCTACGAGTACGGCGAGGTCTTCACCGGCATCGAGGCCCTGTGGCGCGGCGACGGCGAGGTGTTCGCCGAGGTCAGGCTGCCCGCTCGGGTCCGGGCCGACGCGGCCGGCTACGGCGTACACCCCGCGCTGCTCGACACGGCCCTGCAGCCCTGGCTGGCCGGCGGACTGCTCGACGTGCCGGACGGCTCCGTGCTGCTGCCGTTCGCCTGGAAGGGCATCACCCTGCACGCGACGGGCGCGGACTCGCTGCGCGTGCGCATCACCCCTGCCGGGGACGGCGCGGTGCGCCTCGACACCGCGGACCTCACCGCGGCCCCCGTCCTCACCCTGGACGCCCTCGTGATGCGGCCCCTGGCGCAGGACCGCCTGGACGCGTTGCTCGGCGCCACCGGCGACAGCGGTCTCCCCCTCTACCGCGTGGCCTGGCAGCGGCCCGCAGGCCGGCCTGCGGCCGAGCCGCCGGCCCGCCTGGCGGTACTCGGCACCGACGGCTTCGGTCTCGCCGCCGCAGGCCTCGCCGAGGCCGGGGCTCACGCGGACGCGGCGGCACTGCGCGCCGCCGTCGACGCGGGCGCCGCACTGCCGGACGCCGTGGTCGCGCAGTTCCCCGCCGGTCCGCAGACCCCGGAGAACGTGCGCGCCCTCACCGCCCGGGGCCTGGCCCTGGTGCAGGACTGGCTCGAGCAGGACGGGCCCCTCGCGGAGGTCCCCCTGACCGTGCTGACCGGGCAGGCCCTCGCGGCCACCGCCGACGACACCGCGGACGGACTCGCGGCGGCCGGCCTCTGGGGGCTCGTACGGTCCGCCCAGACCGAACACCCGGGCCGGTTCGTGCTCGTCGACACCGACGGCACGCCCGCCTCGGCGGACGCGCTCGCCGCAGTGCTCGCCATGGGCGAGCCCCAGTTCGCCCTGCGGGCCGGCGAGGTACTCGTTCCGGCTCTCACCCGCGCGGCGACCGCCGGGACCGGGGCCGACACCACCGTCACCGACAACACCGGGGCCGGCACCGACAACACCGCCACCGCGTTCGACCCCGAGGGGACCGTGCTGGTCACCGGGGCGACCGGCACCCTCGGCCGCCTGCTCGTCCGCCACCTCGTCAGCGCCCACGGCGCCCGCCGACTGCTGCTCGTCAGCCGCAGCGGCCGGCACGCGGCCGGGGCCGCCGAACTGGAAGGGGAACTGACCACGCTCGGCGCCCGCGTCGAGATCGCCTCCTGTGACATGGCCGACCGCTCCGCGGTCGCGGCCCTGCTCGACTGCATCGACCCGGCGCACCCGCTGACCGCAGTGATCCACGCGGCCGGTGTGCTCGACGACGGGGCGCTCGCCGCCCTCGACGCCGAGCGGCTGAACACCGTACTGAGGCCCAAGGCCGACGCCGCCCTGCACCTTCACGAGCTGACCCGGGGCCTGCCGTTGTCCGCCTTCGTGATGTTCTCCGGCGCCGCCGGCCTCCTCGGCCGCCCCGGCCAGGCCAACTACGCCGCAGCCAACACCTTCCTGGACGCCCTGGCGCAGCACCGCCGCGCGGCCGGGCTGCCCGCCGTCTCCCTGGCCTGGGGCCTGTGGGGCGAGGCCAGCGGAATGACCGGGCACCTCTCCGAGGCCGACCTGCGCCGTATGCGGCGCTCCGGCATCGCGCCCATGACCAACGACCAGGGCCTCGCCCTCTTCGATCTGGCCCTCGCGGGCCAGGGGGAACCGGGCGGCGAGGCACTCCTCGTACCGCTGCGCCTGGACGCTCAGGCCCTGCGCCGTGAGCGGGCCGCGCACGGACCCGAGGCCGTCCCCGCCCTGCTGCGTGGCCTGGTCCCGGCTCCCACCGCCCCGAGGGGCGCGGCCGTCACACCGGCAGCCGCTTCGGCCGGCACAGCCGCCACCGGCTCCGGTGAGAGCGCCGCCCAGGCATTGACCCGGCGGCTGGCGCCGCTCGGCGCCGCCGCCCGGGGCCGGGAACTGCTGGCACTGGTCCGGACCGAGGTGGCCGTCGTGCTCGGCTTCGCCGGGCCCGAGGCGGTCGAACCGGCCCGCGCCTTCCGCGAGATCGGCTTCGACTCCCTGACCGCGGTCGAACTCCGCAACCGGATCAACGCCGTGACCGGACTGCGCCTGGCCGCCTCCCTGGTCTTCGACCACCCCACCGCCCAGGCCGTCGCCACGCACCTCGGCGAGGAGCTGGACACCGCCGCGGGCGGCGGCCGGGAGGCCGGCGAGGCCGCCTTCGCCGGACTGGAGGCACTGGAGGCCGCCGTGACCAAGCTCGCCGATGACGACATCCGTCGCGAGGTCGTCCACCGTCGGCTGGCCGCCCTGGTCACCGTCCTGGGCGGGCCCCCGGCCGGCGCGGCCGCCACCCCCGAGCCGGCGCTCGAACTCGCCGACGACGAACTTTTCGCCTTCATCGAGGAGCAGCTGTGACGGGAAGCGCCGCCAACGGCACCAGCACCGGTACCGGCACCGACGACGCCGGCAGCACCGACAAGATCCGCGACTACCTCAAGCGCGTGACCGCGGAGCTCGTCACCACCCGCACCCGGCTGCGCGCCGCCGAAGAGGCCGCCGAGGCCGCCCGGGAGCCGATCGCCATCGTCTCGATGAGCTGCCGCCTCCCCGGCGGGGCCGACACCCCCGAGGCGCTCTGGAAGCTCCTGGAGTCCGGCACCGACGTCGTCTCCGCGCTGCCCGAGGACCGGGGCTGGGACCTGGAGGCGCTCTACGACCCGGACCCGGACACGCACGGCACCAGCTACGCCCGCGAAGGCGGATTCCTCTACGACTGCGCGGACTTCGACCCGGAGTTCTTCGGGATCTCCCCGCGCGAGGCCCTCGCCATGGACCCGCAGCAGCGGCTCCTGCTCGAAACCTCCTGGGAGGCGCTGGAGCGGGCAGGGCTCGATCGCGACGCCGTGTGCGACAGCCGTACGGGCGTGTACGCGGGCGTGATGTACGACGACTACGGCGCCCGCGTCCCGCACGTCCCCGGCGGCCGCATACCCGAGGGGCTCGAGGGCTACCTCGTCAACGGCAGCGCCGGCAGCGTCGCCTCCGGCCGGATCTCCTACACCTTCGGCCTGCGCGGCCCCGCCGTCACCGTCGACACCGCCTGCTCCTCCTCGCTCGTCGCCGTCCACCTGGCCGCGCAGGCCCTGCGCGCCGGGGAGTGCGACCTCGCACTCGCGGGCGGTGCGACCGTCCTGTCCACACCGACGATGTTCATCGACTTCTCCCGGCAGCGCGGGCTCGCCGAGGACGGCCGCTGCAAGGCGTTCGCCGACGGCGCCGACGGCACCGGCTTCGGCGAGGGCGCCGGCATGCTGCTGCTCCAGCGGCTCTCCGACGCCCGGCGCGAAGGCCGTACCGTCCTGGCCGTCATCCGGGGTTCCGCCGTCAACCAGGACGGCACCGGAGCCGGCCTCACCGCCCCCAACGGCCCCGCCCAGCAGCGGGTCATCCGCGCCGCCCTCGCCAGTGGCCGGCTCACCGCCGACCAGGTCGACGCCGTCGAGGCGCACGGCACCGGCACCAGGCTCGGCGACCCCATCGAGGCACAGGCCCTGCTCGCCACGTACGGCCAGGGCCGGCCGGCCTCCTCGCCGCTGCTGCTCGGCTCCCTCAAGTCCAACATCGGGCACACGCAGGCCGCCGCAGGCGTCGCGGGCGTCATCAAGACCGTCCTGGCACTGCGGCACAGCGCCCTGCCCAGGACCCTCCACGCCGACACGCCGTCCACCCGGATCGACTGGTCGGCCGGCGCGGTCTCACTCCTCACCGAACACACCCCATGGCCCGAGCGGCCCGGCGAGCCCCGCCGGGCCGGCGTCTCCGCGTTCGGCGCCAGCGGCACCAACGCCCACATCATCCTGGAGGAGGACCGGACACCGACCGAGCCCGCACCGGCCGGGACCCCGGGCGTCCCCGCACCCGCCCCCGAGGACCCGGCGGCCTCCCCGGCCTCCGGCAGCCTCGCCTGGGCCCTTTCCGCCCGCGACGGGATCGCCCTGCGCGCCCAGGCCCGGCGGCTCGCCGGCCACCTCGCCGCCGCCGACCGCGCCGGGAACCCGGCCGACCCGGCCGCCGTGGCCTCCGTACTCGCCCATTCCCGCACCGCGTTCCCCCAGCGCGCCGTGGTGCTCGGGGCGGACGCCGGCGAACTGCTGCGCGAGGTCGAGGCCCTGGCCGCCGGCGAGGGCACCGACCCGGCCCGCGTGGTCACCGGCCGCGCGGCGGACGGCCGCCGCACCGCCTTCCTCTTCACCGGCCAGGGCAGCCAGCGCCCCGGCATGGGCCGCGAACTGTACGAGTCCCAGCCGGTGTTCGCGCGCAGCCTCGACGAGATCTGTGCCGCGTTCGACCCGCACCTGCCGCGCCCGCTGCGCGAGGTGATGTTCGCCCGGCCCGGCTCCGCCGACGCCGCGCTGCTCGACCGCACCGAGTACACCCAGCCCGCGCTGTTCGCCCTTGAGGCCGCCCTCTACGCCCTCGTCACCTCCCGGGGCCTGCACCCGGAGGCCGTGGCCGGGCACTCCGTCGGCGAGATCACCGCCGCCCACGTCGCCGGCGTGCTCACCCTCGCCGACGCGGCCCGCCTGGTCGCCGCCCGCGGCCGCCTCATGGGCGAGCTGCCCGGGGGCGGCGCCATGGGCGCCATCGCCGCGAGCGCGCGGGAGATCGAGCCCCACCTCGCGGGCCGCGAGGCCGAACTCGGCCTCGCCGCCGTCAACGGACCCAACGCCGTCGTCGTCGCCGGGGACGGGGACGCCGTAGGCGAACTGGTCGAGCACTGGAAGAGCCTCGGTCGCGCCGCCAAGCTCCTGAAGGTCAGTCACGCCTTCCACTCGCCGCACATGGACGGCATGTTGACACAGTTCGAAACGATCGCTCGCGGTCTCCAATACGGACTGCCCAAGATTTCTGTCATGTCGAACCTGACCGGAGAGATCGCGGAAGGCGACGTGCTCGGCGCAGACCACTGGGTCCGCCACGCACGCCGCCCGGTGCGGTTCCTCGACGGTCTGCGCGCCCTGCGCGCCGAAGGCATCGACACCTTCGTCGAACTCGGTCCCGAAGCCGTGCTCACCGCGATGAGCCGGGCCGCCCTCGATACCGACGAGCCGGCCCCCCAGAAGACGGGCCCGGCCACCCTCACCTTCTCCGTACTGCGCCGGGGCCGCCCCGAGGGCACCGCATTCGAGCAGGCCATGGCCACCGCCCACGTGCACGGTCTGCCCGTGGCCACCGCCCCCGCGCCGAACCCCGAGGCCGGTACCGCCCTGGCCGCCCAACTGCCCACGTACGCCTTCCAGCGCAGCCGCTACTGGCTCGACGCCCCCGCCCCACAGGCCCCGCTGGCCGCCGCCGGCCTCTCCCCGGCCGGCCACCCCCTGCTGGCCGCCGTCGTCGCGCTCCCCGACGCCCGGGGCACCGTGTGGACGGCCACCCTGTCCACCCGCACCCACCCGTGGACCGCCGAGCACACCCTCGCGGGCCGGCCGGTCCTCCCCGGCACCGCCCTCCTCGAACTCGCCCTGACCGCCGCCGCCGAGGACGGCGTCGCGGAACTCGCCTTCGAGCACCCACTCGTACTGCCCGAGGACACGCCCGTACGGCTGCGCCTGTGGCACGGCCCGGCCGCCGCCGACGGCACCCGGCCGGTCGCCGTCCACTCCGCTCCGGCCGGTGCGCGGGCCGACGACCCCGACGACGACGGCTGGACCCTGCACGCCACCGGCCGCACCGAGCCCGCCGGCCCGTCCGCCGACGGCCCTGACCTCACGGGCCTGACCGGCACCTGGCCGCCCGAGGGCGCCGAACCCGTCGCGCTCGACGGGGAGCACGAGCGGTTCGCCGAGGCCGGCATCGGCTACGGCCCCGCCTTCCAGGGCCTGCGCGCCGCCTGGCGGCTCGGCCAGGACGTCTACGCGTACGCCGCCCTGCCCGAGCCGGAGGCGGCCGAGGCACCCGGATACGGGATCCACCCCGCCCTCCTCGACGCCGCCCTGCACGCCGTGACCGCCACCCGCGAGGACGCCCACGGGCTCGTCCCCTTCGCCTGGACCGGCGCCACGCTCTACGCAGCGGGCGCCGACGCCCTGCGGATCCGGCTCTCCCCGGCCGGCCCCGACTCCGTCGCGGTCACCGCCGCCGACCCCGAGGGCCGGGCCGTCTTCGCCGCCCGCTCCCTCGCCATGCGCCGGATCTCCGCCGACCGCGTCGCCGCCGACCTGCTGCTGCGCCCCGCATGGAACCCCCTGCGGACCGCGCCCGCCGCCGGGGCGGCCACCGTCCAGGACACCGACTGGTACCTCGTGGGCGACCACGACCCGGCCGTGGCCGAGGCCCTGACCGCCGCCGGCGCACGCCCACGGCACTGCGCCGGCCTGCAGGACCTGGACGGCGTACGCACCGGCGACGGCACACCCGTCCAGGTGCTCGCCGACCTGCGCGGACCGCGGGACCCGCACGAGGCAGGGACCCACGCCCTCGCACTCGCCCGGTCCTGGCTCCTGGCCCCACACCTCGCCGGAGCCCGCCTGACCCTGCTCACCCACGGCGCCGTCGACTGCGCCGGTCCCGTTACCGACCCCGCAGCCGCCGCGGCCTGGGGCCTGCTGCGCTCCGCGCGGACCGAGCACCCCGGCCGCTTCGCCCTCGTCGACCTCGACACCGCCCCGGCCTCGTACGCCGCCCTGCCCGCCGCCCTCACCCGGGGCGACGCGCCCGGACAGCTCGCACTGCGCGACGGCACCCCGCACGCCCCGGCCGCTGTCCGTGCCGCACCCGGCACCGCACCCGGCACCGGCACCGTCTGGAACCCCGAGGGCACCGTCCTGGTCACCGGCGGCACCGGCGGGCTCGGCTCCGTCGTCGCCCGCCACCTGGTCCACCGGCACGGCGTACGCCGGCTGCTGCTGACCAGCAGGCGCGGCCCGGACGCCCCCGAGGCGGCCCGGCTCACCGCAGAACTCACCGGGGTCGGCGCCTCGGTCCGCGTCGCCGCCTGCGACGCCGCCGACCGTGAGGCCCTCGGCGCACTCCTCGCCGAACTGCCCGCCGCCCACCCCCTGACCGGCGTGGTCCACACCGCGGGCGTACTCGACGACGGCCTGGTCACCGCCCAGAGCGCCGACCGCCTCGCCGCCGTACTACGGCCCAAGGCCGACGCCGTCCGGGTCCTGCACGAACTCACCCGCGACCACGACCTCGACGCTTTCGTGCTCTTCTCCTCCGCAGCCGGGTTCCTCGGCAGCGCCGGACAGGCCACCTACGCCGCCGCCAACGCCTACCTCGACGCCTTCGCCTCCTGGCGGCGCGCCCAGGGCCTGCCCGCCCTCTCCCTCGCCTGGGGCCCCTGGGCCGGCGAGGGCATGGCCGGCGAACTCTCCGGGGCCGACGCCGCCCGGCTCCGCCGCAGCGGGCTCGTCCCCCTCTCGCACCCCGAGGCCCTCGCCCTCTTCGACGCGGCCTGCACCCGCGAGGAACCTGTTCTGCTACCTCTGCGCATCGACCCCGCCGCAGCCGGCGACGCCGGCAGCGCACTGCCCGAGGTCCTGCACGTCCTCACCGGACCCGCCCCTCGCCGCCGCCCGGCCGCGCACACCGCACGGCCGACCGCCGGGACCACCGACGCGGAGCGGCCCGCCGGATTCGCCGACCGGGTCGCGGCACTGCCCCGTGCCGAACGCGCCGCGTTCCTCCTCGATCTCGTACGCACCGAGGTGGCAGCCGTGCTCGGTCACGCCGGCCCGGCCGGAATCGCCCCGAACCGCAGCTTCAACGAAGCCGGCTTCGACTCACTCACCGCCGTGGAACTGCGCAACCGGCTCACGGAGGCCACCGGACTGCGGCTGACCGCGACCCTGGTCTTCGACCATCCGACGCCCCTGGCCCTCGCCGAACACCTCGACGGGGAACTGCCGGGCGCCGAGGCCTCCGTACTCGTCCTGCTCGACCAGCTCACCGAGGCCGCGAGCCGGGCCGGCAGTCTGCCGGACCTCGGAGAAGAGGCCCGACAGACCATGGCCGACCGCCTCGCGGCACTGCTCGCCGACCTCGGCACCGTCGCCGCGGACCCGGCCGGGCACACCCCGGATCCGGACGCCCCGGACACCGGCGACGTCACCGAACTACTCCATTCCGCCTCCGACGACGAGCTGTTCCAGCTGCTCGACAATGACTTCCGCACTGCCTGAAGCCCGGCACCGACACCTCCAGGGGAGAGCTGTGTCTGCTAACGACACCCACAACGACGCCACCGGCAGCGAGGGCAGGCTCCGCGACTACCTGCGCCGTGCCATGACCGAACTGCACGAGACCCGAGAGAAGCTGCGCGCGGTCGAGGAGCGCGGCAGCGAACCCATCGCGATCGTGGGGATGGCGTGCCGTTTCCCGGGTGGGGTGGGTTCGCCGGAGGGGTTGTGGGAGTTGGTGTCGTCGGGGGTGGATGCGGTG
>NZ_JBICXG010000057.1:0-13563 GCF_043200175.1 Streptomyces sp. NPDC048462
AACGCGAAGACCGTCCCCGCCGGAACCACCAGATCGATCCCGTCCAGGACCACCTTGTCCCCGTACGACTTGCACAACCCACGCGCCTCAATGGCGGCGGGCAGATCCTGGCCGCGGCGGCGTTTGGGCGTGGGCATGACAGGTGAAGGCATGAGGCTCTCCTTGGAGGAGTGAGGTGACCGGCGAGTTGACGGGCGGAGAAAGCGGGGGAGGGGGGAGCGGGGTGGCGGGGAGCTGGCGGGTCCGACGCTCAGGCCTTGGCGCGGAGCACGTCGATGTTGCCGATGCGGGTCCGTGCGCGGACCTCGACGGTGTCCTCGGCCTTCCCCGGCGCCTCGGACGAGGTGAGCGTGTTGCGCACCTGCCCGGATCCGGAACTGGCGTCGAGCCAGGCGGCCGTGCCCTCGCGGATGCCGACCTCGATGGCGCCGTAGGAGGTCTCCAGATGCACGGTGCCCCGGGCGACATCAGCGACACGCAGGGTGCCGTGGGCGGTGGTGGCGGCGACGGAGGCCTCGGCGCGGGCGATGTCGACGTCGCCATGGGCGGCCCGTACTCGCAGGTCGCCGGTCGCGGCGCCGACCGTTGTGGTGCCGTGCGAGTTCTTCAGGACGCCGGGCCCGTCGATGAGGCCGACGCGCAGGCTGCCGGAACTGGTGGTGATCTCGGCTGTGCCCTCGACCCGGTCGACGGTGATCGAGCCGTGCGAAGCGGTCAGCCGGAGCGGGCCGGTCGTGTCCAGGCGGACGTCACCGGACGAGGTCTTCACGCGGACCTCGCCGAGTCGTCCCTCGCCGAGCACCTGGAGCCAGGCACCGGTGAGTTCGACGCCCGAGCCGGTGGGCAACTCGACCGTGACATCGACGGTGCCGGTGCGCCCGACGAGGTAACGCGGCTTCGGGGTCCTGATGGCCAGGACGCCACTCGTGTACGTCACCTCGGTCTGGTCGGCTGCCCTCGTGTCCTGGTCCTTCTGCGGGTCGCGTGGCCGTACCTCGACGACCGTGTCGAGGCGGTCGGTCGCGGCGAACTGGATGGAACCGGCGTACACATGGGCGTCGACCGAGATCGGTTCGGGCGTGTCGAAAGAAGGCATGGCTGTCCCGTCCTCTTGGCTCGTCTTGGGTGTTCGTGGCATCCCCGCAGGCGGGGCGTGGTGTCGGTGCGCCGAGAGTGCGTGCGTGGCGCCGCGCGGCAGACGGCAGTTCGGCGACAGGCCCTAGCGCACCCAGCCCGTGAAGCTCTGGCTGACGGACCTCGTTTTCCCCGGGGTACGCGGGGCGCCGGCTCCGGCCGTGTCGACCGCGCCGGACACGACACGTACGAGCCACGCGTTGACCGACAGGCCCTCACTGCCCGCCGCTTCCTCGGCCCGGGTCTTGAGGTGGGCGGGCAGGCGCAGGTTGACGCGGGCGGTGCCGCCCTCGTCCGTGTCCGCTGCGGCCGGGGCGGGGGCCGGTGCATCGAGCGGCTCGGTCGACTCGGCGCGCTGCGGCAGCACCACCACGAAGTCGGGGTCGAGGCCGCGAAGCCGTACGTCGACCGAGCCGGGGGCGAGTTCGCGGGTGATCTCGTCCATGGCGGCGGACAGCACATTGAGCAGGGTCAGACGCGTGGCCGATTCCAGCGGCGCGGTCAGCCGCTCGGCCAGTTCGCGTGCTTCGTCACCTCCGGCTTCGGCGGCCACCGCCAGTTCCCTGTGGAGTGTTTCGACATACGGCGTCAGGTCCATGACTCCACTATGGCGCCAATGTGGCGCCATAGGCAAGCAGGTAGGCGCCGCGTATGAGGTGGGGTGGAGTGCTGGCTATCGCCTCGGCAGGTATCTGTGCAGCTCAGGGCCTATATGGGTAAGTGCGGGTCACGATGGCGCCTGGTGGTGTCACCCGTTCATCGTTAGCCGTACGCTCGGCCTCGATGCGAAGTGTCGTCCTGATCCACGGCCCTGTCCGCGAGGTTCCCCGCCGGATGCCGGATGCCAACCAGCACGGAGCCCAGTCGGCCGAGACCGACGAACGGGGCCGGTGCCCGGTGGCGTGGAGCGGACGATGTGGCAGCAGGGGTGGCCGGTCCACTGGCGTCGACAGAGGGATCTGCCGAGCGGACCCCACCCCTGCTGCGGTCCGCTACCGCCTCAGCCGTTGACGGCCTCCGCGATCCGCTGGGCGGCCTGGGCGGGCGTGAGCCGCGTGGTGTCGACGACCTCGGCCTCGCCGTGGAGCCATGTGCGGGCCGCCTCGGCATAGGGCTCGAGGTACTTGAGGCGGAAGGGGGAGGGGCCGAGCAGGGTGTCGCCCTCGATGCGGCCGCGAAGGGTTTCCTGATCGGCGTGGAGGACGAAGTGCCGCACCGGAATGCCGTGGTCGGCGAGACCCGTGCTGATCTCGCGCCAGTACGACTCGACCAGGACGGTCATGGGCATCACCAGGGTGCCGCCGGCGTAGTCGAGCACTCGGCGGGCGGTCTCGACCACGAGCGGCCGCCACGGTGGCCAATGCTGGAAGTTGTCCGTCTCGGGGAGTCGCGGCGTGATGTCCATGAGCGTCTCGCCGACCTTCTCGGCGTCGAACACCCGTGAATCCGGGATCAGCCGCTGTACGAGTGCGCTGGTCGTCGTCTTGCCCGCGCCGTGGGTTCCGTTGAGCCATACGATCATGGGATCCGATGCTAAGGGCTATGCCGTAATCCCTGGCGGGCGCACGACGACAGCTACGGCGCCTCTCCCCCGTAGCCTCAACGGCGCGGGGGACCGCCTCCGTTGTCGAAAGGCCCGAATACATCCAGTATGCGGAGATCCTCCGCCTTGCGATGCACCGCATCTGACGCCGTGCGCTGATCCACCAGGGACTACGGGACAGCCCGCAGGGGCTGCACGGCCCGTGGTCGCGGCCGGCAGGACGGCGAGGGGCCTCGGCCACTCCACGCGGGATCCGGGCCGGCCGGTCCGGACGCTTCTGGCAACATGAAGCATGCGCCCGGACGGCTGGCACCTCACCGAGGACCTCGACGACTTCCTTGCCCGTGCCGGAGACTTCCTGCGCTCCCGTCCCGCTCTCCACAACACGCAGTTGACGGTGATCGAGGAACTGCGTACCCGTGAACGACGTACCCGCGAACCGGGTCCCCGCAGGGCCGGCGGCTACGGAGCCGATGGCACGGTCTTCGGCCTGTTCGAGGCAGCGGGCGAGGTGCGTGCGGCGTGTTATCGCCCGCCGTCCCAGCGGCTGACGCTCACGCCCCTCCTCCCTGAGCAGGCCGACAGCCTCGCCGCTCAGCTGGTCGCCGTCGGGCAGTCGCTCACCGGTGTGCTCGCGGACCTCGACACCGTCACGGCGTTCGCCGGCGCGTGGCAGCGGCGTACCGGCGCAGAGTCGGTGCCCGGCTGGCGGGCCTGTCTCCACCGGCTCGGCACGCTGACCCCGCCCGAGCCACCCCCGCAGGGCCGGGGGCGGCTCGTCGGCGCGCATGACCGTGATCAACTCATCCGTCTGTGCGCCGAGTTCGCCGCCAGTGTGGGAGAAGTCCTCGTCGTGGACGCCGGATCCTGGGCGGGCTCGCGCTTCGCCGGCAGACGCTTCACGTTCTGGGAGACCCCGGACGGTGCCCCCGTCTCCATGGCAGCCGTCACCTCGATGATGGCCGGCATGATCCGGGTGGACCCGGTCTACACCCCGGCCCATCTGAGGGGCCGGGGCTACGCGGGTGCCCTGACAGCCGAGGTGAGCAGGGCGGCGTTGGCCGAGGGCGCGACAGACGTCGTCCTGTTCGCGGACCCGGCCAACCCCACCAGCACCGCCCTCTACCGGCGCATCGGATACGTCCCGGTCGCCGACTTCGCCGCTTACGCCTTCTCCCGTGACGCGGAGCGGACAGCGGCCGGTTGAGGACCGCGCTGGGCGCACTGGATGCGCTGGGTGCCGTACTCCGGGCCCTGCTGACGGTGGCTCAGGCCGAGTAGACCTTGAATCCGGAGATCTGGGCGGCAGGCCAGCCGGTGTTGGCGCTGAAGGTCAGCCGTACGTACCGGACGGGGGAGGCCGACGGCAGGGTGAGGGTGGCGGTGTTGCCGTGCGCCGGGTCGAATCCGTGGCCCGCCGACGCGAGCAGCTGACCGGAGACGCCGCTGTCGATGCCGCCCTGGACCGAGATCGTCTGGGTGCGGGCGCCCCAGGCGCTGGACGGCGGCAGGGTGAGCACGATCCGCCGGACGGTGGTCGCCGCGCCGAGATCGACCTGGATCCACTGGGGGAATGCGCCGTTCGTGGACTCCCAGTAGCTGTTCGGGTCATCGTCCACCGCGTTGCCGGAGCCGTAGCCCTGTGTGTGGCCGCTCTCCGTGGTCGGCCGGCGCAGGGCGAGGTCGGTGGCGCTGTCGGCCGTTCCGGTCGTGGCGGTGACCTGATTCGACGGGAGCGAGACGCCGCCGGCCGCGTCGAGCGCGACCACGTGGAAGACGTAGTCCGTGGCCGGGGCGAGGCCGGTGACGCTGAACGACGTGCCGGTCGCGGTGCCCACCTGGGTGCTCGTCCGGCCGTTCACCCGCAGCACGCGGTAGCCGGTGACACCGACGTTGTCCGTCGACGCGTCCCAGGCCAGTGATACCGAGTTGCTGGTGCGGTCGGTGACCCGCAGCTTCGTCGGGGCGGTGGGAGCGGTGGTGTCGGCTCCGCCTTGGACCTTCGCAGGGGTGGGGCGGACGGCGGTGAGGCCGATCTCGCCCTTGAGCATCCGGCCGCCGTCGCCGGTCAGTCTCAGGTAGTAGTCGGAGGAGCAGGCGGTGCCGTCCTCGTCCAATGCCAGGAATCCCGATCCCGTCGGCACCGAGGCCTGGGTCTCGGCGGTCTTCGCGATCTGGTTGCCCTCGTTGTACTCGTCGAACATCGAGATGTAGATGCCCTGCACTCCGGCCCGGCACATGTTGTAGAACTGCCGCCACATGAAGTCGCCGTGCGCGCGCTGGCGCCCTGACACGTCGCCGGGCAGCACGCACGGCTGGTAGTCGATGCCGTGCGCGGTGCAGTCCGCCTCGTCGCCGACCGTGTAGGTGGAGTAGGCGTTGTCGGAGTCTCCCGCGTTACCGATCGCGCCGACCATCCAGGGGGAGATCATGTGGAAGGCGTGGTAGACGTCCGCGTACCCGGTGCGCGTTCCCGCGCCGCCCGTACGCCATTCGCGCGGTACCCCGCCGATGACGTAACAGCCCTGCTCCTTGAACCAGTTGATGACGTCCAGGCAGGCCTCGGTGGAGAACGGGTGGTTCTCGTCGTTGAAGCCGAAGCCCCAGATGCATACCACCGGCTTCCCGTTCTGGGTGGCGTACCGGGGTGAGGCCGTGTGCGCCTTCATCTTGTCCGTCCAGTCGGCCTTGATCTCCGACCGCATGCCGGTCCAGCCGGTGACGTCGTACATCACGTAGAAGTTCACGTCGTGCGACTCGGCTGCGGACCGCACCTTGACGGCCATCGCGTCTCGGGTCGGACCCTCGCCGCCGGTCGGGTTGAAGCGCTGCAGGGCGGCCGTGTCGATGCCGTACTGCCGCATCCACAGGAAGTGGGTGTCGACGGTCTGCTGGTCGTAGGAGGAGAACAGCGCCGCGGGCTGCCCGTTGCCGAGGTTGTCGTAGGCCGTGGGGTAGCTGTGCGCGTACTCCCGCATGTCGGGCCAGCACTTGGTGCCGGTGTTCGACGGGGACGGCGGCCGGCCCCAGTCCTGGGTCCAGTGCCACCAGCCGTTGATCGGGGCGCCGTCCCCGGTGCAGGCGAACCATCCCTGATAGCCGACGGTGACCTTCCCCACCACATCGCCGGGCGGACTGCCCGCGGCAACCGCGGCCCCGGCCAGGGCGGTCTGTGTGCCCCCTGCCGCACCCACGGCCGTGACCGCGATCACCGCTTGCATGAATGTCCGGCGCGTGACGCCCATCAGGAGACTCCTCGACTAGGTCAACTCCAGTAATCCCAGGGATAGTTGGGATACCGGTGGGTCAGGGTTCCGTTTCGGGGATCGTAACGACGAGGTTACGCATCGGCAATAGTGAGAGCGCATTGCGAAAATATTGACGGAGATGACGCAAAAAATGTTCCTTGCTTGTGGGTGAGTGTGAGTATGCGCGATCATGACCGGATGGACGCACGATTCATCGGGATCGCAGAGGTGGCCGAAGCTCCGTCCGTGGCGGTCGTGGTGGACGTCATGCGTGCCTTCACGGTGGCTGCCTGGGCCTTCGCACGAGGGGCTGAGAAGATCGTCCTCGCCGAATCGCTGGATGAGGCATTGGCGCTCAAGGCGTGCCATCCGGACTGGGTGACGCTCAAGGACGGTGCGACGGCTCCCGGGTTCGACATGGTCAACTCACCGGGCCTGCTGAGGTCTGCCGATCTCGTTGGGCGGACAGTTGTGCAGAAGACCACGGCGGGCACGGTCGGCGCGCTCGCGGTCAAGGAGGCCTCGCTGGTGCTGTGCGCCGGCTTCGTGGTGGCGGAGGCGACGGCGCGTCTTCTGCGGGCCCGCGGGTGTGCCGGTGTCACCTTCGTGGTCACTGGTGAGGAGGGACGCGCCGAGGAAGACCTGGCCTGCGCCCAGTACATCGCCCGGAGGGTCACCGGAGCCGCGACGGAGGCCGCTGACTACCTCGGCCGCGCCGGTGAGTCACGAGCCGCCGCCGAGCTGGCGACGGGGGCGCGTCAGGGGGCCCATCCCGATGACGTCGCGCTCTGCCTGGAGCTCGACCGGTTCCCCTTCGCCATGGTGGCGACTTGGCAGGACTCGCTCATGGCCCTCCGCCCGTGCGCCGTGCCTCAGCAGGGCGCCGGACGCCCGGTCTGACGGAGGCGGTGCTCCGTGCGCGTGCTCCGGGCCGCGCCGGGCAAGCGCGGCACGAGATAGCGACATCAGAACGGAATACCGGAAGTCCCGTCGCCCTCGACATTGGCCACCATCTTGCGCAGTACCTTGAGCGCGGCCACGTACTCCTCGTCGCTGATGCCCTGGTGAACTTCGGTGCGTACCTCGGTCGCCAGCGCACGGAGCCGCGCTCTGGCGGCCTCCCCGGCGTCCGTGAGGTGCAGGCGCTGCCCGTCATCGATCCGGAGCCATTGGCGGCAGAGCGACTGGTCGACGGCCCTGGCGATCTCGTGCGGTCCGTCGGCAAGGTGCGTCAGCTGATCAACGACCTCCTCACGGTTCGGCGCCGTGGGGCCGCCGTTCACGCGGTTGAGTACCCAGTACTGCGGCTGCGTGGCGTCGATCTTGGCCATGGCGTCCCGCAGCCGCCGGGTGACGGTCGTATGGGCCAGCCCGCTCCAGTAGCCGACCGGCTGAGTGGCCAGCATGTCATCGGTCGCGGCCGGGTTCGCCGGCGCCTGGTCAGTGGTGGTTCCGATCGGCGATTCCATGATCGCGACGCTACATTCCGCCCGGCGCGATGAACCATCGGTATGCGCCATTTCCTGTGGCTCGGAGCTCGGTGCTCGGTGCTCGGTGCTCGGCGCTCGGCGTGATGTCGCGCGGAATCCGATGGTGCGGCACAGCTCCGGCGTCAAGAATCACCAGATGCGTGAAGTGAAGCTGTCCGACGGGATCATCGCTCTGTCCCCCCTGCGACTGGACGATGCGGATGCGCACCTCGCGGGGGAGGACGAGCCACTCGTTCGTTGGCTCAACGGTGGTCCCGGCACGCGGGAGGGCGTCGAAGCGTACTTCCGGCACTGCCGGGAGCAGTGGGACACCGCCGGGCCACTCCGCGCGTTCGGCATCCGGATGGGCGCCGACGAGGTGCTCGCGGGCACGATCGATCTTCGGTTCGAAGGAGAAGGCCTGGCGCCCGGCCAGGTGAATGTGGCCTATGGCCTCTACCCGTCCTGGCGGGGGCGTGGCCTGGCCACTCGGGCGGTCCTCCTGGTGTCCCAGTACGCGGCGAGTGAGGGCGGGGCGGAGGCGGTCATCCAGGTCGAGCCGGAGAATCCCGCATCTGCCGCAGTCGCTCAGCGGGCAGGGTTCACCCCCAGCACGCCCACGCACGGCAAGGACGGCACACGCTTCGACTGGTACATCCGGGACCTGCACGCCGCCGCCCGATGACACCGACCAGTTACGGGGCAGCCCGCAGGCCGCTTCACGCCTCGATCGGACCGCGTTCCGAGAGGTCGAGCCTCTTTGTGCCGCCGCAGGAATCGGGCAGTGTCCGCCCAGCGCTTCATCCGCCCGTTCCGGAGTCGAAGCCGGACCCGCCCGGCGGAATCAATCACCGGAGCGGTTGCCGAGTGCTTTATGGCTGTCTGACCGGCGTGCTGTACGTGGACACGGCCGTCCAGCGTGCCGAGCACCTCGATCTGCTTGCTGGGCCGCACCGGCTTCCATTCTGGTCGCGACCTGGTTTCCCGCCCGGTCTTGCCACATCACGGGCGGTGCAGATACCGTTTTCCTGATCATGTAAGCGCATACAGAGAGCGGCGAAGCCGCCCGCCGCACAGCACGGACGCGGCACGGGCACAGCACGGAAGGCAGCACAGTGACGGACACCGGACACGGACTGCGGGTCATGACGTTCAACCTGCAGGTCGACTGGGACGGTGCTCCGCACCCCTGGTCCCGGCGACGCGGTGCGGCCGTGGAACTGCTGCGCCGGGAGCGGCCCCACCTGGTCGGCACGCAGGAGGGACTCCACGCTCAGGTGAAGGACCTGGAAGCCGGACTGGGACCCGACTACGGCTGGACCGGTCAGGGGCGCGAAGGTGGCGCCCGCGGCGAGTACATGGCCGTGTTCCACGACCGGCGACGGCTGGAACCCCTCGCCCACGGACACTTCTGGCTCTCCGACACCCCGAAGGTCGTCGGCTCCAACACCTGGGGCGGCGGCTGCCCCCGCATGGTCACCTGGGTCCGCTTCCGCGACCGGGTCGCGGGCGGCGAACTGTGCGTCGCCAACACCCACTTCGACCACCTCGCCGAAGACGCCCGCAGGCGCTCCGCCCGGCTGCTCACCACGTGGCTGTCCGGCCGGCCCGCGAACGTCCCCCTCCTGGTCACCGGCGACTTCAACGCACCGGCGGAACGCGGCGTCGCGTACGACACCCTGCTCTCCGGGGCGGACCTGCTCGACACCTGGGGCGCCGCCGAGGAGCGCGGGGAGGCCCGCGGCACGTTCCATGACAACGGGCCATCCGCCCCGGACGGCGACCGGATCGACTGGATCCTGGCCTCGCGCGGCACCCGCGTCCGTTCGGCGAGCGTCAACACCTACGCCGAAAACGGCCGTTGCCCCAGTGATCACTTCCCCGTCCAAGCGCTCGTGCACCTCGCGCGGGCAGTCCCGGAGGTTCCCGCCCCATGACCTCGCCCCGCCCCGCCCTCGAGTGGCTGGCCGACGCCGTCCTCTACCAGATCTACCCGCAGAGCTTCGCCGACTCCGACGGCGACGGCATCGGCGACTTCGCCGGAATCGAGGCAAGGCTCGACCATCTCACCTGGCTGGGCGTCAACACCGTCTGGTTCAACCCGTGTTTCGCGTCGCCGTTCGACGACGCGGGGTACGACGTCAGCGACTACTTCTCGGTTGCCCCGCGCTACGGCACCAACGACGACCTCGCCAGGCTGGTCGACGCGGCCGGCCGGCGCGGCATCCGGGTGCTCCTCGACCTGGTGGCCGGACACACCTCGGACCGGCACCCCTGGTTCACCGCCTCGGCGGACGATTCCGGTGACCATCGATACATCTGGGCCGGCCCGGACCGGCGGCCGGAGGGGTTCGTCGCATCCCCGGGCACCCGCCCCGGCTTCTACCTGCCGAACTTCTTCGAGTCGCAGCCCGCCCTCAACTTCGGCTACGCACGCACGGACCCGGCCGAGCCCTGGCGGCAGTCCGTGGACGCCGAGGGCCCGCGCGCCAACCGGGAGGCCCTGTACGAGATCATGGGCCACTGGCTGTCGCTGGGCCTCTCCGGCTTCCGCGTGGACATGGCCGCCTCGCTCGTCAAGGACGACCCGGGCCACGCCGAGACGGTCAAGCTCTGGCGCGAGCTGCGCGCCCGCCTCGACGCCGAGCACCCCCACGCGGCGCTGCTGTCGGAGTGGGGCGACCCGGCGGTCTCCGTACCGGCCGGATTCCACGCGGACTTCTTCCTGCAGTTCGGAGCCGAGAACGACGGCCTGCTGCTGCGCTCCCTGTGGAACAACTTCGAGGGCACCGTCAGCGAACAGTGGGAGCCGCGCGCTCCCTACTTCGACGCCGGGGGGCGGGGTTCCCCGCAGACCTTCCTGGACGGCTGGCGCCGGGCGACGGAGATCATCGGTGATGCCGGACTCGTCTCCCTGCCGACCGCCAACCACGACTTCTCCCGGCTCGCCTGCGGGCCGCGTACCGCCGAACAGCTCCCGGCCGCATTCGCGTTCCAGCTCACCTGGCCGACGCTGCCGGCGATCTACTACGGTGACGAGATCGGCATGCGGTACGTACCGGGGCTGCCCGAGCGCGAGGGCAGCCGGCTCGGCCCCCGCTACAACCGGGCCGGCTCCCGCACCCCCATGCAGTGGGACGACTCGCCCAACGCGGGCTTCTCCACCGCCCCCGCCGAAGCTCTCTACCTGCCCGTCGACCCCGACCCGGACCGCCCCACCGTCGCCGGGCAGCGCGCCGACACCGGATCGCTGCTGCACCTGGTCCGGCGCCTCATCGCGCTGCGCAAGGAGACCCCGGAGCTCGGCACGGCGGGGAGCACGGAGGTCCTGCACGCCGGCTACCCGCTGGTCCACGTGCGCGGCGGCCGCTACCTGGTGGTGATCAACCCCCGCAGCGAACCTGCCGAGACGACCGCTCCGGCAGACACCGCGACCCCGGTGGAGGCCATGGGAGTCACGGTGCGCGGCGGCCGCATCCACGCGGACGGTTTCGGATACGGCATCTTCCGGCTCTGACGACCTGCCCGGACATGTGAACCGGGCATACGAACCGGACACGTAAACCAGGCACATGGACCGGACACGTGAACCTGGCGCATGTGTCGTTGTCGTGCTCAGTCCACCAGGCCCTCAGTGTCCTTCTGGAGCTTCGCGGCCGTCTCGGCAGGGTCTGCCCCCGCCGAGACCTTCTCCAGTGCGCTGTCCATCTGTGCGGCGAACTCCTCCCACTTCGAAAGCGGCGGGATGTCCTTCGCGGTGGCGAGCGACTCCTTGAAGACGGCCAGCGAGTCACCGCCGTTCTTCAGGGCGGGCAGGTCCCAGGCGGCCTTGCTGGCGGGGAGCGCCTTGGAGGTCTCGTACCAGTGGGCCTGCATCGCGGGCGTGGTCAGGAACTTGGTGAACTCCTGGGCCGCCGCCTTGTGTCCGCTGTCCTTGAAGGTCACCAGCGAGGCGCCGCCCACCCAGGAGCTGGAGCTCTCGCCGGCCGGGACCGGCGCGACCTTCCACTTGCCCTTCAGCTGGGGCTGCTGCTCCGCGAGGTTCTGCACGATCCAGGGGCCGGACACGAACATCGGCATCCGGTCGGCGGCGAAGTCCTTCACGACGTCCTGGCCGGGCACGAAGTTCTTCTTGGCGAGCCCCGCGTCGAAGTAGTGCTGGAACTCGGTCAGTGCCTTCACCGACTCGGGGGAGTCCAGGGCGGGTTTGCCGTCCTTGCCGAGCAGCGAACCGCCGGCGGAGAAGAGGAAGGGGGCCCAGCCCTGCCAGGCGCCGGCGCCGCCGGGCTGGAGGGACAGCCCCCAGTCGGTCCCGGCCTTGTTCTTGTACGCGGCGGCGAGGGCCCGCATGTCCTTCCAGGTGGCAGGCGCCTTGTCGATGCCCGCCTTCTCGGCGAGGTCGGTGCGGTAGTAGAGGGCCCGCGTGTCGGCGTACCAGGGGACGCCGTAGGCGGTGCCGTCCACCACATTGCCCTTCCAGGTGGCGGGGAAGAAGTCGTTCTCGTCGAAGACCTTGGTGTCCACCGGCTCAAGCGAGCCGAGTTCGATGAACTCGCCCATCATCGTGGAGCCCATCTGGGCCATGTCCGGCAGCGTCCCGGCCGCAGCGGCGGACAGCAGTTTCTGGTGTACGACGTCCCAGCCGACGGGCGTCACCTTGACGGTGATGTTGGGGTGCTTCGCGGTGAACTCCTTGGCGACCGTCTGGATCCGGTTGCCCTCCTCGCCCATGGCCCACACGGTGAGGGTCTGCTTCGCGTCGGCCTTCGCCTGATCGGAACCGCTGCCTCCGCAGCCGGTCAGAGCGAGCGTCGTCACCAGCGTGGCAGCGGTGACGGCGGACCGGACGGTCCTGGCGGTGCGGGTCATGCGGCTCCTCCGACACATCATGTATGCGCATTCCGTAAGCGCATACATGACTGTGCGGCACGTCCCGGAGTGACTCAAGAGGTGTACGGATAACGCTTTGGCAAACCCCCGGACAGGCCGCCCGCCATGGCGGAGCGACGGATTCCGGTGGATTCCGGTGTTCAGGGAACCGTCCGGATCCCGGGTCAGGCCTTGGTTGGACCTGCCGTCGTAGCCGTCGGGTGGGCGCATGCTGATGCGCTCGGCGCCGGCCGTCCTGCGGCGCGGTCCCCGGCGGTGTCTTCCTTGAACAGCCGGGGCCCCACCAAGTCGGTGCGGGTGTCGAGGGGGAAGGCCTCGCCGGTCTCCGGCAGCACTTCACCGGGCCGGTCCTGAGGGGTGATCAGGCAGTGGCCGGGCTTGCCGGCGTACGGGAGCCGGGGCGTTCGAACGCCTCCGTGTGCTGGTCGACGAGCTGGGCCGCCCAGAGGCGGTCCTCCAGGTCCGGGACCTGGAGGACCGAGGGGCCGGCGTGGGCGTCCAGCATGCCGAAGCCGTATCCGACGTCCTGTTTGGGGCAGACGACGATGCGCTGCTGCGGGAGCACGTAGTCGCGGAGCGGGCCGATCGTTGCGGGCGGACCGGCGGACCGGCGGACCGGCGGACCGGCGGACCGGCGGACCGGCGGGCAGTCCGGGGGACGCGAATTGTCGTCGCGGGCCGACGCGATGGGCAACCTGCCGAGGTGCTCGGCAGCGAAGGCGTGATCCGCTGACCCCTGCCGCTGGAAGCGAGCGATGTCACCAGCGGATACCGCAGGCCCCCGGTGCAGTTCAGGGGGCCCCGTGGGTCGCAAGCTTCAGCCCGGTGGGCTAGCTTGATCTTTAACCACGGAGACCGAACGAGTCCTCGTACTTGATCACTCGGATTGGTAACTGCCTTACGTGCAGGCGGCCTTCGGCTGAGCATGTGATCCGACCAAGGAACACACAAGCTCAGCACGAAGGCCGTGGGGATGAGTCTGTCGCATCATGTTGTCCGGCAGGATCTGTTGGCGGGACTGTCACGCTTCCGGGGTGAGTTCTATTCCTGTCTGACCAGGCGGGCGGATGCGCTGTTCGAACTCGCGGACGCGGTGTTGTGCGCGGATGGTCCGGTCCGGTCGCTGGTGGAACTGTCGCTGGTCGGTGAACACCGTCGTGGGCACGGCGGGCTCTACGATGCCTTGTCCGCAGGCCGGGTCGATGTGGCCCGGCTGCGGCGGGCCCTGGCGGCGGTGCCGCTGCCGCGGGCGGTGGACGGCCGGCTGGTGCTGGCCGCC
>NZ_JBICXG010000058.1:0-12278 GCF_043200175.1 Streptomyces sp. NPDC048462
CCGCCCGGCCCCCCCCCCCCCCCGCGGGGGCGCGGGGCCCCCCCCCCCCCGCCCGCCCGCCGGGCGGGGGGGGGCCGCCCCCCCCCCCCCCCCCACCACACCTCCTCCCTCCGCGGCCACACCCCCGCCCGCCGCCCTCGTCCCCGAGCTGGTGGAGCTGACAGCGGCGCACCCGTACGACGAACGCTTCCGGGCCCAGCTCATCCGCGCCCTGCGCGCGGCGGGCCGGCAGGCCGACGCGCTCGCCGCGTACGAGGACGCGCGCCGCGCGCTCGCCGAGGGGCTCGGCACCGACCCCGGGCCCGAACTGACCGCCCTCCACCGCGCACTGCTCAGCCCCGCGCCATCCGCACCCGGCGCCGAGGCGGCGGAACACCGGGGCAACCTCCGCACCCGGCTCACCTCCTTCGTCGGGCGCGAGCCCGAACTCCGCACCATCCGGGACGACCTGACCCGCTCCCGGCTGGTCACCCTCACCGGTCCGGGAGGCTCGGGGAAGACCCGGCTGGCCGAGGAGTCCGCGGCGTACGGGGGCCGTGCCGCAGCCGGTGAGGTCTGGCTCGCGGAACTCGCCCCGGTGGAGAATCCCGAAGCCGTCCCGGGAGCCGTGCTCTCCGCGCTCGGGCTCCGTGAGACGGCCCTGCTGCGGGACAGCGGTCACGAGGGAACGTATCCGCGCACCGAGCCGGTCGACCTGCTGACGGACCATCTCGCGCACTCCTCCAGATCCCGCCCCTTCCTCCTCATCCTCGACAACTGCGAGCACGTCATCGGCGCGGCGGCCGCGCTGGCCGAGACCCTGCTGACCCGCTGCCCCCGGCTGCGCATCCTCGCCACCAGCCGCGAACCGCTCGGCGTGCCCGGCGAATCCGTACGGCCGGTGGACCCGCTCCCGGCCGATCTCGCCCACCGTCTCTTCACCGAGCGGGCCCGTGCCGTGCGGCCCGGGTTCGACCCCGAGCGGGAGGCGGCGCACGACGCGGACGCCGTTGCCGAGATCTGCCGCCGCCTTGACGGGCTGCCGCTCGCCATCGAGTTGGCCGCCGCCCGGCTCCGGATGCTCACCCCGCGCCAGATCGCCGGCCGGCTGGATGACCGCTTCCGCCTGCTGACCGGCGGCAGCCGCACCGTACTGCCGCGCCAGCAGACCCTGCGGGCCGTCGTCGACTGGTCCTGGGACCTCCTGGACGAGGACGAACGCACCGCCCTGCGCCAGGTCTCGGTCTTCGCGGGCGGCTGGGACCTGCCCGCCGCCGAGGCGGTCCTCACCACGGCGTCCGGTCCCGCCCGGCACACCGCCGCCGACACCGCGGATCTCATCGGGGCGCTCATCGACAAGTCCCTCGTCGTCGCCACCCCGGTCGCCGCCGGCGGCATGCGCTACCGCCTCCTGGAGACCATCCACGAGTACGCCATCGAGCGCTGCGCCGAGACCCCGGACGTCCAGGCCGAGGCGGGGCGGGCGCACACCGCGTACTTCCTCGCCTACGTCGAGGAGGCGGAGCCGAAGCTGCGCTCCGCCGACCAGCTCTCCTGGATCCAGCGCCTGGAGACGGATCTCGACAACATCAGGGCCGCGCTGCACCGCACGACCGCCTCCGCGGGCCGGTCCGGTCGGCCGTCGGGTTCCTCGGAGTCGGACGCGGCGCGTCTGGTGCTGGGCATGGGCTGGTTCTGGTGGCTGCGCAACTACCGCGTCGAGGGTCTCGGCTGGACCGCGCGGGCGCTGATGTTCGGCCCGGAGCCCGCCGACGCCACCGACCCCCGCTACTGGCCCTGGATGAATCTGCACATGCTGCGGTTCTTCCTGGAGGCGGAGAGCCGCGCGCCCGACACGGACCGCGACGGCCGGCCGGACGAGGGACTGGTGCGACGGATGGCCGACGCGTTCGTGTCGTCCGGACCCCACGCCGCCCGCTTCCCCGGGCTGCTCTGGCCGATGACCTCGTTCATCACGCTGGGCACGTCGGACATGCGGGACGTACGCCGGAAGATCGACGCGGTCGTCGACAACGCCCGCATCCACGGCGACGCCTGGGAGTACGGGGTCTCGCTGATGTTCCGCACGCACATGGTCGTCGACATGCCGGGCGGCATGCCGGGAGTCGACGACGACCTCGCGGAACTGCGCGTTCTGAGCCGCCGCGTCGGGGACCGCTGGATGCGCGCACAGGTCGAGAGCGCCGCGGCCGAGGCGGGCATGATGCGCGGGCGGTACGAGGAGGCGCGTCCGGCGTACGAGGAGGCGCTGCTGCTCGCCCGTGAGGTCGGGGCCCACGCCGAGGCCCCGTTCCTCCTGGCCCGGCTGGCCGAACTCTCCTACCGCACCGGCGACGTGGCCGCCGCCGAACGGGGCCTGGACCGGTCGGAGGCCGAGGCCGACCGCTACCAGACGCACGAGGCGGCCGCGTACGTCCACTACCTGCGGGCCGTCATCGCTCTGGACCGGGGCGACATCGAGGCCGCCAGACGCAGCCTCACCGCGGCGCAGCGGAGGAACGACGAAAGCAACCCGCCCACGCAGATGCCCGCACTTCTGGACGGGCTGTCGGCCCGCATCGCGGCGCACGAGCCGGAGCCCCGCGGCGGCCCGGCCGTAGCTCTGCGCGGGCTGGCCTCGGCCCTGGCCGCGGCGAGGGACGCGCAGTACGCCGAGGTCATCACCGGATACCTGGCGGACGGCCTCGGGACCGTGCTGCCGAAGCTGGGCCACCACGCGGCCGCCGTGCGCGTCCTGGCCGCCGCCGACAGCTGGCGGCTCTCCGGCCCCAGGACCGCGGTGGAGCAGGCGGCGGTCGACGAGGCCGGGCAGCTGGCCCGCGAGGCGCTGGGGGAGCGGAGTTACGAGAAGGAGCGCGCGGCGGGCCGTGCACTGACCCTCGACGACGTCGTCGAACTGCTCACGGAGATCGCTGGTACGGAGGCGAGCGGGTCGGAGCCGGGCGAACCGGAGTCGGGCGGACCGGTGGTCAACGGCAGCTGATGCGGGATTCCGCCCAGTTGGCGAGGGCCACCCCGCCGAAGGGGGTGGCCGGCTCCACGACGAGCCGGATGCGGTCCTGGCCCTCGATACCGACGCCGACCGGCACGGCCGGATCGTCGCCGTTCATCACCGGCGACTGCCACAGCCGCGCCCCGTCACCGTTGAACACGGAGAAGCGCACGGACCCGAGGCCCATGGTCAGGTCGTCGACGCCGACCATCGCCTCGTAACGGGTGCACCGCCGGTTCAGCTCGATGACGACCGACGAGCGGCTGTGGACCGTCACCCCGTGGTCGTACCGCGTGCCGCCGATCGACATCCCGGAACGCTGCCAGACCCAGCTGCTCTCCCCGAGCACCACCTCCGGGCCGGTGTGGTCCCCGAGGAGGCTGTAGTTCAACTCGTTGACCTGGTAGACCTCCGGCGCCGGTGCGGGCGCGGGTGGCGGAGGGGGCGTCGGGGTCGGAGTCGGCGTCGGAGTGGGCGTAGGCGTGGGCTTCGGGGCGGGCGGCGGTGGCGCCGGAGCCGGCGGGGTGGGCTTCGCGGGCGGCGTGGGTGTGGGCGTAGGGGCGGGCGCCGGCTTCGGCGGTGCGGGAACGGGCGGCGCCGGCTTGGGCGGCGGGGTGGGCTTCGGCTTCGGCGGTGCGGGCGACGGCACCGCGGGCGCCACGGCCGGCGGCCTGGCCACCGGCTTCGCCTCGGGCCGAGGCCGGTCGTCGCCGACCAGTGCCCACACCAGTCCGGCGGCGGCCGCGACGGCGACCGCCGCCGCGATGCCGGCCTTCGCCGGAGCGCCGAGCCCCTCGGAGGCGGCGGCCCCACCGGCCGATGACGCGGACGAACCCCCGCCGGTCGCGGCGGCCGCGGCTCCCGCGCCCGCCGCACCGGCTGCGCCGCCCGCGACGATCCCGGCGGCCTTGACCGCGTATCCGGCGGCGAACCAGCCGATGACGGCGACCGGGAGCAGCGCGGGAATCCCGGCGTTCACATGGGCCAGTTCACCGGCGGCCAAGCGGCATTGAGCGCACTCGTCCAGGTGCCCGCGCAGGCCGCGCTCGGCCCGGATCCGCAGCCCGCCACGGGCATAGGCGCCGAGCCGGTCGGCGTAGCGCGCGCAGTCGCCGCCGGAGGTGAGCGCCTGGCTCACATGGGCCTGGAGGTAGGCCTGCTT
This sequence comes from Streptomyces sp. NPDC048462, assembly GCF_043200175.1. Taxonomy (NCBI): domain Bacteria; kingdom Bacillati; phylum Actinomycetota; class Actinomycetes; order Kitasatosporales; family Streptomycetaceae; genus Streptomyces; species Streptomyces sp. NPDC048462. The sequence goes on from NZ_JBICXG010000058.1 coordinate 4,155, forward strand.
GAGCCCTTCGCGGGCCCGGCTGGCCAGCACCGAGGTGGCGTTGGCGGTCAGCCCGAACAGCGGGGCGATGTCGCTGGGCGACTCCTCCTCGACGGTGGTGTGCCACAGGACCGCCTGCCAGCGCTCCGGGAGGCTGCGGAAGGCCTGCATGGCCATCGACTGCTCGGCCTCGTGCATCGCCATCACGTCGGCGCCGAGATCGAGGGTGTCCGCGTCCGACACCTCCGACGAGCGTGACGCCTGTGCGGCGAACGCCGCGAAGTCGTCGACCAGCTGCTCCCGCTTGGCGGTCCTCGTCCAGGCGGCGCCGACGTGCCGGACCGCTGTCATCAGGTAGGCGCGCACTGCCTCCTCGGGCCCCTTGCCGCCCCGTACCGCCTGCAGCGTCCGGGCGAAGACCTCGGCCGTCAGGTCGTCGGCGGTGTGCGCGTCCCGGCAGCAGGTGCGCGCGTACCTGCGCACCGCGTCCGAGTGCCGGCGGAACAACTCGTCGTACGCGAGGTCGTCCCCGTCCCGCATCTGCTGGATCAACTGGGCGTCGGAGAGGGCGAGTCCGGCGGGATCGGCGGCGTTCGTGCCGCCGCCCACCCGCTGCATGGGGACCGCGGCCGCCGGGGCCGCGCCATCGATGGAGTCGGCGCGGGTGTCGGTGTCCGGGCCCAGGTCCGTGTCCGAGCCCGACGGCGCCGGGTTCTCGACCGGAACGGGGGGCCAGGGTCCGGGCAGAACCGTGCCGCCGCCCTCTTCGTCGGCGCCCTGGCGTCCGGGCCCCGCCTGGTTCGGCACATGCTCGGCCGGCCGGCCGCCCGTGCCATTCCCGCCGCCCGTGGTGGACACACCGTCGAACGACTCTTCCTGCTGCCCGTCACCGCTCATCGCGGACGCCCCCGTATGCGCTTTCGGACCCCGAATACCGGGCAAGCGTGCCACAGAGGGCAGGAGCGGCCACCCCTCAGCCCTGGCAACCACTCATCCGGGGCGTTCTCCCGAATATCAGCACTAGCGGACACCAGTTCGGGGAAGGGTTAGCGGGTTGGGCGGACGCGGCAGTCGGGCGTCATTGAGCCCGGTCATGCCTCAGGTGACGGCAGAGGGCGGCCACGGCCGCCCGGCCGCACCCGCCCCGCCACTCACACACGCCGTGAGCGCTGTACTCACACAGGCCGTGAGCGCAGCCCCTCCAGCAGGATGTCCAGCAGCCGGGCCGAAGCCGCCGCCTGCTGAGCCGCGTCGGGGAGCGCGGGCGCCGCCGTCGCGATGACCAGCAGCACATCGGCCACCGTCACATCGCGGCGCAGCTCACCCGACGTCCGCGCCCGGTCGACCAGCCGCCCCACGACCTCCAGCAGCTCGGCCGCTCCACTGCCGGCGTCGAACTCCGGCTCCGCCGGCTCCGGCTCCTGCCGAGGCTCCGCGACCCGCAGCCCGCCCTGGCCGGCCTCCTGCCGCTGCTGCGGCACCCGCGCCTCGTCCCGGGCGGCGCCCGGATCGCCGACCACCGTCGAGTCGTCGCTGTCCACGCCGACCCGCAGTATCTGCGGGGGCAGCAGCCGCCCGGCGCCCGAGGCGACCGAGGTCCGCAGGAAGCGCGACAGCGCCGACCACGGCTCCTCCTCCTGCCCCAGCGCGGACCGGGCCTGGTCGGTCAGCCGGGAGGTCTCCTCCTCGGCTATCCGCCGCACCAGCACGTCCTTGCTGGGGAAGCGCCGGTACACCGTGCCGACACCGACCCGGGCGCGACGCGCCACGTCCTCCATCGGAGCGCCGTAGCCGAGCTCACCGAACACCTCGCGTGCCGCGCGCAGCACGTGTTCCAGATTGCGCTGCGCGTCGACCCGCAGCGGGGCCGAGCGGCCTCGCGCTCCGGCATTGACGCTGCCCGAGCCGAGTGCGGCACTCAGCGTGCTCACCGCTCCCGGTGCCACGGAGGTCCCTGACGACCCGATTCCGCTCACCGTTCCGACCGTTCCGACCGCGCTGACTGTACCGACTGCGCCGATTCGCCCGTTTCCTTCGGACGCGACAGCAGCAGTTGGCCAATGCGATTCCTGAATATGCATAACTTTTCCCCCGGTTATGACGTCTCCCCCCGGAGACTCCCGCCGTGTCTGCCGGGTTGAGCGATGGTCCCATCCGTCACCCCGACGACACACGAACATAGTTGAGCCGGGGTCAATTCAGAAGGGGGCAGTTCCGCCCGGAGCGCCCCCCGATCGGAACAAGGACCGGTTGATCACCGATTCGTCCTCCGTCCCTACCCCTCACCGCAACCCCTGACCTGCGGGGCTTCCGTATTGCCCCAAGGATCAACCGGAGCGGCCCGTTCGGAAGCTCCGGTCACACAATTTGCCGGGGCTGTGGACAAACTCCGGAGCGCGTTGCGTCATGGGGAGGTGATGGCTTCAGATTCCGGGGGAACACCCCCCGGCCCCCCGCCGGGCGTGCGCATTCTCGTCATCGGTGGCGGCTACGTCGGGATGTACACCGCGCTGCGTCTCCAGCGGAAGCTCAAGCAGCGGCTGAGAAGCGGCGAGGCCGAGATTGTCGTCGTCACCCCTGATCCTTATATGACGTATCAGCCGTTCCTGCCCGAAGCCGCCGCCGGCTCGATCTCACCGCGCCATGTGGTCGTCCCGCTGCGCAGGGTCCTGCCGCACTGCACGATCGTGATCGGTGAGGCGCAACGCGTCGATCCGGTCAAGCGCGTCGCGACCGTCACCACGCTCGCCACGGGCGAGGACGGCACCGGAGCCGTCGAGATCCCGTACGACGAGATCGTCATCGCGCCCGGCTCCGTATCGCGCACCCTCCCGGTCCCCGGCCTCGCCGACCACGGCTTCGGCTTCAAGACCATCGAGGAGGCCATCGGGCTGCGCAACCACGTGATCGAGCAGATGGACATCGCCTCCGCCACCCGCGACCCCGCCATCCGCGACGCCGCCCTCACCTTCGTCTTCGTCGGCGGCGGCTACGCGGGCGTGGAGGCGCTGGCCGAGCTGGAGGACATGGCCCGCTACACCGCGCGGTACTACCACAACATCAAGGCCGAGGATCTGAAATGGATCCTCGTCGAGGCCACCGGCCGCATCCTGCCCGAGGTCGGTGAATCGATGGGCAAGTACGCCGTACGGGAGCTGCGCGGCCGCAACATCGACGTACGCCTCGACACCCGGCTGGACTCCTGCGAGGACCGGGTGGCCGTGCTCAGCGACGGTTCCCGCTTCCCGACCCGCACACTCGTGTGGACGGCCGGCGTGAAACCCGCGCCGCTGCTCGCCGCCACCGGCCTCCCGCTCAACGAGCGCGGCAGGCTCATCTGCACGGCGAAGCTCACCGTCGAAGGGGCCGGGCACGTCTGGGCCGCCGGTGACGCGGCCGCCGTCCCCGACTTGACCTCCGAGGAGCCCGGACGGGAGACCGCCCCCAACGCGCAGCACGCGGTCCGCCAGGCCAAGGTCCTCGCGGAGAACATCGTCGCGTCCATGAACGGCGAACCGCTCACGGAGTACCGGCACAGCTATGCGGGCTCCGTCGCCTCGCTCGGCCTCCACAAGGGCGTCGCGCACGTCTACGGACGCAGGCTCAAGGGCTACCCTGCGTGGCTGATGCACCGCGTGTACCACCTGAGCCGGGTCCCCACGTTCAACCGCAAGGCCCGGGTGCTCGCCGAATGGACGCTCGCCGGCCTGTTCAAGCGAGAGATCGTCTCCCTCGGTTCACTGGAACACCCCAGGGCCGAGTTCGAACTCGCCGCAGGAAGGCGGCCCGGGGGCGACGGCGACGACTGTCAGTAGGGTCCGACACACTGGACGTGTGACCATAGGTGGGCTCACATCTGCACAGAGTGACCCGGCAGGCAGCGACCGACAGTAACGGCAGCGACGGGCTCCGGCTGAGCTCTCCCGCAGGTCCGGCCCCCGGACCGCCGGGAGCGGACCGGCAGCAGGAACAGACCGGCAGGGAGAACAGGCAGCACAGGACCCGGCAGAGGAAGCAGCCCGCCCGAGCGGACCAGACCGACACACGAGGCCAGAAATTCCGTGAACTTCACGCGTTGGAGCGCCCGCCTACCCGGTACGCAGCGTCGAGCCGCCCGGGACGACCACAGTGCCGTACCGGCGGCCCGCGCCGAGTACGCACAGGACGAGACCGGATCCGGCCCGCCGCAGGGCGAGCCGGACGGCCCCGCGACCCGGCCCCCCGCGCCCGCGCTGGAGGACCTCTCCGCCCGCGACATCCTCGGCCAGCTGCCCGCCCTCGTCGCTCTGGTGCACGGCCCCGAACACCGCGTCGCGTACGTCAACGACGCCTACGCCGCGGCCTTCGGCCCCCGCCCGGCGGGTGTCCCGGCCGCCGAGGCGATGCCCGAGCTCACCGAACTCAGCCTGCTCCCCCTGATGGACCAGGTCCTGCGCAGCGGCACACCCCGCACGGTCAAGTCCCGCAAGGCGGGCAGCGGCAACTCGTACACCGTGACCTGCACCCCGGTTCAGCACGACAAGGACGAGGGGCACGAGGGCGGAGTGCTCGTCTACGCCGCCGATGTCACCGACCACGCCGAAGCGGCCGAGCGGCTGCGCACCAGCGAACGACGCCACCGCGAAACGGCCGTCACCCTCCAGCGCTCACTGCTCCCGCAGGAGCTGGAACAGCCCGACGACCTGCGGATCGCCGCCACCTACCAGCCCGGCGGCACGGACGCGGCGGTCGGCGGCGACTGGTACGACGTCATCACCCTCGGCGCGGGCCGCACCGCCCTGGTCATCGGGGACGTGATGGGGCGCGGGGTGCGCGCCGCCGCGGTGATGGGACAGCTGCGCACCGCGGTCCGGGCCTACGCCCGCCTCGACCTTCCACCGCACGAGGTGCTCCAGCTGCTCGACGGACTGGCCGCCGAGATCGACGCCAGCCAGATCGCCACCTGCGCGTACGCGGTCCACGATCCCAACGAGGGCCGGCTCGTCTACGCCTCCGCCGGCCACCTGCCGATCCTGGTGCGCGACGAGGACGGCACGGTGCACCGCGCCGAGGGACCGACCGGTCCGCCGCTCGGCACCGGTGGCTGGACCCACACCTCCGGCACGATCGCGCTGCCGCCCGGCTCCACCGCCGTCCTCTACACCGACGGCCTGGTCGAGCGCCGCAACGAGGACATCGACGAGGGCGTGGCCGCCCTGGAACGGGCGCTGTCCGGCGCGAAGGGCGCACCGCAGGTGGTGTGCGACCGCCTGATGCGCTCCCTCAACATCACCGCGGAGCACGACGACGACGTGGCGGTCCTGGTGGTCCAGCACCCCGCCCGCACCGGCTCGACCGCGGAGCTCTTCCACAACGCCTCGCTCGATCTGCTCGGCGGCATCGAGGCGGCGCCGCGTGCCCGCGCCTTCGCGACGGGCGTCCTGACGTCGTGGCGGTTCCCGGTGGAACTGTGCGACCTGGGCGTCCTCGCCGCCGGTGAGCTGGTCGCCAACTCGCTCCAGCACGGCACACCGCCGATGCGCCTGGGCCTGCGGCGCACCGATCGCCGGCTGATCATCGAGGTCACGGACGGCGACGACCACCTGCCGCGCCGCCGCCGCGCCGAACCGGCGGACGAGGCGGGCCGGGGCATCTCCATCGTCGCGACGATCGCCACGTCCTGGGGCAGCCGCCGCACCCCGGGCGGCGGCAAAGCCGTCTGGTGCGAGTTCGCCCTGCCGCGTTAGACGGCAGGGCGGGCGGCCCCGGCCGTCAGTGGACGGCGGCGACCGGGGCCGGCACCTCGGCGGTCGTACTCTCCGGCAACGACACCGCCACCACCCGCGACGGCACCGCCGCGAGCGAGGGCTGGTCCTGTACGGGGGTGAGCCGCCGGCCGAGCCGCAGCGCGAGCACCGTGATCCCGAGCGAGAACAGTACGAACGTCACGATGTAAGGCCCGTGCAGCGAGGCCCCCATGGGGCCGCCGACGGCGGGACCGACCGCCAGCGCCAGCTGCTTGCACAGGGCGAAGGCCGAGTTGTACTGCCCGACCATCGACTCCGGCGCCAGGTCGGCGACCAGCGGCGCGACGGTCGGCGAGAGCATCGACTCACCGAGCCCGAACAGCGCGTACGTGGAGATCATCGCGGCCGTCGCCATGGTCTGGCTGCCGTGCCCGAGTCCGGCGTAGCCCGCCACGATCCAGGCGAAGGCCCAGATCAGACCGACCGAGGCGATCACCCGGCTGCGACGGCGGCGCTCCACGAGGCGCAGCACCACGAACTGGGCGACGACGATCACCGCGGTGTTGGCGGCCAGCGCGATCCCGAGCGTGGAGGGCTCGATCCCGGCAGCCTCGGTGCCGTACGCCGCGAGCCCGGACTCGAACTGTCCGTAGCAGGCGAAGAACACCACGAACCCCAGCACACACAGCTGCACCATGGCCCGGTGCGAGAGCATCGCCCGCATCCCGCCGCCCGGCGCGCCGTCACCGGCACCGGAAACCCCCGCCACGACAGCAGGCGTACGAGGCATCCGCACGGTCGCCGTGATGGCGCCGAGTACGAGGAACATCACCGCTTCGATCAGGAACAGCAGGGTGAAGGACGACGGCCGCTCCGTGTCGACGATCTGCCCGCCGACCAGTCCGCCGATGCCCAGGCCCAGGTTCTGCAGGAAGAACTGCATGGCGAAGGCACGGGTGCGGGTGCCGGTGTCGGAGCACTGGACGAGCATCGTGGCGAGGGCCGGCTGCATGACGGCCGTTCCCGCGCCGAGGACCGCGGCCGACAGGACGGCGGCGGTCACCTGTGAGGAGAAGCCGAGGGCGGCGGCGCCCAGGGAAGCGACGACCGAGGCGGCGAGCAGCACGGGCAGCGGCCCGCGCCGGTCGATGACCCGCCCGGTGAACGGCAGGACGGCGAGCGCCGCCATGGCGAAGACCGCCAGCACGACTCCCGCCGTACCGGCACCCAGATCCCGTACCTGCGCCACATAGACGTACAGATACGGAACGGTGAACCCGAGCCCGAACGCGCTCAGCGCGCTCCCCAGCTGGATCCGCCGCAGTGCTGCACCCATTTCCCTGGTCACACTCACCTACCTCAAGGTCTCGAAGCCATGTGATCGAGCGATCCGAACGACTCGAACCCGAAGACTTTAGCACTAAAGTTAGAACGTCAACAATACAGATCGAAGGACTTCGACGCCCATGGGTGGCGTGCCATACTGCGCGCCATGTCTGACACCACCGAGCCCGGTCTCCAGGAGCCGAGCCTCGACGAGCAGATCGCCGCCTACCAGCGCGAGTTCCGGGACCTGGACCCACAGGTCGAGCAGGTCGTCTCGGCGCTCGGCCGGCTGAACCGCCGGATGAACGTGGCGTACGGACGCCAGGTCGCCGCGCTCGGCATCAGCAACACCGAGTGGGAGGTCCTGAAGACCCTCGTGCTGGCCGGCACCCCGTACCGGCTGGGCCCGGGGGAGCTGGCCAAGCGTCTCGGGCTCACCCCGGCCGCCATGACGCACCGCATCGACCGGATGGCGGGCGAGGGCCTCGTCACCCGTGACCGTGACGAGAACAACCGGGTCCGCGTCATCGTCGAGCTGACGGACGAGGGCCGGGCCAAGTGGCTCGAGGCGATGCGGATGGCCGCCGACTTCGAGGAGGACCTGCTCCAGGACCTCTCGGGCGACGAGCGCGGGGTCCTCGGCGAGATGCTGATCCGGCTGCTGCGCCGGGTGGAGCACGCCCAGCCGGACGCCGGCGGCCGCCTCACCGACCTGGACTGAAAACCGGTTGCGGGCGCGGCCCGGGGAGGGGTTGACACGCCCCACCGCGATCCGTAAGGTTCTTCGAGTTGTCACGGAGCCGGAACGGTTCCACGGCAACCGATCCCGCCGCGAATGCGGCAACCAAAACTCAGTACGATCTCCCACCCGGGAGAATTTCGGTATGCCGAAATTCATTTCGAGGACTCGATTATGAGTCACCGGGAAGATCCGCTAGAGTTTGAGACGTCGGAACGGCCCAACAGCCGGGAAGACAAGCCCCGCTGACTGGGAATCAGGCCCGAAAGGATCTGATAGAGTCGGACTCGCCGGAAAGGGAAACGCGAAAGCGAAGAACTGGAAAGCGAAAATGCGAGGCCCGCTTCGACCGGG
>NZ_JBICXG010000059.1:0-9061 GCF_043200175.1 Streptomyces sp. NPDC048462
GTCTCCTCCGGAGACACGACGCGACGGCCCTACGGGCCGTCAAGATGCAGGGTGCTCCGCACCCTGGCCGCCTTCGGCGTCCTAAGGCATCATCACCTTCGGTGACGATGCCGGGCCTTCGGCCCGTAGGGCCGGCCTCCGGCCTGCCTTTGGCTGGCTACGGGAAGAGGTGGATTTCCCGTCTGTTTCTGCTGTTCAAAGCACTGAAACGATGTGCTTCTCGTGATCCTGGTCCTCGTTGCCAGTCTCCCGCAGCTTCCGCCCCTCGACTGCTTCAGCTACATTATGTGCCCATCTCTGACGTCTCGTCAAGGCCAACATCCGAGGCCGGCCTCAACTCCCGAGACGTCACAGCCGCCCCTGGCCACCTGTCAATTGGTCTATGCCAATCTATTCCCAGAGCACAAGCATGGTGTTCAGATGTACGGCGGGGGCGCTGAGGATGACGCGTCCGGTGTCGTCCTCCAGGATGTCGAGCTGACGTGCGGACCTGGCCGCTGGGCCTGCTCGGTTACGACCTGGGGGGCAATTGAGACGGTGAGTCATATCCTCTGATCGACCTTGCTGTCGTGAGGGTGCCCATAGGGGAACCAGTCGGGTGGGTGCAGGCGTCCAGAGGGGCATGGATCCAGGTTTGCGATTGCGTGAGGCGACCGCCGAGGACGCCGACGTCCTTGCCGACGTGCACACCCGGACGCGGACCGCGTACTACACCGCGGGCGGCATGCCCGAGGAGGAACTCGCCGACCCGAGTGCATGGAGGGAACGGCGCGACGCCTGGGCGCAAGTGCTGGCCGCGCCGTCGCGCGCCACGCTGGTCGCGGAAAGCTTGGACGGGACGGTGGTCGGACTACTGGCTGCCGGGCCACCGCACCACGAAGACCTGGACGCCTCAACGTACTACGAGCTGTACCAGATTGGGGTACTGGCGCACTCTTGGGGGCGCGGGGTGGGTGGGGCCCTGCACCGGGAGTTCGTCAGGCTGGCCGCGGCTGCCGGCTGCGCCGAGGGCGTGCTGGAATGCTGGGCGTCCAACACACGTGCGCAGCGCTTCTACGCCCGAAACGGGTGGCGGCCGGATGGAGCGCGCCGTCCAGGACCGCTGGACCATGACTACGTCCGACTGCGACTGAAGCTTGTATCGCCCGGCTTCTGAGCGGGACTGACGCAAAGCCAGGGTCGGGCGGCATGATCGGGAGACGTGACTGTTGCCCTGGATCGTGCCGCCCTGTCCCATCCTGCCTTCACTGGTGTGGCACACCAACACTCCGCCGAGCTGGTTGTCGAGTTGGCGCGAAGCTGGCAGGCGGGGCGGGAATCGGACCGGGCCGAGCGGCGTGGGGGTCTTCGGAAGCGTCTGGCCGGGGCGGGACGCAAGGTGAAGCTGGTGTTCACCGACCGGCTGCTGGTCACCCTGATCTGCCCGCGTCACCAGCTGCCGCAGCCGCGTTGGCGGAGCTGTACGGGGTGGACCGCTCCACTGTCTCGGCGGCTGTGCGGGAGATACGGCCCCTGCTCGCGGCCCGCGGCTTCGCTGTCCCCGACCGGTCCGGCATCCGGATCCACACCCTGGAGGACCTGTTCGCCTACGCTGCGGCCGAGAACATCGAGCTACGCATCGACGGCACCGAGACCCAGGTACGCCGGCCCCAGGCTCACCGGCCCGGCCGGAAGGCGTTCATCTCGGGCAAGAAGAAGCAGAACACGATGAAGACCACCAGCTTCAGCGACGGCCAGGGCCGCACCCTGTTCTCCGGCGTGGTCAGGCCCGGCCGGATGCACGACCAGACGGCCGTGCGCACCGAGGGCATCGCCGAACAGTTCCGGCTCCGCCCGCAGGTCAAGGCCAAGGTCGACGACGGCTACCGTGGGCTAGCAGGCGAGTTCTCCGACCAGATCAGCGCGCCGGCCGAAGAAGCCCGGCGACGATGCCTGTGACAGCGAACACCGGGCCTGGCGGGAGGCCAAGCGACGGCAGTCCTCGGCGAGGATCTGCATCGAACACACCAACGCCGAGCTGAAGAAGTGGCGCCCGCTCCAGCGATACACCGGACGCCGCGAAACCTACGGAGAAGCCCAAGCCGCAATCGCCTCGCTCGTCTCCGACCGCTCCGCCAGGCGACCCACCCGCCGCAGGACCAGCACCGCCCTCGTGCCCGTCCGCACCACCACCTGCTGACTCATCCATCAGCCGAATCCCCAAGCCAACCTGCCCCGGCCTCAATTGCCCCCAAGGTCGTTACCTCGTCACCTGGTGCGACGACCACGACGAAGTGCTGATGTACTCCCTCACCACACGCAGCCGTCTCTTCCGCCCACGGGTAGCCGTCGGGCCGTACCGGATCACGCTGGGCAGGACATCACTGGCCTCTCTGCCCAGCCCCGGCCTGGATGGCGCTGGGCCGTGGCACGCGCTGGGGGCCCGCCGGTTCAGCTACGCCGAACAACGCTACTTCGGGAACCCCGGCGGCTACTTGCACTGGGCGGTCGGAGTGCGCGACGCAGGCTCCCCCTCGACTCCGCCCATCGGCTGCGAAGGGAACACGTGGGGTGGACGAGCGGAGCGCGCAGGAGTTTGGTGGCGCACTCGTCCGCCTTTCCAACACCGTCTTTAGCCACGGCGGCGGGCCAGGGCCGTCGTGCCGACAATGACGCATCCGATGGCCAGGATCTTGCCGGCCCCGTAGTAACGGGACCAGTCGTTGTCAGCCGCGCCTCCGCGCAGGATCAGCCACAGCAGCAGACCTATCCCGCTCACGGCGAGGACCACTCCTCCGGTCAGCCTCAGCCCGGCCCACCAGGAAGCGTCTCCGGTGGGCGCAGGTTCGGTGTCCTGGCCTCGCTCGCGGTCACTCACCTTGTGTCCTCTCCTATGACCATGATCTTCAGCAGAGAAGACGTGGCCCATCACGGAGGGGTTCCACGCCATGGCTTTGTACGTCAGTAGCGGGTTCTGGCACACATTCCGTGAGGACGATCAACGACGCTGGCGTTCATCGCCACCCGCGGGCCATGGCGTTCAATCAGCCCAGCCCTCGGTGTTAGAGCAGGATTCGTAGGAGTAGCGGGTATCGCGGTCCCACTCCTTCCCGGTGATGCGCTTGTATGCCCGGTCCGGTGTGTAGAGCAGGGGCTCGGCCCAGATGAGGTCGGTGGCGTAAGGAGTGAAGACCGAAGGGTCTTGGAGGACGCTGTCGAACTCGGTGCGGCCGGCGGCGACGACCGCGGTACGGGTGTAGAGGAAGGCGTCAGCGGACAGGTCGTGTCCGTACTCCTTGCGGTCCAGCCGGTAGAGCGCCCATGACAGTTGTTCGGCAAAGCCGATGACCAGCGACAACGGGGACTGGGCAAGCCGCTCGGTGAGCGTGGCTGCAAGGAGTTCGGCGTCCGGGTCAGGTTCCGTGGGCCTGCAGTCCTCGATGAGCTGCCAGAAGGCGTCTTCGTTCATGCTGGCGAGCATGCCGCAGCGGTCTGACAGTCCTGGCTCCGGGTCACCAGTTTGCTGCGGCTGTGAGAAGGACGCGTTTGCGGAGCAGGGGGAGCTTGGCGCGTCCGAACATCTGGCGTTTGACCATCTTGATGTGATTTACGCGGCCCTCGACGGGGCCGGAGTTCCAGCGTGTGCTCAGGCCATGGAGCACGGCACCCCAGTCCTTCTCCAGACCGGTGGCGAAGGCATGCAGACGGGGCAGGTCCGCGGTGCGGACGGCGGTGATCCAGTCTTTGAGGTGCTGACCGGAGCGGGTTTGAAGGATCTCTGCGAAGCCCCGGGCGTGCTCGTGGAGGGCCTTCAGTTCAGGGCAGTGGGCAAGTAGGGCGGCGAACTGTTGGCGTTCTCCGTCGGCCAGGTTCTCGGGGTGCCGCATCATCCAGCCGGTGATCCGGCGGATTCCTGGTGGTGCGGGTGGGACAACGCGGATGCGTTGGCGGCGCCTCGGTCGCAGATAGTCGCTGATGATCTGGTAGCTCCCGCGGTAGCCGAGGATCTGGAGCTCGGCGAGCAGTTGGATGGCGTTTGTGTGTCCTTCGGCCCAGCGTTTGTCCAGGTGGGCCTTGTAGGGGTCGAGCTGGCTGGCCCGGGGCTGGTGCCTTCCGGTCAGCAGCTGTTCGGGGACTGCCGCGCGGGCGTTCCGGCGGACGGTGTTCCCGCCCATGTGCAGTTCCCTGGCGATCTCCCTGATCCCGTGCCCCTGGGCCAGCAGGGCGTGGATGGTCGCGTGCCGCTCTCGGATGCGAGCTTCGATCGGCGACATCGTCTTCGTTGCATCCGCGCCGTCGCCATCGCTCGTAGGGCCATCTGAGCTGGTGAAAGCCGTCTTGAGGCACGTGCTGTGGAGTCTGACGGTGGCTTCGACGGCGGTGCCGAGGTTCTGCCAGAGGTGGAAGCGGTCGGCCACTTGGATCGCGTTCGGTGCACCGGTCCGGGCGCCGTCGGCGTAGGAGCCGGCCCGGTCACGACAGATGATCTGGGCGCCAGGATGCTCGCGCAGCCAGCCCGCGAGGGTGGAGGCGGCTCGGCCCGGCAGCAGGTCGAGAGGCCGGCCGGTCTCGCAGTCGATGAGGACAGTGCCGTAGTGGTGCCCACGACGGGGGGCGAAGTCATCGACACCCAGGACCTTGGGAACGGCCCCAGAGCGGATCAGGCACGGCCATGATCGCCCGCAGCAGCGTTGTCCGGCTCGCCCTCGTCCGCAGGACTGCTGCCAGACGGGCCCCGGCCCGGCCTGCGAGGGCAACCGCAACGACCGTAAGGACGCGGCGCGAGGCCGGAGTCCATCTCCCGTACCTGAACGTCAGACCCGCGACCTGCTCAACGAACGTACGACGCCCGCACAAGGCGTTATCGCAGTACAGCCGCCGCACGGTCAGCGCGATCACCACCGGCTGGTCACCGACGGGAGTGTCGGCCAGCCGGCGTTCGTAGCAGCTGTGCACATGACTCGACGGAAGCTCGCAATCCGGGCACGAAGCCGTGCCATCGAAGGTTCTCGCAACGATGTGCACCACGCCGCACTCCGTGAACACCCGCTCCACCAGAACCGCCCTGAACTGCGGAAAAAGCATCCCTACGAGGTCATCACACCGCACCACGGTCCCAGATGACGCGATGTCACCGTGGCAGAACGCCGGTGATCGTCCTCACGGAATGTGTGCCAGAACCCAGTAGCGAGAGCGCATGTTGGTCGGCGGCGAGAGCACCCGATTCCCTGTGAGAGTGATGTCGCCGAGTCTTGAGAGCACCTGGATGCTTGCTTCGGGACCATGGTTGTGCTCTGCACGATGAGGGGGCCCGGGGTGCTGCCGAAGTCCAAGGTCGATCTGTACGCGGCGATCCGCCGTGACTCGCGTCAGGGGTTGTCGAACCGCGCTCTTCAACGGAAGTACGGCGTCGGGTTCCTAACGGTGCAGAAGGCTTGGCGTCAGCCTGGTCGGAGCCGCGGAAGCCGCTTCCGCCGAGGGCGACCCGGCTGGATCCGTTCAAGCCGTTGATCGACGAGATGCTGCGGGCGGACCTTGATGCGCCGCGCAAGGAGCGGCACACGGTCAAGCGGATCTTCGAGCGGCTGCTGGACGAGCACGACGCGGACGAGATCTCGTACCAGATGGTCCGCGGCTACGTGGCCACGCGCCGTGAGGAGATCCGGATCGAGGCCGACCGGGGCGTGGTGGAGGAGAAATTGTCAAATCCTGTGGATCTGGTCCGCGCGGCCGGACGTCAGGTGGTTCAGAACCGAGTCCGGTCTCACAGGGTGGTGTTCGCCTGCCGTATGGCGGATGAGCTGCTAACTTCCGCGTCATGGCGAACCAGAGCGACGGCACAGATCTACGAAGCCGGGTGGCCGATGCCGACAGCGGTGTCCTGTTGTTCGGCATCACGCCGCCCCGCCTGAGCAACACTCCCGAGCGGATCCGGGAGATCACCGCAGCCACCCTGGCACGGTTGGAGTCCCTCGATGTCGATGGTCTGGCGCTGTACGACATCGACGATGAGAGCGACCGTAATCCGGCGCAGCGGCCGTTTCCGTATCTGCCGACCATCGACCCTGCCGTGTACCACGCGGACTATCTAGGCAAGTGGAACCGCCCGGTGGTCGTCTACCGGTGCGTCGGCAAGTACTCCCAGACGGAGCTGCGGACCTGGCTGCGGACGGCCGACGCCGACCGGCTGCTCGGCGTCTTCGTCGGCGCGTCCTCGAAGGGGAAGGCGGTGCGGACCGGCCTGTCCGAGGCGCAGGATCTGCGCCGCGATGTCCGCCCAGACCTGCTGCTCGGTGGCGTGGCCATCACTGAACGCCCCGAGGAGCATCTGCGGCTCGTCGCTAAGCAGGTGGCCGGATGCGCGTACTTCATCTCGCAGGTCGTCTACAGCGGCGACGCGGCGAAAAGCATGGTCTCCGACTACTACTATGCCTGCCGCGAGCGGGACCTCGAACCGAGGCCCGTCCTGTTCACGCTCTCGGTGTGCGGCTCGGTGAAGACACTGGCGTTCCTCCAATGGCTCGGCGTCGACGTCCCGCGCTGGCTGGAGAACTCCCTGCGCCATGCGGACGACACCCTGGCCGAGTCATACCAGCACTGCTTGGCGAACGCCCGGGACCTGATCGCCTTCTGCCGCAAGCTCGGCATGCCGTTCGGCTTCCTCGTGGAGAGCGTGTCCATCCGCAAGGCCGAGATCGACGCCTCAGTCGCCCTGGCCCACGAGCTCAGCAAGTTGCTCGGACGAGGTGCACCCTCGGTGTGAAGCCGGGCACGAACGTGCGGCTGTCGAATTCCGCGATCGGGACGATACTCAGGCCGCGCTGGCGTCCTCCCGTTCGACGAGGACGCCGCGCTTGAATCGGGCTCCGGCTCGCACGAGGGCGACCAGGTGCGGCGCATTGACCGCGCGCCAGCGTTCCTGGGCGGACTCGACGAGCTTGAACACCATGGCCAGGGCAGCCGCGCAGGAGCCAGCACCCTTGGTGACCTTGGTCCGCAGTCGAACGGTCGCGAAGGTCGACTCGATGGGGTTCGTGGTACGCAAGTGGATCCAGTGCTCGGCGGGGAAGTCGTAGAACGCCAGCAGCTCGTCCTCGTCATCGACGATCTTCTTGACGGCATTGGGGAACTTCGCGCCGTACTGCTGGGCGAACACCTTGACCGCGGCAGCCGCGTGCTCCTTGTCTTCGGCGTTGTAGATGTCCTGGATGGCCTTCTTCGCCGCGGGCTGGGCCGACTTCGGCAGGCCGTCGCGGCAGTTGGCCGTTCTGTGAACCCAGCACCTCTGGTGACGGGTTTCGGGGAAGACCTCGTTGACCGCGTTCCAGAAGCCGAGGGCGCCGTCGCCGACGGCCAGGACCGGCGCACGCATGCCCCGGCGCTGGCAGTCCCGCAGCAGACTCGCCCAGGACTCCGATGATTCGCGGTAGCCGTCCGCCATCGCAATCACTTCCTTGGTGCCGTCCGCCCGCACGCCCATGACCACCAGGACGGCGGCTTTCGCCTCTTCCAGACGGATGCGCAGGTGAATGCCGTCGGCCCACACGTAGACGTAGTCCGTGGCGGACAGATCGCGCTCGCCGAACGCCTTGTGGTCGGCTTGCCACTGGGCGGTCAGCCGGGTCACGGTGGCCGGGGATAGGCCCACCGAGGAGCCCAGGAACTGCTCAAGCGCGGGCACGAAGTCCCCGCTGGACAGGCCGTGGAGATAGAGCAGGGGCAGTACCTCGCTGATCTTCGGGGACTTGCGGGCCTAGGGCGGCAGGATCGCCGAGGAGAACCGCTTGCGCTCACCGGTCGCGCCGATGCGCTTGTCGTTGACGCGTGGAGCCCTCACTTCGACGGTGCCGGCGGCGGTGGTCACCTCCCGGGGCTGGTGGTGGCCGTTGCGGACCACGAGCCGCCGCCCACGTTCATCCTTCTCGTCGGCCAACTCGGCTATATAGAAGTCAACTTCGGCTTCAAGGGCAGCCGCGAGCAGTCGCCTCGCGCCGTTCCGGACGATCTCGTCGATGAGCGAGGAGCCGTTGGCGGTGGAGCCGTCGGCGTTGACTACGCTGAGCACGGGCGTACCTTCCCGACCGGTGTTCGCAGCACCGGCCTACTCGATGACCATCAATCGATCGCTCGGGAAGGTACGCCCTTCGCGTTCACCCCGAGGCCGATCCACAGGTCTTGAGCATTGCTCGTGGTGGAGGCGTTCGTCCCGCAGACCCACAAACCCGGAGCCGAGGCGGAAGTCGACTTCGGCGACGTGACAGTGCGGCTGGCCGGCGAACTGGTCACCTGCTACCTGTTCGCGTTCCGCCTGTCCTACTCGGGCAAGTCCGTGCACCGGATCTTCGCGCCGGCTGGGCAGGAGGCATTCTTCGAGGGCCACGTCCACGCTCTCAACGTGCTGGGCGGAGTGCCGACCTCGAAGGTCCGCTACGACAACCTTAGGGCCGCTGTCGCCCAGGTGCTGGGCTTCTCCAGACAGCAGGTGGAAGCTGAGCGGTGGACTGCCTTCCGCTCGCACTGCGGCCTGCAAGCTCTTTACTGCCAGCCAGGAATCTGCGGCGCCCATGAGAAGGGGCGGAGTCGAGGGGCAGATCGGCTGGTTCCGGCGCATCCGCCTCGTCCCTGTCCCGGAAGTCGACACGCTCGCCAAGCTCAACGCCATGATCGAGCGATGGGACGAGGCGGATGATGCCCGGCGGATCCGGTCCCGGCCCCGCACGATCTGCGAGTACTTCGCAGGCGAGCAACCGCTTCTGGCGCCGCTGCCGGACGAGCCGTTCGAGACGGGCCGGCTCTTCACCTTGCGGGTCGACCGCTACAGCCGGATCAGCGTCCGCACCAACCGCTACTCGGTGCCGGTGCGGCTGATCGGCCGGACGGTCCGCGCGATGCTGCATGCCGCCGAGCTGGTGGTCCATGACGGCCGCGAGGAAGTCGCCCGGCATGAACGGCTGATCGCCAAAGGGGTCTGCCGCCTCGACCTGGACGGGCCTTGACCCCTGATGTTGGACACACGAGACACTGGATCCTGCGGATCTGAGAACGGACATCTCGTGGTCATGAAGAACTACCCGCCTGAGTT
>NZ_JBICXG010000060.1:0-8439 GCF_043200175.1 Streptomyces sp. NPDC048462
AAACGCTCGGCTGGAAAACCCCAGCCGAGCGCCTGCGTGATCTACTGACGGCCACATAAGCCATCAGGTGTTGCGAGGACCCCAAGAATCCGCCAACGGGATACCGGGGCGTCATGCCGTGCCGGTCACCGCTGGAGCGCGGCCTTCATCATCTTCTGCGCGATCGGGGCCGCGAGGCCGTTGCCGCTGACCTCGGAGGCCGCCGAACCGGAGTCCTCCACGATCACGGCGACCGCGACCTCCTGACCGCTCGACCTGTCCTTGGCGTACGAGGTGAACCAGGCGTACGGGGTGTTGCTGTTGCCCACACCGTTCTCCGCCGTACCCGTCTTGCCGCCGACCTCCGCGCCGCCGATCCGGGCGTTGGTGCCGGTGCCCTGCTCCACGACGGTCACCATCGCGCTGCGCAGCTGCTTGGCGGTGGACTCGGAGACGATGCGCTTCATGTCGCCGTCGGCGAAGTCCTCCAGCGTGCCGCCCTTGGAGTCCGTCACCTTGGAGACCATGTGCGGCGCCGCCAGCTCACCGCCGTTGGCGAGGGCCGAGGAGACCATCGCCATCTGCAGCGGGGTCGCGGTGACCTCGAACTGGCCGATGCCCGACAGCGCCGTCTGCGCGTCGTCCATCTTCGCCGGGTAGACGCTCTCGTACGCCCTGACCGGCACGTCGAGGTCCTCCGTGTTGAAGCCGAACTTCTCGGCCATCGCCCGCACCTTGTCCTGGCCCAGGTCGGCGGCGACCTTGCCGAAGACGTTGTTGCACGAGTACTGGAGCGCCACGCGCAGCGTCGCGTTCTCGCAGGGTGCGGAGGCGCTCTCGTTCTTCAGCGGGGTGCTGGTGCCGGGCAGCGTGTACGGCACCGGGCTCTTGGTGGCCTCGTCGACCGAGCTGTACAGCCCGTTCTCCAGCGCGGCGGACGCCACCACCAGCTTGAACGTCGAACCGGGTGCCAGCGGCTGCCGCAGCGCACGGTTGACCATCGGCTTGTCCGGGTCCGCGAGCAGCTTCTTCCAGGTGTCGCCGTCCGTCGTCCCACTGATGTCGGACGGGTCGTAGGACGGCGAGGAGACCATCCCCAGGATCTGCCCGCTCTTCGGGTCGATCGCCACGGCCGCGCCCTTGTCGTCACCGAGGGCGTCGGACGCCGCCTTCTGCACGTCCGGGTCGATCGTGGTCAGCACACTGCCCGGGGCGGTCTTCTCGCCCGTCACCACGTTCAGCGGGTTCTTCAGCCGGTCGTCGGTGCCGTCCAGCACATGGCTGTAGATCCCTTCGAGCTGGGTGGAGCCGTAGGCCTGCGAGCTGTACCCGGTGACGGCGGCGTAGAGGTCGCCCTGCTTGTAGGTGCGCTTGTACGCGAGATCACTGCCCTTCGTCCTCTTCGATCCGGTGACCGGCGAGCCGGCCACGATGATGTCACCGAGCGGCTGCGCGTACTGCGCGATGGTGTTCCGCCGGTTGTGGTCGTCGTCTGCGAGCGCCCGTGCCTGGTACGCCTGCACCCATGTCGCCCGCCCCAGCAGGGCGAGGACCAGCAGCAGGCAGAAGACCGAGGCGCGCCTTATGGTCTTGTTCATCCCATACAGGGGACGTGCGGGGCGCGGTACGGCGTTCCCGGTTGTGCCGCTTCTCACCCATTACTCATCGTCGCGCTCACCGGCGCCGCCCCCGCCCGGCGCCGCCCCCGCCCGGCGCCGCCCCCGCCCGGCACCGCCCCCGCCCGGCGCGATGAACCCCGACTCGTAAGCGGCGATGACCGCCTGGGTACGGTCCCGGGCGCCGGTCTTCGCGAGGACGCCCGCCACATGGGTCTTCGCCGTCGCCGCGCCCACGCCCAGCCGGACGGCGATCTCCGCGTTGGTGAGACCCGCCGCCATCAGCCGCAGGACGTCCGCCTCCCGGTCGGTGAGCCGGGCCACCCAGGCGGGCGCGGCGGCGGGCCGGCCCCGCCCGTACTCGGCCGCCAGGGCCCGCACCGCGGCGGGGAAGAGCAACGAGTCGCTGCGGGCCACCAGCCGCACCGCCTGCACGAGGTCCTCGGCCGCCGCCCGCTTGAGGAGGAAGCCGGCGGCCCCGGCGCGCAGCGCCTCGTACACGTAGGCGTCGTGCTCGAAGGTGGTGACGACGACGACGCGGGGCGCGGGGTCGACCAGGGCCAGGATCCGTTCGGTGGCCCGGATGCCGTCGGTCTCCGGCATCCGCACGTCCATCAGCACCACGTCGGGGCGCAGTTCCCGCACCACCGAGACCGCCTCGGCGCCGGTCGCGGCCTCGCCCACGACCTCCAGTCCGGCCTCGGCGTCCAGGATGACCCGCAGGGCGGTGCGGACCATGCGCTCGTCGTCGGCCACGACGATCCGGACCGGCGTACTCATGGCCGCTCCCGGGCGCGCAGGGGGAGGCAGGCGGTCAGCCGCCACCGGCCCTCGTGCGGCCCGGCTCCGGCCCGGCCGCCGAGCAGTACGGCGCGCTCGTGGACGCCGCGCAGCCCTCGGCCGCCGCGGGGGCGTGCCGGGGACGGCCGTCCGGGCAGCGGGCTGTCCATGACGATCTCCAGTTCCTCCGCGCCCACGGTGATCCGCAACCGTACCGGCGCACCGCGCCCGCCGTGCCGCAGCGCGTTGCTCAGCCCCTCCTGCACGATCCGGTACGCCTCGTGCGCCACGGCCTCGGGCACCGGGCCCCGGTCGCCCTCGGCGGTGTACGCGACGGGCACCCCGCAACGTGCCAGCAGCCCGTCCAGCGCGTCGAGCCCTGGGCCGTCGGCCGGACCGCCGGTGCCGTCGGCGGCCTGCCGCAGCAGCCCGAGCACCGAGTCGAGTTCGTCGACCGTGCGCCGCGTCGTCTCCTCGATCGCGGTCAGCGCCTCGCGGACGAACTCCGGGTCGCTGTCCAGCACCCTGCGGGCGGCGCCGGCCTGGAGGGTGACGGCGCTGAGCGCGTGGCCGACGCAGTCGTGCAGTTCCCGGGCCAGCCGGTTGCGTACCGCGAGTGCGGCCGCCCGGCGCTCGGCGGCGGCCAGCCGGTCGTCCGGGGTCGGCCCCAGCAGTACCGGTGCCCGGTTCGCCAGCAGCGCCCCGGCCGCCGCCACGCAGCCCGCCATCGCCACCAGCATCGCGATCCCGGCGAGCGGCGCCAGGACCGGGAGCCACGGCCCGTCCAGCGCCTCCGGCACGTCGATCACCGGGGAGTCGCGGACGGCCGCGAAGAACGGCAGCAGCGTCACGCCCACCGCGAAGGGGGTCAGCGCCAGCGTCATGCCGCTGACGATGCCGCCGAGCGCCACGTGCAGGGTGTACCAGAGCGCCGCGCGGACCCTGGCCTGCTGGGTCCTGGCCGGCCCGTCCGCGAGCGGCCGGTCCGACGGCAGGCCGCACAGGGCGCGGGCGGCGGACGCCGACAGCGGCCGGGCGAGCGGGAAGAGCGCGGTGAGCGCGGCCATCGGCAGCGCGAAGGCGAACGCGGTCAGCTGGTCCACCGGCGAGCTGAACACATTGGCGCCCGCCCGGAACGAGCCGACGATCACCGTGCCCACCAGGAAGTACGGCATCAACAGGGCGCCGCCGATGATCAGATGGAGCCAGCGCAGCCGGGCCCGCCGCCCGAGCAGCGGCCTCACGCCCGGAGACCGGACGGCGGTCGCGCACCGGCCGCGCGCTCGGTCAGAAAGTACGCGCCCATGGCCACTACCAGCGTTCCGACCAGCATCTGCACAGCGTAGGTCAGCACCACGGCCGCGGTGGGCCGATGGGCTATGTCGTCGACGCTGCTCAGCGCGGCGAGGCCCATCCAGCCGCCCCAGCAGCCCACCGCGCCGGAGCCGCCCCAGGCCAGGGCGAGCGGTACCCGCAGCGGCAGCGCGGAGTTCCGCCGGAAGGCGAGGAGCAGGACCCCGGCGACGGCGGCGGCGGTGAACACGACGTCGACCGCGTCCACGACGTGGGAGCCGCTGTTGCTCTCCGCGATCAGGGTCTCGTTGAGCCCGGCGGTCGATCCGGCGGCCCAGAGCAGATGCATGGTGCCGGGGATCAGCGCGATCAGCGAGGCCGCGACGGCGCAGGCCCGCAGGGCGGGAGCCGTTGGGCTTGTGGGCAGATCACGCAGGGCGCCCTGCCAGAGGTGGCCCCAGCGGTCCTTCGCGTAGAGGGCGAAGAGAGTCCCCAGGGCCAGGCCCTGGACGATGAAGCCGGTGTAGACGACGGCGAAGACCCACTGGTCGAGGAAGGGCCGGGCGGATTCGGCGCTGCTGGTGATCTCGCCGCCCAGGGCCTGGACCAGCAGCTGGAGCGGATAGCCGGCCATGATGGGCAGCAGCAGACCTGTTGCCACCCACATCGGCAGAACGAGCAGCCAGGTGGTCACGCGCCGGCCCCAGGCCTGGGTGAGCAGCAGGGCGATGACCACGACCGCACCGTCCATCAGGACCGAACAGCTGTTGGCGACGATCATCGTGGTGCGGTGGTCGAGCAGCGAGCTGCCGTCGGGGATGCCGAGGTGACTGCCCGAGACCCAGGCGGCCTTGAGCACGATGTAGGGCAGGCAGGCGACGATCGCGAGGGCGCGCAGCACGGTGCGCGTCCGCGGATTTACCGGGGCGGCCGCCGGCGCGGGAGCCGCTGCGAGCGGTGTCTGTGTCATGCCGTCCACGCTCCCGCGCGGGCGGCTCGCGCACCTCATACCGGACGGTGATCCGCCTCCCCCGCGCGGGGGAGGCGGATCACCCGCCGCTCATTCGGGCAGGGTGAACAGCAGCTCGGCCGTTTCCTCGCCGCGGGCGTTCGCGTAGCCGCGGTCCTTGCCCGTCACGGTGAACCCGCACTTCTCCAGCACCCGCCGCGACCCCGCGTTGTCCGCCGCGGCGCGCGCGTACAGCGGACGCTCCGGTACGCGGACCAGCAGCGCCCGCAGCGCCGCGGTGGCCAGCCCCTGGCCCCATCGCGCCCGGTCGATCCAGTAGGTGACGTCACGGTCGTCCGGCGGTCCGTAGACCCCGGCGTTGCCGACCACCACCCCGTCGGAGAGGACGCTGCACATCACGACCGACGGGTCGGCCAGGATCCGTGCCCAGTGGGCGTCGAACGCGTGCCGGTCCGTGGGGTCCTCGCTGGTGAACGCGGCGGCGTGGACCGCCACCGGGTCGGACATCCAGTCGAAGAACAGCGGCAGATCGCCGTCCCGCACCGGGCGCAGTGTGACGTCCACGGTCAGAGCCTCCGGGTCGCGAGGGTGAGCCGGTCGCGCGCGTCGAACAGCGCGTCCTTGACGGTCTGTTCGTGCGCGGGCGTGAGCCGGGCGACCGGCACCGAGCAGCTGATCGCGTCGCGCGCCGGGGTGCGGTACGGGATCGCGACGCCGAAGCAGCGCAGTCCCAGGGTGTTCTCCTCGCGGTCCACCGCGTATCCCTGCTCGCGGATCAGGTGCAGCTCCTCGATGAGCTTCTCCCGGTCGGTCAGCGTGTGCTCGGTCAGCGCCGGCAGCGTCTCGGGCAGCATCTTGCGCACCTGCTCGTCGCTGTGGGTGGCCAGCAGGGCCTTGCCGAGCGAGGTGGAGTGCGCGGGCAGCCGGCGGCCGACCCGGGTGAAGGGGCGCAGATAGTGCTGGGACTGCCGGGTGGCGAGGTACACCACGTTCGTCCCGTCGAGACGGGCCAGGTGGATGGTCTCGGTGGTGTCGTCGGAGAGCCGGTCCAGGGTGGGGCGGGAGGCCGCGACGACCTCGTCGCCGTCGATGTACGAGGTGCCGACCAGCAGCGCCCGTACGCCGATCCCGTAGCGCGTCCCGGTCGCGTCCGTCTCCACCCAGCCCAGCTCGACCAGGGTCCGCAGCAGCATGTAGAGGCTGGACTTGGGATATCCGACGGCCTCCTGCACCGCCGCGAGCGAGTGCATGCCAGGCCGCCCGGCGAAGTACTCCAGCAGCTCCACCGTCCGCACCGCGGACTTGACCTGTGCCCCACCAGACTCGGCAACCGACATCGCCCTACGCCCCTTCCAGCCCACTCTACGAAACCTGCCCACTTATGAACCTGCCCGCGCACGGAACCCGCCCGCTTACGGAACCCGCGACTTCTTGCCAACACCGAACGCCCGGAAATAGAGTCGCTTCATATTCACGATCAGGAACTTTGTTCAGAATACCGAACAACTTCCGATGTGTGGCAGTGGAGCGGAAGGAAAAAACGGTGGCAGCAGCACCAGTCTGGAGCGTCGACCCCCGCACCGGGAACCCGCGTGAGCAGGTTGCGGTGGAGGCTACAGCGGAGGAGGTCGACCGGGCGGTCCGGGCTGCCCACGCCGTCCGCGCCTCGCTCGCCGACCGCACCGTGCGCGCCGCGTTCCTGCGCGCCGCGGCCGACCTGCTCGCCGAGGCCGGGGAACACGTCATCGAGGCCGCCGACGCCGAGACCGCGCTCGGCCCGGCCAGGCTCACCGGCGAACTCGCCCGCACCGCGGCCCAGTTGAGAGCGTTCGCCGAGGTCGTGGACGAGGGCGCGTTCCTCGACATCCACATCGACCACGAGGACGCCACCCGCACCCCGCCCTGGCCCGACCTGCGCCGCTACAAGATCCCGCTCGGCGTCGTCGCCGTCTACGCGGCGAGCAACTTCCCGCTCGCGTTCTCCGTACCCGGCGGCGACACCGCCAGCGCGCTGGCGGCCGGCTGCCCGGTCGTCGTCAAGGCCCACCCCGACCACCCGGCGACCTCCGAACTCTGCGCCTCCGTACTGCGCAGGGCCGCAGCCCAGGTGGGACTGCCCGAGGACGTCGTCACCGTCGTGCACGGCTTCGAAGCCGGCGTCGAACTGGTCAAGCACCCCCTCGTCAGCGCTGCCGGCTTCACCGGCTCGGTGCGCGGCGGCCGCGCCCTCTTCGACGCGGCGGCGGCCAGGCCCGCCCCCATTCCCTTCCACGGCGAGCTCGGCTCCCTCAACCCCGTCGTCGTCACCGAGGCCGCCGCCGCCGAGCGCGGCGAGCAGATCGGCGCCGGGCTCGCGGGCTCGATGACCATGGGCGCGGGCCAGTTCTGCACCAAGCCCGGATTCGTCCTCGCCCCCGCGGGCGAGACCGGCGACCGGCTCCTGAAGTCCCTCACCGAGGCCGTCAGCGACACCGAGGCGGGCGTCCTGCTCGACCACCGGATGCGCGATGCCTTCCTCGCCGGAGTGCGCGAGCGCGCCGGACTCCCGGACGTGCAGGCCCCGGTCACCCCGGGCGCGGGCAGCGAGCACACCGTCGCGGCCGGCTTCCTGACCGTACCGGCGGCCCTGCTCACCACAGAGGGCCCGCACGACGCGCTCCTGGAGGAGTGCTTCGGCCCGGTCACCGTCGTGGCCTGCTACACCACCCAGGACGAGGTCACCGCGGTCCTGGCCCGGCTTCCCGGCAACCTCACCGCCACCCTCCAGATCGCCACGGAGCAGGCCGACGACAGCGCCGCCGGACTCCTGGCCGCGCTCACCCCGCTGGCCGGCCGCGTCCTGGTCAACGGCTGGCCGACCGGCGTCGCCGTCGCCCCCGCCCAGCACCACGGCGGCCCCTACCCGGCCACCACCTCCACCTCCACCTCGGTCGGCGCCACCGCGATCGAGCGCTGGCTGCGCCCGGTCAGCTACCAGACCACCCCCGAGGTCCTGCTCCCGCCGGAGCTCCGCGAGGACAACCCGCTGGGCCTGCCCCGCCGGGTGGACGGGCGGCGCGCATGACCCTGCGACTCCCCGAACTCCCCTTCGGCCTCGAACCGTCCGGCCCCGCCACCGGGTGGAGCTACGAGGACGGCACCCTGACCGCCCGCGCGGGCGCCCGGCAGGACCGCTTCGTCCCGCCGGCCGGCGCCGCCGTCGACCCCGCGAGCGACGCGCCCCGGCTCCTGGGCACCGCCCCGGAGGGCGACTTCCAGCTGATCGCCCGGGTACGGGTCGGCTTCGCCGCCCCCTTCGACGCGGGCGTCCTCTACCTCCACGTCGGCGACCGCGAGTGGGCCAAGCTCTGTCTGGAGCTGTCCCCGGACCGCCCCACCATCTGCACGGTCGTCACCCGCGGCCACTCCGACGACGTCAACTCCGCCGTCGTGGAGGGCGACACCCACTGGCTGCGCCTGAGCCGTACCGGCAAGGCCTTCGCCTGCCACGCCTCCGCCGACGGCGAGAAGTGGACCTTCGTCCGCGTCTTCGCCCTGGGCACCCCGGAGCAGGCGGCCGCCGCGTCCATCGGCTTCCTGGTCCAGTCACCCACGGGCGACGGCTGCGAGGCCGCCTTCGACCGGATCACGTTCCGCCCGACGGGGCTCGTGGACCTGCGCGACGGGAGCTGACCGGACCGCACACCGCGATGCCCCGCCTCCCGGACGGCGGATTCTTGGGGTCCTCGCAACACCTGATGGCTTATGTGGCCGTCAGTAGATCACGCAGGCGCTCGGCTGGGGTTTTCCAGCCGAGCGTTT
>NZ_JBICXG010000061.1:0-7628 GCF_043200175.1 Streptomyces sp. NPDC048462
CAACACCGACCACCGAACCCACAGAACCGCCGTCCACATCCAGATCAACGCATCGCCAAGCCCGCCAGACGACTAACCGAACGGCATTGGCCCTAGCCCCGGCCTTCGCCCTCGAAACGATGAGCAACGATGCCGCCTTCCTCCTCGGGCCCGCCCTCGCGGTACTGACGGCGACCCGGCTGCACCCGGCCGCGGGTACGGTGCTGGCGGGCGCGCTCGTCGTCGGGGCCGGACTCGCCTTCGCGGCGCTGCGCCGTACGGCCCCGGCGCCGGCGGCGAGAGCCGCCCCGGGCCGCAAGGCCGACCGAGGCCCGAAGCGTCTGTGGACCCGGAACTTCGTGACGCTGCTGACGGTCAACTTCGCTCTGGGCGTCTTCTTCGGCTCGACGCAGGTCTCGGTGAGCGCCTTCGCCGACGCCCACCATGCCGCCTCGGCAGCCGGGTTGCTCTACGGCCTGATGAGCGCGGCCAGCCTGCTGGCCGGTCTGGTCTACGGGCATCGCCACGGGCGCACCCCGCCCGAGCACCGGCTGCCCCTGATCCTGACCTTTCTCGCCTGCGCGTCACTGCTGCCGATGCTGGCCGGTTCCCCCTGGCAGCTCGGCCTCGCCCTCCTGCTTCCCGGCGCCGGAGTCGCTCCGTGCATCATCGTCGCCTCGACGCTCGTCGAGTCGGCCATGGACCGGTCGGTCCTCACCCAGGCCTTCACCTGGACGAACTCCGCGTGCGCGGCGGGCATCGCCGTCTCCGCCGCGGTCGTCGGCCGACTCGTCGACGGTCCGGGCGGCGCGCGAGCCGGCTTCGCCGTTCCGCTCCTGGCCCTGACCGCAACAGCAGCGCTGACCTGGGCCGCCCGTATCGCGCTCACTTCGGCCGGCACACCCGACACGGGCACTGCGACCGGCCCGGCCACCACGGCGACCGGGCAGTTCCCGGCGGAAGCGGACACGACAGGTGCCGCTCCCTGACCGCCGCGACGCGCGGCACCCGGTCCGATCACCGCTCGACCTGAGTGGCGCGAACAGCACGCCGGCAGCCTCCCGAGCGTTGACATGTCCCCTGCCAAACCCTCAGGCTCGCCTGGTGACAACGTTGTCGACGGAGAAGAGGCGAGTCGTGCGGGTGTTCAGCAGACGTGGGAAGAACGCGGGCGCCGGTGCCGTCATCGCCGTGCTCGTAGCGGCGTCGCTCATGGCGGGGTCGGGCCCGGCCGCGTCCGCCGCCCCGCCCGGCGCGGCGGACCCGGCCGTGGCGGCGGGCGGGTACTGGGCCACCTCGTACGAGCCCGGTACGCCGGTGCCCGCAGGATTCCCGGCCCGCGGGCAGACCCGGAACCTGCGCGGCGAGACCACCCGGGTCACCACCACCGTGCGCGACGTGCGTTCGGGCCACCCCAACGACGCGAGCGCGCAGGAAGGCGTGACCAGCCTCGCGGATCAGGACTCCGGCACCAAGTGGTACGCCCGTGACAGCGGACGGCCCACCGGGGACGAGCCCGCGTACGCGATCTACAACCTGCGCACCCCGGCGGCCGTCACCGGCTACTCCCTCACCTCCGCGAACGACGCGCCGCCGCGCGACCCGGCCGCGTGGACCGTCCTGGGCAGCGACAGCGAATCCGCCGCCACGGATGCGGACGACACCTCGTGGCACGTCCTGGACCAGGAGAAGGAACAGCTCTTCGGCGCCCGGGGGCAGAGCAACTTCTATCCGGTCCGCGCCACACACGCGTACCGCCACTACCAGCTCCGCATCACCGGCAACTGCGCCGAGCGGTGCGAGGGTTCGGCCGGTGACCATTCGAAGCTCCAGCTCGCCGACTGGACCCTGCGCAGTTCTGCGGGGTCCACTCCCTCGGCCCTCGGGGTCCGGGTCGAGAACGCCGACTCCGTCGGTGCGGCGGACGGTTCGGCAGCGCTGCGGTACGCGGGCCGGGTCCTCACCTCCGGACCGGCCTCCGCCACGGTGGTCCTGCGCTCCGGCCTCGACGTCCCGCTCGTGCGCGGGTCGCGGCTGAGCTACGTGGTCCGCCCGGACGACGCCGCCTCCGCCCACGTCGCGCTCGACCTCCTCTACACCGACCCGGACGGCAGCCATCCCCATACCCACGAGGTGCGGACGGCGAACAGCACACTTGCTCCGGGGAAGTGGAACACCGTCTCGGCCGGCCTCGACGCCCTCGCCGGGAAGCACGTCAGCGAGATCCGGCTGCGCTACGACGACGCGCACGCCAAGTCGGCCTCCCTGCCGGCAGGCTGGCTCGACGATCTCAGTATCGGCAAGCCCGTCGTCGACGCCTCGGCCACCTGGAGCTACCTCGACACCCCGGGCATCGACCCGGCGCGCGGGGACGAGGACCGCACGGCCTGGACGAGGACCGGTTTCGACGCGGGGGACGTCCCCTGGAAGACGGCCGGCGGCCCCTTCGGAGCGAAGAACGACGGTACGGATCTCGGGACCGGCTTCCCCGTCCGCACCAAGCTGAGGCTGCGCAAGGACGGCGGCGACAGTGCCGAGGCGTACTTCTTCCGGACCTCGTTCTCCATGGACCGCGACTCCCTCGACGCGATCAGCGGGCTGCTCGGCACGGTCGTCTACGACGACACCGTCACCGTCTATCTCAACGGCCGGCGCATCGCCGGCCACGGCGACGGAAAGATCACGAAGAACCTCCAGTACGAGACCCCGGACGGGACCTCCGGCGAGGGCGACCCGGTCACCGCCCGCTTCGGCGTTCCGGCATCGGCCCTGCGCGTGGGGACCAACACCCTGGCCGTCGAGGTCCACCAGTGCAACAGCACCAGCTCGGACGTCTACTTCGGGCCCGGCCCGCTCGCGCAGACCACCGGCTCCCTGCCCTTCAGCGACGAGCAGCTGGGCACCTCGTACGCCTCCGACACCCAGCCCGTCGCGCCCGGCGGCGGCGACTACTTCACCTGGCTGCTGCGCTCGTTCGACGCCGCCCGGGAGGAGCCGTCGATCATGGGGGCCAACGAGGCCCTGCCGAAGGGGACGACGTACGAGGAACTGGCCGCGCTCGACGACCGGACGGTCGTCGACATCAACAACGCCCCCTCCGGGCCCGCCGACCCCCAGGTCCACAAGGCCCTCGTGGACGGCGCGAACAGCCCCTACCGCACCATGGCGGACGGACTGGGCACCACCCTCGGCCGGCTCTACGGCCAGGCGCTGAAGAACGGTGAACTCCCCAAGACGGAGGCGCTGTTGTCCGGGCGCGTCGAACACACCGCGGACTCCTCGGCCGACTGGTACCAGACCGCCAAGAACAACTACCAGTACAAGCGGCCCTTCGTCCGGATGGGGTTCACCGACGATCAGGGACTCATCAAGCCGTGGGACAGCCCCGGCGGCTACGCCGGTCTCGCGGGCGACGGCTCCTTCCCGAGCGGCCACACCAGCCACGGCTACGCGCAGGGCATCGTCCTCGCCACCCTGCTGCCCGAGCTGGCACCGCAGATCCTGGCGCGCGCCTCCGAGTACGGGAACAACCGCATCCTGCTGTCCTTCCACTACCCGACCGACATCATGGGCGGCCGGATCGTCGGCGAGAAGACCGCCCAGCTGCGCTGGTCCGACCCGGAGTTCCGCACACTCCTGGAACAGGCCGGGACGGAGCTGCGCTCGGTCCTCGGACAGAAGTGCCGTGAGGCCGGAGCGGACGGTTCGCTCGCACGGTGTGCGGCCCGGGGGACGCCGTACCTTCCGACGGCCGAGGCGCTCAAGGTGTACGAGCAGCGGCTGACCTACGGCTTCCCGCACATCGCCGCCGAGGGCCGGCCGGCCGCCGTTCCGGACGGGGCGGAGGACCTGCTGCGCACCTCGTACCCGAAGCTCACCGGCACTCAGCGGCGTGCCGTGCTGGCCGCCACCCAGATCCCCTCCGGCTCGGTGCTGGACGAGCAGGGCGACGGGGGGAGCTGGCAGCGGCTCGATCTCGCGGGTGCGATGACCGCGAAGGTCACCGCACACCACGACGGGACGCTCACCGTGAACGGGGTGCGGGTGAACGCCGAGGGGGTCCGGACCGGAGAGTGACCGACTGTCCCGCGCGGGGCGACGGAACGCGAACGCGAGGGCTGCGGCGCTACCGCTCGTCCCGCCGACGGGCGAGATGGACGACGATGTCGGCGGCGATCTCGACCGTCCCGGGCAGCACGCGCAGGATCTGACCGAGAACTCGCTCCTGTTGCGACTGCGGCAGCATGAGGTAGGCCGAGACGGTCGAGAGATAACCGACGTAGTCGCCCGCGCTCATCGTCAGGCTCCGTTCGATCACGGACTGCTGAACTCCGGTGAACCACTCGGACCGCTGGAGTTCGGTACCGGGCCACTGCATGTGGTGCCCGGCCGGTGTCCTGTCCGGGGACGGGACATCGTCGCTCTCCAGGAACGGCGCCCGTGCCGCGCGGACAGCCTCCTCCACGGCCGGGTCCACCAGTCCCACCGGCCCGGCGAAGGAGGCGAACACGCCACCCGGCTCCAGCAGTCCGGCCATGCGGGACCACCGGCCCGCCGGGTCCGTCCAGTGCAGCGCCGCCGCCGCGTAGACCAGTCCGTAGCTCTCGCCCGGCCGGAGGTCCTCGAAGGCGGCGCGTGCCGTCCTGACGTCCGGCGGCACATGCTTGCGCAGTTCGGCGAGCATGTGCGCGTCGGGGTCGGTCGCGGTGACCGTGACCCCGCGCCGGGCGAGCAGGCGGGTGGCCTTGCCCGTCCCGGCGCCGATCTCGAGCGCGGTGGTCACCGGCCGGCCGGCATAACCCGTCACCACGTCGAACAGCTCCACGGGATATCCCGGCCGGAACCGCTCGTACGCCTGCGCTATTGCTCCGAAGCTCAGTGCACGACCAGACATGCCGTGCATCCTGACACGGTGGGTGCCGTCAGTGCCTGGTCGTTTCGGGCGATCCGGCCTCCCCCTGCCGGGCGGTGGGAGCCTTGTCGAGCGGCGGTAGCTCCGCCGGGGCCTCGGAGTCGGGGGCCGCTTCGGCCGCGAGCCGCTCCATGCCGCTGGTCGTCTTGAGGGGCTTCTCCCTGACGAAGAGCACCGCCAGCAGGCCGAGGAACGCGAAAGGCGTGGCGATCAGGAAGAGATCGCCGGTCGCGACTCCATAGGCGTGCTCGACGATGTTCTTCATCGGCTCGGGCAGCGTGGTCATGTCGGGCACGGCACTGCCGTGGCCGCCGGCCGGTGCCGGGATGCCGTTCTCCGCGAGGCCCTTGCTCATCTCGCTCGCGACCCGGTTGGCGAGCACCGCGCCGAGCACGCTGGTCCCGATGGTGCCGCCGAGGCTGCGGAAGAAGGACAGTACGGAGGTGGCCGCGCCCAGTTCGTGCGCGGGTACGTCGTTCTGGGCGGCGAGTACCAGGTTCTGCATCAGCATGCCGACGCCGATGCCCATGAACGCCATGTAGACGCTGAGCAGTCCGAAGTGCGTGTCGGCGTCGATGGTCGACAGCATGCCGAGCCCGGCCGTCATGATCACGGCACCGGCGACGAGGTAGCGCTTCCACTTGCCGGTCGCGGCGATGATCTGCCCGGCGACGGTCGAGGACACCAGCAGACCACCGATCAACGGGAGGCTCATGAGGCCCGCGACCGTCGGCGACTTGCCCAGGGAGATCTGGAAGTACTGCGAGAGAAAGACGGTTCCCGCGAACATCGCGATGCCGACGAAGAAGCTGCCCAGGGTGGTCAGCGTGACCGTGCGGTTGCGGAAGATGTCCAGCGGGATGATCGGCTCGGCCGCCCGCGACTCGACGAAGACCGCGGCGGTCAGCAGCACCACGCCGGTCAGCACCAGGGCGGCGGTCTGCCAGGAGGCCCAGTCGAAGTTGTTGCCGGCGAGCGAGGTCCAGATCAGCAGCGCGCAGACACCCGCGACGATCAGGAAGGCGCCCAGCCAGTCGATCCTGACCTGACGGCGTACGGTCGGCAGCTTCAGGGTGCGCTGGAGCAGCAGGATTCCGGCCAGTGCGAACGGCACACCGACGAAGAAGCACCAACGCCAGCCGAGCCACGAGGTGTCCACGAGGACGCCCCCGATGAGCGGACCGGCGACGGTGCCGACGGCGAAGACCGCCCCGAAGATTCCCGCGTACTTGCCGAGCCTGCGCGGCGGGATGATCGCGGCCATCACGATCTGGGCGAGCGCGGTGAGGCCACCGGCGCCGATGCCCTGGATGACCCGGCTGACGATCAGCGTGTTGACGTCCTGCGAGAAGCCCGCCACCAGGGAACCGACGACGAACAGGCCGAGCGAGAGCTGGAGCAGCAGCTTC
Organism: Streptomyces sp. NPDC048462; assembly: GCF_043200175.1. Classification (NCBI taxonomy): domain Bacteria; kingdom Bacillati; phylum Actinomycetota; class Actinomycetes; order Kitasatosporales; family Streptomycetaceae; genus Streptomyces; species Streptomyces sp. NPDC048462. Next base: position 6,301 of record NZ_JBICXG010000061.1, read on the forward strand.
TGGTTGAACAGGTCCGCGAGCTTGCCCCAGAGCGGCACGGTCGCCGTCATCGCGAGGAGTTCGGACGTCACGACCCAGGTGTACGCGGACTGGCTGGCGCCGAGGTCGGCGATGATGCGCGGCAGCGCGTTGGCGACGACGGTGCCGGCGAGGATGGCGACGAACATGCCGGCCATCAGGCCGGACATCGCCTGGAGTATCTGCCGGTTGGACATGGAGGAAGGCGCCTCTTCGGGCGCCTCGATTGTGGTCACGGTGTCCTTCTTCGGAGCTGGGGCAGAACAGAGGTCGGCGGTGAGGAGGCGGGCGGCACGGGGGTGGCCGGGCCCCCGCAGAAAAGCGGTGGGACCGCGGAACCGGGGCTACCCGGGCGGCCGTGGCAGGCCTTGGGCGAGCTGGGCGAACACCTCCTGGAAGGTGGCCGCGAGCTGCACTTCTCCGGGGTGGTCGCACCAGTGCTCGATGGTGACCCGCACAGCGGTCTGGGCGATCGCGGCGAGCAGTTGGGGGAAGAGGCTGTCGCCCGCGGTGCGGGACTGCGCCCGCGTGCCCCCCGAAGTCGCGTCCGTGGCGGAGGCCCCGGCGGCGAGCCAGTCGGCGATCGCGGCGGCGAGGGCCCGTTGGTCCGCCACCTGGGCCTGGAGGCCGCGTTGGATGAGGTGGGGGGAGCGCTGGAGGACCTTGGCCTGCAGCGCCCAGAACTCCTTGCGCTGTTCGAATCCGTCGAGCTCGTCGGTGAGGGCGTCGCGGATCACGTCGAGTGGCGGACGGTCGGCCGGGGCGAGGCGCACGGACTCCCTTACCCGCTCGCCCACCTCCTCGTCTATCAGCACGAAGGCGTCGTCGTGGCTGGGGAAGTAGTTGAAGAACGTCCGGGGGGACACTCCGGCGGCCTCACTGATGGCCTCGACCGTGACGTTCTCCACGCCGTGCTCGGCGGCCAGGCGTACGGCGGCTTCCGCGAGGGCGTTGCGGGTCGCACGCTTCTTGCGCTCCCGAAGCCCCGGCGAGGACGGCTTCTTGCGCTCGGGCGGTTCGGGTGCGGAGGGGTTCTTGGTCGGCACATCTTGCATAGTAGGCAAAAATGCAGGACCTGCAAAATTATTACGCGCCCTGCTGCTTGCCTGCCGCCGGTCGCTAGGGCCTGTCGTCAAACTGCCGTCTGCAGCGCGGCGCCACGCACGCACTCTCGTGGCTCCGGGGCGGGGTTACTTCGGGTCGCGGTTGAAGGTGGTGGTGGACCAGCGGTAGCCGAGTGTGATGAGGGCGAGGGACCAGGCGATGGTGAGCCAGCCGTTGTTGCCGATTTCGGTGCCGAGGAGGAGTCC
>NZ_JBICXG010000062.1:0-6124 GCF_043200175.1 Streptomyces sp. NPDC048462
CTGAGCATGCGCGAGCCGCCGGATACTGTCGTGCTGGGCTGCACCCATTTCCCTCTATTAGCTGAAGAGCTGATGCAGGTGTTGCCGGAAGGCACCCGGCTGGTGGATTCCGGCGCGGCGATTGCCCGCCGCACCGCCTGGCTCATCTCAACGCAGGAAAATCTGGTCTCGAGCCAGGAAGAGAATCTGGCGTATTGCATGGCGTTAAATGAAGATACTGACGCTTTATTGCCCGTTTTGCAGGGTTATGGCTTTAAATCGTTGAAAAAACTGCCGCTTTAACGGTGTTTTGGTTAAACATTCAACGGTCGGAAAAAATATTGAAAATAGGGGTTGCGGCCTGCCGAGAACTCCCTATAATGCGCCTCCACTGACCGGGAACAACGACTGACAAGCCGCCGGGTCAGCGAGAGGAAAGCGAAATAAACGCTTGACTCTCCGGGTGAAAAGCGTAATATACGCCACCTCGAGTTAGCAAGCGAAAGCGACTAACTCACTGCTCTTTAACAATTTATCAGACAATCTGTGTGGGCACTCCACAAGACGATATCCAGCATCTTCGGATGCAAAAAAATATCAAGTCTTGAAGAGTGACTAACTGAAGTAAAATTCATGCAGTAAATCTTTGAGCATCGCTTCTCGAGTGGAAGCAAATCAAGCTTTTAATTGAAGAGTTTGATCATGGCTCAGATTGAACGCTGGCGGCAGGCTTAACACATGCAAGTCGAGCGGTAGCACAGGGGAGCTTGCTCCCTGGGTGACGAGCGGCGGACGGGTGAGTAATGTCTGGGAAACTGCCTGATGGAGGGGGATAACTACTGGAAACGGTAGCTAATACCGCATAACGTCGCAAGACCAAAGAGGGGGACCTTCGGGCCTCTTGCCATCAGATGTGCCCAGATGGGATTAGCTAGTAGGTGGGGTAATGGCTCACCTAGGCGACGATCCCTAGCTGGTCTGAGAGGATGACCAGCCACACTGGAACTGAGACACGGTCCAGACTCCTACGGGAGGCAGCAGTGGGGAATATTGCACAATGGGCGCAAGCCTGATGCAGCCATGCCGCGTGTGTGAAGAAGGCCTTCGGGTTGTAAAGCACTTTCAGCGAGGAGGAAGGTGGTGAACTTAATACGCTCATCAATTGACGTTACTCGCAGAAGAAGCACCGGCTAACTCCGTGCCAGCAGCCGCGGTAATACGGAGGGTGCAAGCGTTAATCGGAATTACTGGGCGTAAAGCGCACGCAGGCGGTTTGTTAAGTCAGATGTGAAATCCCCGGGCTCAACCTGGGAACTGCATTTGAAACTGGCAAGCTAGAGTCTCGTAGAGGGGGGTAGAATTCCAGGTGTAGCGGTGAAATGCGTAGAGATCTGGAGGAATACCGGTGGCGAAGGCGGCCCCCTGGACGAAGACTGACGCTCAGGTGCGAAAGCGTGGGGAGCAAACAGGATTAGATACCCTGGTAGTCCACGCTGTAAACGATGTCGATTTGGAGGTTGTGCCCTTGAGGCGTGGCTTCCGGAGCTAACGCGTTAAATCGACCGCCTGGGGAGTACGGCCGCAAGGTTAAAACTCAAATGAATTGACGGGGGCCCGCACAAGCGGTGGAGCATGTGGTTTAATTCGATGCAACGCGAAGAACCTTACCTACTCTTGACATCCAGAGAACTTAGCAGAGATGCTTTGGTGCCTTCGGGAACTCTGAGACAGGTGCTGCATGGCTGTCGTCAGCTCGTGTTGTGAAATGTTGGGTTAAGTCCCGCAACGAGCGCAACCCTTATCCTTTGTTGCCAGCGGTTCGGCCGGGAACTCAAAGGAGACTGCCAGTGATAAACTGGAGGAAGGTGGGGATGACGTCAAGTCATCATGGCCCTTACGAGTAGGGCTACACACGTGCTACAATGGCATATACAAAGAGAAGCGACCTCGCGAGAGCAAGCGGACCTCATAAAGTATGTCGTAGTCCGGATTGGAGTCTGCAACTCGACTCCATGAAGTCGGAATCGCTAGTAATCGTAGATCAGAATGCTACGGTGAATACGTTCCCGGGCCTTGTACACACCGCCCGTCACACCATGGGAGTGGGTTGCAAAAGAAGTAGGTAGCTTAACCTTCGGGAGGGCGCTTACCACTTTGTGATTCATGACTGGGGTGAAGTCGTAACAAGGTAACCGTAGGGGAACCTGCGGTTGGATCACCTCCTTACCTAAAGATATTGATTCGAGTGGCGTGCTCACACAGATTGTCTGATGAAAAAGTAATGAGCAAACAAAACCTTGTGGTATAGGTAAGTGCCGGGAGATTTGTGACTGTCCAGTGCAGTGACAAACGACAATGGCGCTCGATTTTTCACGAAAAATCTCACCTTTACCCGAAATTATCGAATCGGTGATTCGATAAGCCAATTTCGTGTCCCCATCGTCTAGAGGCCTAGGACACTGCCCTTTCACGGCTGTAACAGGGGTTCGAATCCCCTTGGGGACGCCATTCCGATAATGAGTGAAAGACATTATCACCGGTTAGCGATAACCGAAAAAATCTTAAAGATGACTTGCGAGTCATGTTTAAGATATTGCTCTTTAACAATCTGGAACAAGCTGAAAATTGAAACATGACGGCTGAAATTTATCCCTCCGTAGATGTACTGGGATGAAGAGTAACCTGTCATAGAGTCTCTCAAATGTTTGCAGCACGAACGATGGAAACATCTTCGGGTTGTGAGGTTAAGTGACTAAGCGTATACGGTGGATGCCTAGGCAGTCAGAGGCGATGAAGGGCGTGCTAATCTGCGAAAAGCGTCGGTAAGGTGATATGAACCGTTATAACCGGCGATACCCGAATGGGGAAACCCAGTGTGTTTCGACACACTATCATGTCATGAATACATAGTGGCATGAGGCGAACCGGGGGAACTGAAACATCTAAGTACCCCGAGGAAAAGAAATCAACCGAGATTCCCCCAGTAGCGGCGAGCGAACGGGGAGGAGCCCAGAACCTGAATCGGCTTGTGTGTTAGTGGAAGCGTCTGGAAAGTCGCGCAGCAAAGGGTGATAGCCCCGTACACTAAAATGCACAGGTCGTGAGTTCGATGAGTAGGGCGGGACACGTGACATCCTGTCTGAATATGGGGGGACCATCCTCCAAGGCTAAATACTCCTGACTGACCGATAGTGAACCAGTACCGTGAGGGAAAGGCGAAAAGAACCCCGGCGAGGGGAGTGAAATAGAACCTGAAACCGTGTACGTACAAGCAGTGGGAGCACCTTCGTGGTGTGACTGCGTACCTTTTGTATAATGGGTCAGCGACTTATATTTTGTAGCAAGGTTAACCGTATAGGGGAGCCGTAGGGAAACCGAGTCTTAACTGGGCGATTAGTTGCAAGGTATAGACCCGAAACCCGGTGATCTAGCCATGGGCAGGTTGAAGGTTGGGTAACACTAACTGGAGGACCGAACCGACTAATGTTGAAAAATTAGCGGATGACTTGTGGCTGGGGGTGAAAGGCCAATCAAACCGGGAGATAGCTGGTTCTCCCCGAAAGCTATTTAGGTAGCGCCTCGTGAACTCATCTTCGGGGGTAGAGCACTGTTTCGGCTAGGGGGCCATCCCGGCTTACCAAACCGATGCAAACTCCGAATACCGAAGAATGTTATCACGGGAGACACACGGCGGGTGCTAACGTCCGTCGTGAAGAGGGAAACAACCCAGACCGCCAGCTAAGGTCCCAAAGTCATGGTTAAGTGGGAAACGATGTGGGAAGGCATAGACAGCCAGGATGTTGGCTTAGAAGCAGCCATCATTTAAAGAAAGCGTAATAGCTCACTGGTCGAGTCGGCCTGCGCGGAAGATGTAACGGGGCTAAACCATGCACCGAAGCTGCGGCAGCGACGCTTAGGCGTTGTTGGGTAGGGGAGCGTTCTGTAAGCCGTTGAAGGTGGCCTGTGAGGGTTGCTGGAGGTATCAGAAGTGCGAATGCTGACATAAGTAACGATAAAGCGGGTGAAAAGCCCGCTCGCCGGAAGACCAAGGGTTCCTGTCCAACGTTAATCGGGGCAGGGTGAGTCGACCCCTAAGGCGAGGCTGAAAAGCGTAGTCGATGGGAAACAGGTTAATATTCCTGTACTTGGTGTTACTGCGAAGGGGGGACGGAGAAGGCTAGGCTAGCCGGGCGACGGTTGTCCCGGTTTAAGCGTGTAGGGGGTGTGACCTGGTAAATCCGGTTGCATACTAACCCTGAGGCGTGATGACGATGCACTACGGTGCAGAAGTAGTTGATGCCCTGCTTCCAGGAAAATCCTCTAAGCATCAGGTAACATTAAATCGTACCCCAAACCGACACAGGTGGTCAGGTAGAGAATACCAAGGCGCTTGAGAGAACTCGGGTGAAGGAACTAGGCAAAATGGTGCCGTAACTTCGGGAGAAGGCACGCTGGCATGTAGGTGAAGTCCCTCGCGGATGGAGCTGAAGCCAGTCGAAGATACCAGCTGGCTGCAACTGTTTAATAAAAACACAGCACTGTGCAAACACGAAAGTGGACGTATACGGTGTGACGCCTGCCCGGTGCTGGAAGGTTAATTGATGGGGTCAGCCGCAAGGCGAAGCTCTTGATCGAAGCCCCAGTAAACGGCGGCCGTAACTATAACGGTCCTAAGGTAGCGAAATTCCTTGTCGGGTAAGTTCCGACCTGCACGAATGGCGTAATGATGGCCAGGCTGTCTCCACCCGAGACTCAGTGAAATTGAACTCGCTGTGAAGATGCAGTGTACCCGCGGCAAGACGGAAAGACCCCGTGAACCTTTACTATAGCTTGACACTGAACATTGAGCCTTGATGTGTAGGATAGGTGGGAGGCTTTGAAGCGTGGACGCCAGTCTGCGTGGAGCCATCCTTGAAATACCACCCTTTAATGTTTGATGTTCTAACTCGGCCCCATAATCTGGGGTGAGGACAGTGTCTGGTGGGTAGTTTGACTGGGGCGGTCTCCTCCCAAAGAGTAACGGAGGAGCACGAAGGTTAGCTAATCACGGTCGGACATCGTGAGGTTAGTGCAAAGGCATAAGCTAGCTTGACTGCGAGAGTGACGGCTCGAGCAGGTACGAAAGTAGGTCTTAGTGATCCGGTGGTTCTGAATGGAAGGGCCATCGCTCAACGGATAAAAGGTACTCCGGGGATAACAGGCTGATACCGCCCAAGAGTTCATATCGACGGCGGTGTTTGGCACCTCGATGTCGGCTCATCACATCCTGGGGCTGAAGTAGGTCCCAAGGGTATGGCTGTTCGCCATTTAAAGTGGTACGCGAGCTGGGTTTAGAACGTCGTGAGACAGTTCGGTCCCTATCTGCCGTGGGCGTTGGAAGATTGAGAGGGGTTGCTCCTAGTACGAGAGGACCGGAGTGAACGCACCACTGGTGTTCGGGTTGTCATGCCAATGGCATTGCCCGGTAGCTAAGTGCGGAAAAGATAAGCGCTGAAAGCATCTAAGCGCGAAACTTGCCTCAAGATGAGTCTTCCCTGGGCCTTTAAGGTCCCTGAAGGAACGTTTAAGACTAAGACGTTGATAGGCTGGGTGTGTAAGTGCAGCGATGCATTGAGCTAACCAGTACTAATGATCCGTGAGGCTTAACCTTACAACACCGAAGGTGTTTTTAGAGAGATTTTCAGCGAAGTTCCGAGATTGGTTCTGATGGCTTCATGGAAGTGAGGCGGTTGGAATGAAACAGAATTTGCCTGGCGGCAATAGCGCGGTGGTCCCACCTGACCCCATGCCGAACTCAGAAGTGAAACGCCGTAGCGCCGATGGTAGTGTGGGGTCTCCCCATGCGAGAGTAGGACACTGCCAGGCATCAAATAAGCCAAGAGGCCATCCGAAAGGATGGCCTTATTGCTTTCAGTACCTCTCATCCTCCCTGCCAAAGATCCTGACGCAGTTCGCGCAATGAAACATTTTCACCTTTCCGCTGAATGCTCGACAGCGACGGAAAAAAACGCTATCTTCGGGCATCTAGAAGTCTAAACGTATAAATGGATGTGTGAGGGTTAAGCAATGCCGATTCGTGTTCCTGATGAGTTACCTGCGGTCAATTTCTTGCGTGGTGAGAATGTCTTCGTGATGACATCCTCGC
>NZ_JBICXG010000063.1:0-5511 GCF_043200175.1 Streptomyces sp. NPDC048462
TTCCGACTCTATCAGACTCTTTCGTGTCCGATTCCCGGTCGAAGCGGGCCTCGCATTTTCGCTTTCCAGTTCTTCGCTTTCGCGTTTCCCTTTCCAGCGGTTTCAACCTTACCAGACTCGATTTCGTTCCGTTTCCGGTTCGAATTTGATTTCCGGTGACCGTTGAAGTGGCCTTGCCTTTCGGCTGATTCGACTTTATCAGAAACATTTCGGCCGAACTAATCGGCTTCGTGATCCTGAGAGTGGGAATCAATGGCTCTGCGGAAATTCAATTTCCGGTGAGAGCGAGATGACACTAACTGCTGGGCCCGAACTTGTCCAGTTCGAGGCAACCGTTCGAATCTACCTCCCCCAGTCCTCCGTGTCAACGGTTTTTTGGGGCGAGGAGGAGACTAGCAGGTCAGGAGAGGCCTACGCACATCAGGCGGCCACCGGGAGTTCGGCGCTCCGTTCGGCATCGGAAATGTCTCCGACGTCGCCGGTTCGGGCGGCTCGGCCGCCCAGGATGTAGACGTACGCGAGGAAGGCCAGCTCGGCGGCGATCCCGATGGCGATACGAGCCCAGGTCGGCAGGCCGGAGGGGGTGACGAAGCCTTCGATGACGCCCGAGACGAAGAGGATCAGGGCAAGTCCGATGGCCATGCCGATCGCGGCGCGGCCCTGCTGCGCCAGCGCTGTGCGCCGGGTGTGGGGGCCGGGGTCGATGACCGTCCAGCCCAGGCGGAGGCCGGTTCCCGCCGCGACGAAGACGGCGGTCAGTTCGAGCAGGCCGTGCGGAAGGATCAGGCCGAGGAAGGTGTCGAGCCGGCCGGCCGAGGACATCAGGCCGATGCCTATGCCGAGGTTGAGCACGTTGAGGAAGAGTATCCAGATGACCGGGACGCAGAGGAATGCGCCCAGCACCAGGCACATGGCTGCGGCCTGGGCGTTGTTCGTCCAGACCTGGGCGGCGAACGAGGCCGCGGGGTGGCTCGAGTAGTAGGTCTCGTACTCGCCACCGGGGCTGGTCATACGGCGCAGGTCGTCCGGGGCCGCGATGGCTGACTGGACCTCCGGATGGGCGGCGATCCACCAGCCGATCAGCGCGGCCAGGAGCACGGAGAGAACCGCTGTGGGTATCCACCAGTGCCGGGCCCGGTAGACCGCCGCGGGAAAACCCGCGGTGAGGAATCGCGCCGCGTCCCGCCACGAGGCTCGGCGGGTGCCGGTCACCGTGGCACGGGCGCGGGCCACCAGTTGGGTCAGGCGCGCGATGAGCAGTGGGTCCGGGGCGCTGGACTGGATCAGGGAGAGATGGGTCGCCGTGCGCTGGTAGAGGTCGACGAGCTCGTCGGCTTCCGCGCCTGTGAGCTTGCGTCCGCGGTGCAGGAGGTGGTCCAGGCGGTCCCACTCGCTGCGGTGGGCGTTGACGAAGACGTCGAGGTCCATGGGCGGCTGCTGCTCCAGGCATGGGTGCGTACGGGTCCGTACTACTGCGGCGCGTTTGCGGATCAGCTTGGCAGACTGTGGCCCCGTGGGGCAGGGATGGTCGGCGAAGGGTGGGCGGGGATGAGTGGGCTCGTGACCGGGGACGCGGTCGTGCTGGGGCTGCAGCCGGCGAAACTGCCGAGCCGCGCGCTGGCGCTGGCCATCGATCTGGTCGTGGTGGGGACGGCGTTCGTCCTGGTGTCGGTCGGGCTGGCCGTGGCGACGGCAGGACTTGACGAGGCGGCGTTCGCCGCAGTCTCCGTGGCGACGTTCCTGCTGGTGCTGGTCGGCGCCCCGATCGCGGTGGAGACGCTCAGCCACGGCCGTTCGCTGGGGAAGCTGGCGTGCGGACTGCGCGTGGTGCGGGACGACGGGGGGCCGATCCGCTTCCGGCACGCGCTGGTGCGCGGGGCGATGGGTGTGGTCGAGATCCTCATGACGCTCGGGGTCGTGGCTGCCGTCGCCTCGCTGGTTTCGGCGCGTGGGAGGCGCCTCGGGGATGTCTTCGCGGGGACGCTCGTCGTCCGTGAGCGGCTGCCGGCCGGCCGGTCCGCCACTGTTCCGCCCCCGCCGCCCTGGCTGGTGGGGCGCTTCGCCGGACTGGATCTGTCGGCGGTTCCGGACGAACTGTGGCTGGCGGTACGGCAGTACCTGACGCGGATGCATCAACTGGACGCGGACGTGGGGCGGGCCATGGCCGGCCGGCTGGCGGGAGAGCTTTCCGGGCGGACCGGGGTTCCGGCGCCGGTGGGCGTGCCCGCCGCCGCGTACCTGGCAGCCGTGGTGAACGAGCGGCAGACCCGGGACGCGCACCGGATGTTCGCCGCTTCCCGGGCCGCTTCGGGCAGCTCCGGCGGCACGGGACCGCAGGCGGGGCTTCCGCCCGGCCCCGGTCGGGCAGGCGGGGGTACTGGTGTGGGTGAGCAGCCGTGGGGCTCGGGGGCTGTGCCCGGGGCCCCTGCCGCCCACCCCGTCTCCGGATCGCCTGTCCGGCCTGTGGGGGCCGGGGGTGCGACCGCTCCCGGGACGGATCCCGCGCCACCGCCCGCCACCGGGTTCGCGCCACCGGCGTAGGGCCCTTCGCCCGTCCTGGCCGGCGGGACGCTCTAGGCAGTGTCTGACAAATGATCACCGAGAGTGTGCGTGCTCGGTCCAATTGTCTTGCCGTCCCGGCACCAGCCAGTGATTCTGGTCAGGTGTCAGGACAGGGGAAGAGAAGGCGGCGGCAGGGGGACGCGCGGCAGCGGCTTGCTGCTCGCACCGCGTCGGACGCGGGACAGTGGGAAGTGGTCGTTGAGACTCCGGACCAGGCGGAGATGCGTACGAGGTTGCGCCGTCTTCGGGAAGCAGGAGTCGACGGGTCGATGATTCGGATCGACACGCTGTGCGGACGCCTGGCGGTGCCGACCACCTACCGGCTGAGCCGTTTCATGACGGACCCCGCGCGATAGTCCGAGCACCAGCACTCCGATCATTGATCTTGTGGCAGGTCGAGGCGAGTTGACGGAAGCGGCGTGGGAGCGAATAGAACCCCTGATGCCGCGGGTGGATGGACGTGGCCGTCCGTGGCGTGATCACCGACAGGTGGTCAACGGGGTGCTGTGGCGGCTGCGGACCGGGGCTCCGTGGCGCGATCTGCCCGAGCGGTACGGACCCTGGCAGACCGTCTACGAGCGGTTCGCCCGCTGGGACACCGATGGGACCTGGGCGAAGCTGCTGGAACACGTCCAGGTCCACGACGACGCGGTGGGCCGGGTGGAGTGGACCGTCGCCGTCGACTCCACGGTCAACCGTGCCCATCAGCACGCCGCCGGCGCCCGCGAAAAGGGGCCGCAGACGGGGACGAACTGGAAGATCCGGGCCGCTCGCAGACGCTCCAGGCTCTCGGCCGGTCCCGAGGCGGGCTGACCACCAAGGTCCACCTCGCCGTCGATGGCCGGGGCCTGCCCCTGTCCATCGTGCTCACGCCCGGCAACGTCAACGATGCCACCGCCTTCGGCCAGGTTCTCGAAGGGATCCGCGTTCCCAGAGTCGGTACCGGTCGCCCGCGCAGGACACCGACCCGAGTCCTGGGCGACAAGGCCTACTCCAGCCGGGCCATCCGGCACCTGCTGCGGCGCCGCGGCATCGCAGTCACCATCCCCGAGCGCCGCGACCAAGCGGCCAACCGCCGGCGCCGAGGGCGCCTCGGCGGTCGGGCGCCCGCCTTCGATGAGGAGGTCTACCGCGAGCGCAACGTGGTCGAACGATGCTTCGCACGCCTCAAGCAGTTCCGCACGATCGCGAGCAGATTCGACAAGCTCGCCGACCGCTACCGCGCCGGAGTCGTTCTGGTTTCGCTGATCCTCTGGCTCCGCGAAACCAGTTCGTGATCATTTGTCAGACACTGCCTAGCGGGCCGAGGGCGGGGACTCCAGTTCTTCGAGCTCGATGCCCGGGGCCGAGAGGACCACGTCGCCGGCCAGGTGGATGGAGTGCTGCTCGCCGGTGTCCAGGGCGTTGACCTGGTATTCGTCCACGATCAGCGGCCCGTTGTCAGTGGCGTGCGCTTCACTGTTCAGCAGGGCCCAGGACTGGTCGACGGTACGGGGGGCGAGGACCGGGTCCGTGAAGGCGACGACACGGACCCGGGTCGCGGGGGAATCGGGGGTGAGGCGGAGCAGGCGGGCGGTCGCGACGAGGAAGGCGGGGGAAGTGCCGGTGAAAGTGTGGGCGCGGACATTGCCCTCGTTGGCGTGGGTGCCGGTCGGATCGGTGCGGACCCAGGTGACGCCTTCGAGGGCGGCGCCGCGTACCTGCCAGCTCGCGGCGTGGAGTTCGAGACGGATCGGGCGGCCGAGTTCGTCCAGGGTGAGATCGATGGATCCGAGATGGTCGCCGGACGGGGCGGTCGTCTGGGAGACATAGCGCCAGCCGGAGGGGCCGGGGGCGCAGTGGAAGTGCTCTTCACCGAGGGGGGTGTGGTCGTGAAGATCGTGGAGCGAATATCGGCCGCGGGGCATGGGGTCCTTCGGGTTCCTCGGGCTGTGCGGGTGCGGTACGACGCAGGCCCCCGACACGGGGGTGCGGGGGCCTGCGTTCGTAGCGGATGCGCTGCGCCTTGCTGCTGAGTCACCGGGGCTGCTGGACGCTGTCGCGTCCGAGGGCTCCGGGTCCTGGGCCGCGGGGCCTGCCGGTGTCCGGTCGTCGCTGACCGGTGGTGACTGTGCCGGTCACCGGCAGGCCGTCGCGGTTAAGGGATCAGTAGCGGTAGTGGTCGGACTTGTACGGGCCGTCGACCTCGACACCGATGTACGCGGCCTGCTCCGGGCGGAGCGTCGTGAGCCTCACGCCGAGCGCGGCGAGGTGGAGGCGGGCGACCTTCTCGTCGAGGTGCTTGGGCAGCACGTAGACGTCGGTCGGGTACTCCTCGGGCTTGGTGAACAGCTCGATCTGGGCCAGCGTCTGGTCCGCGAAGCTGTTGGACATCACGAACGACGGGTGACCGGTCGCGTTGCCCAGGTTCAGCAGGCGGCCCTCGGACAGCACGATCAGGACCTTGCCGTCCGGGAACGTCCAGGTGTGGACCTGCGGCTTGACCTCGTCCTTGACGATCCCGTCGATCTTCGCGAGGCCGGCCATGTCGATCTCGTTGTCGAAGTGACCGATGTTCCCGACAATCGCCTGATGCTTCATCCGGGCCATGTCACCGGCCATGATGATGTCCTTGTTGCCCGTCGTCGTGACGAAGATGTCCGCCTGCTCCACCACATCGTCGAGGGTGGCGACCTGGTAGCCGTCCATCGCCGCCTGCAGCGCGCAGATCGGGTCGATCTCCGTGATGATCACCCGGGCGCCCTGGCCGCGCAGCGACTCCGCGCAGCCCTTGCCCACATCGCCATAACCACAGACCACCGCGGTCTTCCCACCGATCAGGACGTCCGTGGCGCGGTTGATGCCGTCGATCAGCGAGTGCCGGCACCCGTACTTGTTGTCGAACTTCGACTTCGTGACCGCGTCATTCACATTGATCGCCGGGAACAGCAGAGAGCCGTCACGGTGCAT
>NZ_JBICXG010000064.1:1837-3263 GCF_043200175.1 Streptomyces sp. NPDC048462
CGGTCGGGTCGGGCACGCTGTTGGGTATCTGAAGGTACGGCCGTCATGGTCGTCCTTCGGTTGCCGGCCCCAGTGAACTCGCCCGGTAAGGGTGGGGTGATGGGTGGCTGGTCGTTGTTTGAGAACTGCACAGTGGACGCGAGCATCTGTGGCCAAGTTTTTAAGGGCGCACGGTGGATGCCTTGGCACCAGGAACCGATGAAGGACGTGGGAGGCCACGATAGGCCCCGGGGAGCTGTCAACCAAGCTTTGATCCGGGGGTGTCCGAATGGGGAAACCCGGCAGTCGTCATGGGCTGTCACCCGCTGCTGAACACATAGGCAGTGTGGAGGGAACGAGGGGAAGTGAAACATCTCAGTACCCTCAGGAAGAGAAAACAACCGTGATTCCGGGAGTAGTGGCGAGCGAAACTGGATCAGGCCAAACCGTATGCGTGTGATACCCGGCAGGGGTTGCGCATGCGGGGTTGTGGGATCTCTTTTTCACGGTCTGCCGGCTGTGAGACGAGTCAGAAACCGTTGATGTAGGCGAAGGACATGCGAAAGGTCCGGCGTAGAGGGTAAGACCCCCGTAGCTGAAACATTAACGGCTCGTTTAAGAGACACCCAAGTAGCACGGGGCCCGAGAAATCCCGTGTGAATCTGGCGGGACCACCCGTTAAGCCTAAATATTCCCTGGTGACCGATAGCGGATAGTACCGTGAGGGAATGGTGAAAAGTACCGCGGGAGCGGAGTGAAATAGTACCTGAAACCGTGTGCCTACAAGCCGTGGGAGCGTCGCGCGCCGAGTTTACTCGGTGCGTCGTGACTGCGTGCCTTTTGAAGAATGAGCCTGCGAGTTTGCGGTGTGTTGCGAGGTTAACCCGTGTGGGGAAGCCGTAGCGAAAGCGAGTCCGAATAGGGCGATTTAGTAGCGCGCTCAAGACCCGAAGCGGAGTGATCTAGCCATGGGCAGGTTGAAGCGGAGGTAAGACTTCGTGGAGGACCGAACCCACCAGGGTTGAAAACCTGGGGGATGACCTGTGGTTAGGGGTGAAAGGCCAATCAAACTCCGTGATAGCTGGTTCTCCCCGAAATGCATTTAGGTGCAGCGTCGTGTGTTTCTTGCCGGAGGTAGAGCACTGGATAGGCGATGGGCCCTACCGGGTTACTGACCTTAGCCAAACTCCGAATGCCGGTAAGTGAGAGCACGGCAGTGAGACTGTGGGGGATAAGCTCCATGGTCGAGAGGGAAACAGCCCAGAGCATCGACTAAGGCCCCTAAGCGTACGCTAAGTGGGAAAGGATGTGGAGTCGCAGAGACAACCAGGAGGTTGGCTTAGAAGCAGCCACCCTTGAAAGAGTGCGTAATAGCTCACTGGTCAAGTGATTCCGCGCCGACAATGTAGCGGGGCTCAAGCGTACCGCCGAAGTCGTGTCATTCACA
>NZ_JBICXG010000064.1:3357-5209 GCF_043200175.1 Streptomyces sp. NPDC048462
TGTGGATGGGTAGGGGAGCGTCGTGTGCCGGGTGAAGCAGCCGCGGAAGCGAGTTGTGGACGGTTCACGAGTGAGAATGCAGGCATGAGTAGCGATACACACGTGAGAAACGTGTGCGCCGATTGACTAAGGGTTCCTGGGTCAAGCTGATCTGCCCAGGGTAAGTCGGGACCTAAGGCGAGGCCGACAGGCGTAGTCGATGGACAACCGGTTGATATTCCGGTACCCGCTTTGAAACGCCCAATACTGAATCAGGCGATGCTAAGTCCGTGAAGCCGGCCCGATCTCTTCGGAGTTGAGGGTAGTGGTGGAGCCGACGAACCAGACTTGTATTAGGTAAGCGATGGGGTGACGCAGGAAGGTAGTCCAGCCCGGGCGGTGGTAGTCCCGGGGTAAGGGTGTAGGCCGTGTGGTAGGTAAATCCGTCACACATTAAGGCTGAGACCTGATGCCGAGCCGATTGTGGTGAAGTGGATGATCCTATGCTGTCGAGAAAAGCCTCTAGCGAGTTTCATGGCGGCCCGTACCCTAAACCGACTCAGGTGGTCAGGTAGAGAATACCGAGGCGTTCGGGTGAACTATGGTTAAGGAACTCGGCAAAATGCCCCCGTAACTTCGGGAGAAGGGGGGCCATCACTGGTGATCGGATTTACTCCGTGAGCTGGGGGTGGCCGCAGAGACCAGCGAGAAGCGACTGTTTACTAAAAACACAGGTCCGTGCGAAGCCGTAAGGCGATGTATACGGACTGACGCCTGCCCGGTGCTGGAACGTTAAGGGGACCGGTTAGCTGACTTTCGGGTCGGCGAAGCTGAGAACTTAAGCGCCAGTAAACGGCGGTGGTAACTATAACCATCCTAAGGTAGCGAAATTCCTTGTCGGGTAAGTTCCGACCTGCACGAATGGCGTAACGACTTCTCGACTGTCTCAACCATAGGCCCGGTGAAATTGCACTACGAGTAAAGATGCTCGTTTCGCGCAGCAGGACGGAAAGACCCCGGGACCTTTACTATAGTTTGATATTGGTGTTCGGTTCGGCTTGTGTAGGATAGGTGGGAGACTTTGAAGCGGCCACGCCAGTGGTTGTGGAGTCGTCGTTGAAATACCACTCTGGTCGTGCTGGATGTCTAACCTGGGTCCGTGATCCGGATCAGGGACAGTGTCTGATGGGTAGTTTAACTGGGGCGGTTGCCTCCTAAAGAGTAACGGAGGCGCCCAAAGGTTCCCTCAGCCTGGTTGGCAATCAGGTGTTGAGTGTAAGTGCACAAGGGAGCTTGACTGTGAGACCGACGGGTCGAGCAGGGACGAAAGTCGGGACTAGTGATCCGGCAGTGGCTTGTGGAAGCGCTGTCGCTCAACGGATAAAAGGTACCCCGGGGATAACAGGCTGATCTTCCCCAAGAGTCCATATCGACGGGATGGTTTGGCACCTCGATGTCGGCTCGTCGCATCCTGGGGCTGGAGTCGGTCCCAAGGGTTGGGCTGTTCGCCCATTAAAGCGGTACGCGAGCTGGGTTTAGAACGTCGTGAGACAGTTCGGTCCCTATCCGCTGTGCGCGTAGGAATATTGAGAAGGGCTGTCCCTAGTACGAGAGGACCGGGACGGACGAACCTCTGGTGTGCCAGTTGTCCTGCCAAGGGCATGGCTGGTTGGCTACGTTCGGAAAGGATAACCGCTGAAAGCATCTAAGCGGGAAGCCTGCTTCGAGATGAGTATTCCCACCCTCTTGAAGGGTTAAGGCTCCCAGTAGACGACTGGGTTGATAGGCCAGATGTGGAAGCCCGGTAACGGGTGGAGCTGACTGGTACTAATAGGCCGAGGGCTTGTCCTCAGTTGCTCGCGTCCACTGTGTT
>NZ_JBICXG010000065.1:0-2276 GCF_043200175.1 Streptomyces sp. NPDC048462
GCGGTGAGGGTGGATACGAGGTTGCGGTGTGAGGAGAGGATGCCTTTGGGGCGTCCGGTGGAGCCGGAGGTGAACATCACGCACGCCACGTCATCACCCGTCAGCGCCAGGTTCAGGTCCGTGTCCGGCTCGTCGAGCGGGGCCCCCGAGGAGCACGGGACCACGCTCCAGGGGCCCTCCACGCGCCGGGCGAGAGTGTCGTCGGTGAGGAGCAGGGTGATCCCCGCGTCGTCGGCGGCGGTTCGCAGACGATGGTCGGGGAAGTCCGGGTCGAGCAGCGTGTAGCCGGCACCGGCTTTGACCACCGCGATCACGGCGGCGGCGAAGGTGGCGTTACGTGGGAGGAGGATGCCGGCCAGTTGGCCCCGGCCCAGGCCCCGTGAACGCAGGTGGTGGGCGAAGCGGTTGGCGGATGCGTTGAGCTCTCCGTAGGTGACCGGCCGGTCGTCGTCGATGAGCGCGATGGCCTCTGGGGAGCGGGTCACCTGTGCTTCGAACCGTTCGACGAGTGAGGCGTCGTCCACGGCGGCGGCGGACCCGGCCCACGGCCCGAGCAGCAGCCTCCGCTCGGCAGCCGACAGCACCTCCAGCTCCGCGAGACGCACCTCCGGGTCGGCCACTGCCTGCCGTAGCACCTCACCCAGCACGGTCGCCACGCGCTGGACGGTGGAGTGGTCGAACAGGTCCTCTGCGAAGAGGACCGTGCCGCACAGGCCCTGACCGCCGTCCGAGCGGAGCAGGAACTCCAGGTCGAACTTGGCCGACCCGTTGGTCAGCCCCGATACCTCGGCCGACCGGTCACCATCCAGGCTCAGGGTCGGCGCCTCTCCCTCTTCCAGGGTGAGGCAGATCTGGAAGAGGGGGTGGCGGGAGAGTGTGCGGGTGGGGTTGAGGGCGTCGAGGACGAGGTCGAAGGGTGCGTCCTGGTGGGCGAAGGCGTCGAGGTCGGTGGTGCGGACGTGTGAGAGGAGTTCGCGGAAGGTGGGGTCGCCGTCGGTTCGGGTGCGCAGGACGAGGGTGTTGACGAAGAATCCGACGAGGTCGCGGAGTGCTTCGTCGGTGCGGCCGGCGACGGGGGTGCCGATGGCGAGGTCCGTGCCGGCACCGAGCCGGGTCAGGGCGGCGGTGAGTGCCGCGTGCACCACCATGAACGGTGTGCACCCCTCGGCCCGGGCCAGTTCGCCGACCTGCTTGAAAAGACCGTTCCCCAGCTCGATGTCGATCCGTCCCCCCTGGTGCGAGGCTCGTGCGGGGCGGGGGTGGTCGAGGTTCAGGCCGTGTTCCTCGGGCAGTCCCTCCAGGGTCTTCTGCCAGAAGGCCAGCTCCTGTGACAGGACGCTCTCGGGGTCGTCGGCCGAGCCCAGCGCCCGCTGCTGCCAGACCGCGTAGTCCGCGTAGCGCACCGACAGCGGCTCCAGCACCCGGCCCCCGGCACCCGCGACCCGCGCCTCGTAGGACCGCGACAGGTCGTCGAAGAACACGCCGGTGGACCGGCCGTCCGTCGCGATGTGGTGCACCAGGAGGACGAATACCCATGAGTCGTCATCGACCCTGAACAGAGCCGCTCGCAAGGGGAGTTCGCCCCGCAGGTCGAAGACGTGACGGGTGGCCCCGGCCACGGCCTCGTCCAGCTCGCCGGAGGCCACCTCGCGACGCTCGATGTGTACGCGGGTGTCCGCGGCCGGGAGGACGTGCTGGCGCGGTTCGCCGTCGACCGTGGTGAACACGGTCCGGAGGGGGGCGTGGCGTTCGACGACGTCGTTGAGGGCGGCCTCCAGGGCGTCGGCGTCCAGTGGGCCTCGGAGGCGTACGGCCATCGGGACGTTGTAGGCGGTGCTGCCGCCGTCGAGTTGGGCCAGCAGCCAGAGTCGGCGCTGGGCGAAGGAGACGGGGGCGTCGTTGCCACCGGTCCATGCGCCGGCGGTGAGGGGCAGCAGCGCGGGCCGGCCCTTGAGGGTGCTGATGTGGTGGGCGAGGCGTGCCGGTGTCGGGTGCTGGAAGACGTCCCGAATGGTCAGCCGTATGCCCAGCGCGTCGGCGATGTGGTTGGTGAGGCGGGCCGCCAGCAGCGAGTGGCCACCGTGGACGAAGAAGCTGTCGTCCACGCCCACCGGGTCCGAGACGTCCAGCACCCGGCTGAAGAGGGCGACCGTGACTTCCTCGAGTGGGGACTGTGGCGCCCGGCCTCCGGTGGAGGTGGTGGGTGTGGGTTCGGGGAGGGCGTGGGTGTCGATTTTTCCGTTGGGGGTGAGGGGGAGTTGGTCGAGTGGGGTGAG
>NZ_JBICXG010000066.1:0-2028 GCF_043200175.1 Streptomyces sp. NPDC048462
AGTTACGGCCGCCGTTTACTGGGGCTTCGATCAAGAGCTTCGCCTTGCGGCTGACCCCATCAATTAACCTTCCAGCACCGGGCAGGCGTCACACCCTATACGTCCACTTTCGTGTTTGCAGAGTGCTGTGTTTTTGATAAACAGTCGCAGCGGCCTGGTTACTGCGACCCTCTTCAGCTATAGCTCGCACGAGCCACCAAAAAGGGTGCACCTTCTCCCGAAGTTACGGTGCCATGTTGCCTAGTTCCTTCACCCGAGTTCTCTCAAGCGCCTGAGAATTCTCATCCTACCCACCTGTGTCGGTTTACGGTACGGTCTGCGTAAGCTGAAGCTTAGGAGCTTTTCCTGGAAGCGTGGTATCAGTGACTTCGCCATAAAGGCTCGTCTCGGTGCTCGGTCTTAAAGGATCCCGGATTTGCCAAAGATCCAAACCTACCGCCTTTCCCCAGGACAACCAACGCCTGGTACACCTAACCTTCTCCGTCCCTCCATCGCACTTACGCGAGGTGCAGGAATATTAACCTGCTTCCCATCGACTACGACTTTCGTCCTCGCCTTAGGGGCCGACTCACCCTGCGCCGATTAACGTTGCGCAAGGAAACCTTGGGCTTTCGGCGTGCGGGTTTTTCACCCGCATTATCGTTACTCATGTCAGCATTCGCACTTCCGATACCTCCAGCAGACTTCTCAATCCACCTTCAACGGCTTACGGAACGCTCCTCTACCGCGCATACAAAGTATGCACCCCAAGCTTCGGTTCTGTGCTTAGCCCCGTTAAATCTTCCCCGCAGACCGACTCGACCAGTGAGCTATTACGCTTTCTTTAAAGGGTGGCTGCTTCTAAGCCAACCTCCTGGCTGTCTGTGCCTTTCCACATGGTTTTCCACTTAGCAGAGAATTTGGGACCTTAGCTGTGGGTCTGGGTTGTTTCCCTTTTCACGACGGACGTTAGCACCCGCCGTGTGTCTCCCATACAGTCCGTCTCGGTATTCGGAGTTTGCAATGGTTTGGTAAGTCGCGATGACCCCCTAGCCATAACAGTGCTCTACCCCCGAGAGGATACATATGAGGCGCTACCTAAATAGCTTTCGAGGAGAACCAGCTATCTCCGGGTTCGATTAGCTTTTCACTCCTAATCACACCTCATCCCCTACCTTTGCAACGGGAGTGGGTTCGGGCCTCCAGTGCGTGTTACCGCACCTTCACCCTGGGCATGACTAGATCACCCGGTTTCGGGTCTACTGCCCGCGACTATGCGCCCTTATCAGACTCGGTTTCCCTTCGCCTCCCCTATACGGTTAAGCTTGCCACGAACAGTAAGTCGCTGACCCATTATACAAAAGGTACGCAGTCACTCCTTGCGGAGCTCCTACTGCTTGTACGCACACGGTTTCAGGTTCTATTTCACTCCCCTCTCCGGGGTTCTTTTCGCCTTTCCCTCACGGTACTGGTTCACTATCGGTCGGTCAGTAGTATTTAGCCTTGGAGGATGGTCCCCCCATGTTCAGACAGGGTTTCACGTGCCCCGCCCTACTCGTCTTCACTGAAATGGCCCTTTCAGATACAGGGCTATCACCTTCTATGGCCGCTCTTTCCAGAGCGTTTTCCTAGAACCAAATCAGCTTAAGGGCTAGTCCGCGTTCGCTCGTCGCTACTTACGGAATCTCGGTTGATTTCTTTTCCTCTGGTTACTTAGATATTTCAGTTCACCAGGTTCGCTTCCAGCAGCTATGTATTCACTGCAGGATACCCGCAAGCGGGTGGGTTTCCCCATTCGGACATTACCGGATCAAAGCTTGTTGCCAGCTCCCCGATACTTTTCGCAGGCTGCCACGTCCTTCATCGCCTCTGACCGCCAAGGCATCCACCGTGTGCGCTTATTCGCTTGACCATATAACCGCAAGTTGCCTTGGGTTATATATGTGACCCGGGGGTACAAAGCCCGGATACGAATATAACGACTCAATCAATAAAGAGACTTCCGTCTCTCGCCTTAGCCTCACGACACGTCTGATAGAACATCTCAAA
>NZ_JBICXG010000067.1:0-1784 GCF_043200175.1 Streptomyces sp. NPDC048462
GGATGCTGTTGGCGAATGCCCCTTCGTTCCGCCCCATCGGATTTATCCGGTGGGGCGGAGTGCTGCGAAGTGTGAGGTGCGTGTTGGGGCGAGTGGGGTGCCTGTGAGCCAGGCGTCGAGGCGGGTGAGGTTCATTCCTGCTGCGGTCAGCAGGTGTTGCAGGTGGGTTTTGGGATGGCCTCGGTAGCGGGATCTGCGCAGCCCGAAGGCGCGGACACCCTGGGAGATGGTGCCTTCGATTCCGGCGCGGTGTTTGTAGCGTTGCTTCCATGGGTCGGTTTGTTGGTCGCGCCGGGCTGTGCGGAGGGCTTCGTGTTCGTCGCGGTGCCGCAGGGTGATCTCGCGTCCCATGTAGGTGACACCGCGGGTGCACTGGTCGCGTGAGGGGCAGGGGCGGCAGTCCGCGGGTGAGAATCTGGCGCGGATCACGGGGCCTGACGAGCGTCGCCCGTCGTGCTGCCACTGTCTGCTGGTCCTGCCGTTCGGGCAGGTCACCTGCTTGTTGTCCCAGTCGACGGCGAAGTCGTCGATGGTGTAACCGTTGTTCGCGGCGGCCTGCCAGCCGGTGTTGGCGCCGGCCGGTCCCACCAGTTCGATGCCATGGTCACGGCATGCGGACACCAGGTGTGCGGCATCGACGTAGCCGGCGTCGACCAGATGGACATCAGGCAACAGGTCCCGGCGGGCGAGAGCGTCGTGGATCTTGTCGGTGACCTGGACGTCGGCAGTGGCCGCTGTGGTGGTGATGACCTCGGTGATCAGGTGTGGGGCATCGGGTTCGCAGGTCTCGGTCAGATGAACCTTGTAGCCGCACCAGGCCCGGTCGCGTTTGGCCCCGTTGCGGGCGTCCGGATCATAGGCCGAGCGGATCCGTAACTGCCCAGGCGGGCAGTCCTTCGGCTTGCGCCAGCTCACCTCACCGCCGCTGACCTGGTATTCCTGCACCCACATCTGCCGCAGGAACTCCACGGCCGGCAGCTCCCGCAGCCAGGCAGGCGCGTCAACGGACCACACAGCTTGGAGGAGCGTCATGCCGTCCTGGCCGACCTGTTCGGCGTGGCTGAGCCGGGCAGCCCAGCGGCTGGGGAACTTCGTGTCCTCCGGCCGGGCGGAGTACCGGTCGAACCACTCCGGCGGCGTCCGCTCGGCCAGCCACTGCGGAGCCGCGACCGCCAGTGCGTTCAGTGCCGCTCGCATCGCCTCGACCACGGACTCCAGCCGGTTCACCTCCCGCACCGCCGCCAGCACATGCGTGGCATCACTGCGCTGACGTCCACCGGCCTTGAGCAGCCCGGCCGCCGAAACGCTCTCCAGGACCGCATCCAGCACCCCGGCCTCGACGCCACCGGCGATGAGCCGACCGCGAAACTCGCTCAGCACGGAGAAATCGAAGCCCGGATCGGTCAGCTCCAGCCCGAGCGCGTACTTCCAGTCGATCCTGGAGCGCACCGCGTGAGCGGCCTGCCGGTCCGACATCCCTTCGGCGAACTGCAACACCAGCACCATCGCCAACCGGGCCGGCGACGCCGCAGGCCGCCCCCGGCCCGAGAAGAGACCCGCGAACTCCCCATCGGTGAAGACCGGCCCGAGCACATCTCTCACCCGGACTGCCAAGCACCCCTTCGGGAAGGCCGCGCGGGCCACCCTGACCGTCTCCTCCGGCACCTCGCCAGGCACACCAGGACGCAACGACATCTGCCCACCCCAAACACAACGTCGGCCTGACCCACCAACGAGATGGATCAGGCCGACGTCACGACGAAGGGGCATTCGCCAACAGCATC
>NZ_JBICXG010000069.1:0-1605 GCF_043200175.1 Streptomyces sp. NPDC048462
CTTCCGCGCGCGCAACTACCCGAATACGCTGGACGACGCCGAGCAGCGTCGCTGGCTGCAACACCGCCAGGAAGCGCTGAGCGCAGAGCGCGTGCAGAGTTACCTGCTGCAGCTCGAATCACTGTATAACCTGCACGAAGGCGACAAAGAGAAAACCGCCCTGTTGAAAGCGCTGTTCGATTACGGCAAAGAGTTGGTGGGATAAAACCCGCCGCAGCAGAAAAGGAAAAGGCCGCGAAAGCGGCCTTTTTTGTGGCTGATGACCCGTCCTGAATAGCGTTGACACATTTTACTCACGCACAGAGGAAAATGTGATGAACCAGTATATTAAACGCACACAACGCGATTACTCTCTATCCTTTAAACTGGCTGTCGTCGAACAGGTCGAAAAAGGCGAGATGACATACCGCCAGGCGCAAGATCGCTACGGTATCCAAGGCAGCCAGACTGTCATGAACTGGCTGCGCAAATACGGTCAACTTGACTGGCGAACTTCTCCTTCCACCAGAACGTGCGGAGACAACATGCCCAAACTCCCCCTGACGCCCGAACAGCGTATTAAAGAACTTGAGCAGCAACTGGCTGAATCTGAAGTCAAAGCCCAGTTCTTCGAAGCTGTCGTCAAAGTGATGAACACCGACTTTGGCGCCACGCTGACAAAAAAGCAGCTAACCGCCTTATCGCGCAAACACAAGTACCGGGACTCACAGTAACGCGGGCCTGCCGATGGATGGGCATCAGCCGACAAGCGTGGTATCAGTCCCTGCAGCGTGAAGCAGGCAAAGAGGAGCAGGCCCGGCATCTCGTCGAACAGGTGACGGCCATCCGCTTGCACCAACCCCGACTGGGGACACGTAAGCTGCATCACCTGTTGCGGCAACACCCCGAACCGGCGTTGCATGTGGGCCGTGACCGGTTGTTCAGTATCCTGCGCTGCGCGCGGTTACTGGTGATGCCTAAACGGGCGTATCACAAGACGACGCACAGCCATCATCGTTTTTATCGCCATCCCAACCTGCTAAAAGCGGGAGACAATCAAGTAATAGCCAGCCGTCCGGAACAGGTATGGGTGGCGGATATCACCTACCTGCCGCTGAGAACGGGGACGGCGTATGTCAGCCTGGTAACGGATGCCTGGTCGAGAAAAATCGTGGGATATCACGTGCATGACAGTCTGCATACCCGGCATGTCGCCTGCGCGTTCAAAATGGCACTGGCCGGCAGACGCACGGCGTTGCCGTTGGTGCATCACTCGGACAGGGGTATCCAGTACTGCTCGCAGGAATATCAGGCGTTACATCAGCAGTATGGCGTCATCTGCTCGATGACGGACGGGTATGACTGTTATCAGAACGCGCTGGCGGAACGGATAAACGGGATACTCAAAACGGAATACCTGCTCGGCAGGCCAGAAGATATCGCGCAGGCAAGAAAGATGGTCAGGGAGTCGGTGAACCTCTACAACACGCGGCGGCCGCACTTGTCGCTGAAATACAAAACGCCCGATGAGGTTCATCGGGCGTTATCCGGTTGAAAAGTGTCAACCTATATCAGGACTAGTCACCGGTAAACTCCAACTGGCAACCGCCTTCATCCTGCTGATTG
>NZ_JBICXG010000070.1:0-1583 GCF_043200175.1 Streptomyces sp. NPDC048462
CACAGCGAAGCGTATTTTCCCGCCACCCGATTCCCGGGACTGGGAGAGGTGTTCGCACGCACACCTTCGGTGACCCGCACCCTGGCCGCGTTCGGGGTCACCGACTACCTGCGCCGGCACACCACGGTGATGGCGCGCCTGCCCGATGCCGAGGTCGCGCGCGTACTCGGCCAGTCAACGCGGCGGCCGGTGCTGTGCGTGCACTCGCTCAACGTCGATCCGCAGGGACAGCCGGTGCAGTTCGGCATCACCAGCTTCGCCGGTGACTGGGTGCAGCTGATGGTCAGCAGCGACCTCTAGGAAAAGCGCGGCGAGCGTTGCACCCGCCGCGCGCAGGCTTCATGCCGCGCAGCGCAATGCCGTGTAGCGACCGTCCACCAGTTCCTCGGCCAGGCCGAAGCTGAGCGTCATGCCCAGGCCACCGCCACCGATGGCGTTGACGAGGGTCACACCCGGGGTGGGCTCGGCGACGAACTCGCTGCTGCCGTCCAGCAGCTTGGGATAGATACCGTGCCAGGTCTGCGCGATGCGCGCGTCCGGTACCTGCATGAAACGGGACAGGTAATCGAGCACTTTCTGGTTGATGGCGTGCTCGTCGAACGGGTCATGCGTATGGGCATAGGCATGCGAATCACCGATGGTGATTTCACCAAGGCCGTTCTGTGCCGCCATCACGTGGATGCCCAGCTCGACCAGGTCGGCATGCTCGGCCTGGTAGCGCGCCTGCAGCGGGGCGACGTCGGCGGCCTCGCGGAAGCCGGCGTAGTGCACCAGTGACAGGCCACCACACAGGGCAGCACCCAGGCGGAATCCGGACGGCTGCGCGGCCAGCCGCAGCATCTGCAGCTTGCAGCGGGTCAATGGTGCTGCCGCGTACAGTTCCGGATACAGCTGCTCGAACTCCGGGCCACTGCAGACGAACACCTGGTCGGCCTCGAACCGGCGGCTGCCGGACCACACCCGGCCGCTTTCCACCGCCGTCACCGGCGTGCGCCACTGGAACTGCGCGCCGTGGCGCTCGCGCAGCACATCCGGCAACGCGCGGATCGCCTGGCGCGGATCGACCACCAGCTCATCGGCATTGAACAGCGCGCCACGCAGTTCGCGTGCGACCAGCGCCGGCGACTTCGCCAATGCCGCATCCCGGTCCAGCAACCGGCATGGGCGCATCTGCGCATTGGCGGCCGCGTATTGCTGCAGCACGGCCCATTCGTCGTCGGCGTGGGCAACGTGCATCGAGCCACTGGGGTCATGCCAGAGGCCGGCCACGTCGATCAGCTCCTGCCAGATCTGCCGCGAGCGCAGCGCGCGCTCATACAGCGGTCCATTGGGCACGCCGATCGGCCAGACCATGCCGAAGTTGCGGATGGAGGCGCCGACAGCGCGTTCATGGCGCTCCAGCACGGTGACCTTGCAGCCACGCACGGCCAGCGCGCGGGCCACGGCCAGGCCGACGATGCCGGCACCGACCACGAGGGCGGTTGTGTTCTTCATGGGGGATGGACTCAGACGGAGGCGAGCGCCGGCATGCGGGCCAGGCGCAGGGCCTTGTGGTGGAAGTACAGCAGCGACAACAACAGGCA
>NZ_JBICXG010000071.1:0-1553 GCF_043200175.1 Streptomyces sp. NPDC048462
TACTGCGGGGGGTTGCCGTGTTTGCGGGACGGCAGGTCTGCGTGCTTGGAGCGGAGCATGGCCAGTGAGGCGATCAGGACTTCGCGGGTCTCGGCGGGGTCGATGACGTCGTCGACGAGGCCGCGCTCTGCGGCGTAGTAGGGGTGCATCAGTTCGGCCTTGTACTCCTTGACCATGCGGGTCCGCATGGCCTCGGGGTCCTCGGCGTCGGCGATCTGCCGGCGGAAGATGACGTTGGCCGCGCCCTCGGCGCCCATCACCGCGATCTCGTTGGTGGGCCAGGCGTAGGTGAGGTCGGCGCCGATGGACTGGCTGTCCATGACGATGTACGCACCGCCGTAGGCCTTGCGCAGGATCAACGAGATCCTCGGCACCGTGGCGTTGCAGTAGGCGTAGAGCAGCTTCGCCCCGTGCCGGATGATTCCACCGTGCTCCTGATCCACACCGGGCAGGAAGCCGGGTACGTCCAAAAGAGTGATGATGGGGATGTTGAAGGCGTCACACATCTGGACGAACCTGGCGGCCTTCTCGGACGCCTCGATATCCAGGACACCGGCCAGGGCCTGGGGCTGGTTGGCGACGATGCCGACGACCTGGCCGTCCAAGCGGGCCAGCGCACAGATGATGTTGCGGGCCCAGCGCTCGTGGATCTCCAGGTAGTCGCCGTCGTCGACGAGCTCCTCGATGACCTTGTGCATGTCGTACGGGCGGTTGCCGTCGGCCGGGACCAGATCCAGCAGAACGTCACCGCGCCGGTCGGCCGGGTCGTCGTTGTCGGCCACGGGCGGGTTCTCACGGTTGTTCGAGGGCAGCATCCCGATCAGGTACCGGACCTCGGCGATGCACGTCTCCTCGTCGTCGTACGCGAAGTGCGCCACACCCGAGGTCTCCGCGTGCACATCGGCACCACCCAGACCGTTCTGAGTGATCTCCTCACCGGTGACCGCCTTCACGACGTCCGGACCGGTGATGAACATCTGCGACGTCTCACGCACCATGAACACGAAATCCGTGAGCGCCGGACTGTAGGCCGCACCACCCGCACACGGGCCGAGCATCACACTGATCTGCGGGATCACACCCGAGGCCCGGGTATTGCGCTGGAAGATACCGCCGTACCCGGCAAGCGCCGACACACCCTCCTGGATACGAGCGCCGGCACCATCATTCAGCGACACCAACGGCGCACCCGCCGAAATCGCCATATCCATGATCTTGTGAATCTTCGCCGCATGAGCCTCACCCAGCGCACCCCCGAAAATCCGGAAATCATGCGCGTACACGAAAACCGTCCGGCCCTCCACCGTGCCCCAACCGGTGATCACACCATCCGTATACGGCTTCTTCGCCTCCAGACCGAACCCCGTCGCACGATGCCGACGCAGCTGCTCAACCTCCCGGAACGAACCCGGATCCACCAACAGCTCGATACGCTCACGCGCCGTCAGCTTCCCCTTCGCGTGCTGCGCCTCGGTCGCCCGGTCACTCGGCCCACGCCGCGCCTGCTCACGCAGCGCCAGCAGTTCGGCCACACGGCCACGGGTATCGCTCGG
>NZ_JBICXG010000072.1:0-1536 GCF_043200175.1 Streptomyces sp. NPDC048462
CAATGCCGTTCGGTTAGGGGTTCGATCGGCAGTGCAACTTTCGGCGTTTCGGCTGGTGATATGGGTGCAGCCCTTGTAGTGGTTCTCGGGTCCGCCAAGACTCGTGTTCCTCTGCAAGGGCTGCAGTGTCTGATTCTGTCATTACGCATGCTCCCGGCGTGTTCGCCGTGGGGCACTTGGGCGAGTTGACCCAGGTTGTTCCGTTCGATCTCGTCGACGAGGCACTCGCGTCCGCAGGTGGTCTGCAGCAGCGGGTGCGGCGGCTGCCGTCGCGGGTGGTGGTCTACCTCCTGCTCGCTGGCGCGCTGTTCACCGGGATGGGCTGGACGGGAATCTGGTCCCGGCTGACTGCCTCGCTGTCTGTGCCGCTGCCCGCACCGGCGGGTTCATCGATCACGGCTGCGATGCGACGGGTCGGCCCCAAACCGTTGAAAGCACTGTTCGACCTGGTCAAAGGCCCCGCAGCGGTGACCGCGACACAGGTGACACGGTTCGCGGGCAGGCTGGTGGTCGCGATCGACGGCACCCAGATCGCGCTGCCGGACACGCCCGCGAACCTGTTGGTGTTCCCCAAGGCGAAGCCCGGACCGAACGGGCCCGCCGGTTACCCGATGCTGCGTCTGGTCACGCTGATGGCCTGCGGGACCCGAACCCTCATTGACGCCGCCTTCGGCACCGACGCGACCGGCGAGCTGACCTACGCCCGTGAACTGGTCACCACCGCGGGCACGACCAGAGCACTCCGGCCCGGGATGCTGCTGCTGGGTGACCGGAACTTCTCAGCCACCACGTTCGTGGGCACCGTCGCGTCCACGGGCGCGGACTTCCTCATCCGGGCCAAGACCCACAGCACAGCGCTCAAGCTGCCGATCCTGCGTCGTCTGCCCGACGGCACGTTCCTGTCCCGCATAGATGAAGCCACCGTCCGAGTCATCGAGGCCACCATCACCCTCACCCCTGCCGACGGCACCAGCAAGCACACTGCCACCCACCACGCCTACCGGCTCGTCACCAGCCTGCTCGACCCCCACGAGGCACCCGCCATCGCTCTGGTCAGGCTCTACCGAGAACGCTGGGAGATCGAGACCAGCTACTGCGAGCTGAAATCGACCGTCCTCGGCGGCAGAGTCCTGCGCGGCCGCCACCCGACAGCCGTCGCCCAGGAGACCTGGGCACTTCTGGTTGCCTACCAGGCACTACGCACCGCGATGAGCGACGCCGTCCTGCACCGGCCCGACATCGACCCCGACCGCACCGCATTCACCATCGCGCTGAACACAGCACGTGACCAGATCATCCGGGCCGCCGGCATCATCCACACCCAGACCGACCTCGTCGGACAGATCGGCACCGCCATACTCAACGGCCTCCTACCCGCCCGCCGAGACCGGTCCCGACCCCGCGTGAAGAAACGAGCGATCAGCTCCAAGTACCGCGCCGTCGGCCGCAACACCGACCACCGAACCCACAGAACCGCCGTCCACATCCAGATCAACGCATCGCCAAGCCCGCCAGACGACTAACCGAACGGCATTG
>NZ_JBICXG010000073.1:0-1302 GCF_043200175.1 Streptomyces sp. NPDC048462
CGCCGACACCGTCGCCGGCCTGCTGCGGGAGGAAGGCTTCAGCCTGCAGGCCAACGCCAAGACCATCGAAGGTGCCCACCACCCCGACAGGGACGCCCAGTTCCGCTACCTCAACGAGCAGGCACGAGACCACAGGGACGCCGGTGACCCGGTGATCAGCGTGGACAGCAAGAAGAAGGAACTGATCGGCCACTACAAGAACGCCGGGCACGAATGGCAGCCCGCAGGACAGCCCGTGAGGGTCAAGACGCATGACTTCCCCGGCCAGGCCGCCAAGGCAGTTCCCTACGGAATCTACGACATGACGGTGAACACCGGCTGGGTCAGCATCGGCACCGATCACGACACGGCGGCGTTCGCCGTCGCCTCGATCCGCCGCTGGTGGCAGGCGGTCGGCCGGCACGACTACCCCGGCGCCCGCCGGCTGCTGATCACCGCTGACGGTGGCGGCTCCAACGGCTACCGCACCCGGGGCTGGAAGACCCAGCTCGCCGACCTCGCCGCCGAGACCGGCCTTGAGATCACGGTATGCCACCTTCCGCCCGGCACCTCGAAGTGGAACAAGATCGAGCACCGGTTGTTCTCCCACATCACCATGAACTGGCGAGGCAGGCCCCTGACCAGCCACGAAGTCATGCTCCAGACCATCGCCGCGACCACCAGCCGCACCGGCCTCACCGTCCGGGCCGAACTCGACAGCGGTGAGTATCCCACCGGCATCCGCATCAGCGACGACGAGATCGCCGCCCTGCCCATCACCCGCCACCGCTTCCACGGCGACTGGAACTACACCCTCCACCCCCAGCGCCCGACGGACACGGCGACCACCACCAGCACACAGGACGAGGACCTGGCGGACGGACCGGCCCGCCTCACGCAGCGTTCGCTACAGGACCCGGAACTGACCGGGATGACCCGCCGGCAGCTCAACGAACTCATCGACGTGCTGACTCCAGCGATGGAGATTCAACGCGAGCAAGTGCTCCGCACCCGCAGGGGCCACGAACGCCTGGTGGCCCCTGGCACAGGCGCCAAACCCAAGCTCACCTCAGCCGACCGGGTCCTCGCCACCGTGCTCCACCTGCGAAAACTCGCGACCATGGACCTTCTGGGCCAGCTCTTCAACACCACCGCCATGACCATCAGCCGCGCAGCGAAAGACGTCCTCCCGATCCTGGAAGCCCACGGAGTTCACATCCCCGCCTCGACCGCCCGCTTCCGCACACCGACTGACATCGCGAGATACCTCGACCTCGACAAAAACAAGATCAAACCGACGTGTTGATTCCCGGCAAGCCCTTA
>NZ_JBICXG010000074.1:0-1267 GCF_043200175.1 Streptomyces sp. NPDC048462
CAGCCCATCCTGATTGGAAAAATAGACGTCATCAAACTGTTTCGAAACAGGTGTACCCTGTTCGTTCCAGGTTAGCGTTGCGGTTTGGATGGGGGCGTGATTCACGGTCAATGGCTCGAAATTCAAGGGATGCCGCGAATTCTAACGGCGCTGGCGCCCCGGCGCAAACTGGACAACAATAAAGCTGAAAAACGCTGATCGGACTTGTTCGGCTTACATCTGTACGCTAAAGTGCGATGCAAAATCCCGTAGGTAAATAGTGGAAGAGGTATTGAATGAAACGTGCAGTGATTACTGGCCTGGGAGTTGTCTCCAGCATTGGTAATAACCAGCAGGAGGTCCTGGCAAGCCTGCAGGAAGGACGTTCTGGGATCACTTTCTCCCAGGAGCTGAAAGATTCCGGCATGCGTAGTCACGTATGGGGGCAAGTTAAGCTCGACACGACCGGCCTGATCGACCGCAAGGCAGTGCGTTTCATGAGCGATGCTTCCATTTATGCCTTCCTGGCGATGCAAGAAGCGATCGCATCTTCCGGCCTGAAGGAAGAAGAGTATCAAAACAATCCGCGTGTAGGCCTGATTGCCGGTTCCGGCGGCGGTTCTCCGCGCTTCCAGGTGTTCGGCGCCGATGCGATGCGCAGCCCGCGCGGCCTGAAAGCGGTTGGCCCGTACGTGGTGACCAAAGCCATGGCTTCCGGCGTTTCCGCCTGCCTGGCAACGCCGTTCAAAATCCATGGCGTGAACTACTCCATCAGCTCCGCTTGCGCGACCTCCGCGCACTGCATCGGCAACGCGGTTGAGCAAATTCAGTTGGGCAAACAGGACATCGTGTTCGCCGGCGGCGGTGAAGAGCTGTGCTGGGAAATGGCCTGCGAGTTCGACGCGATGGGCGCGCTGTCCACCAAGTACAACGACACGCCGGAAAAAGCCTCCCGCACCTACGACGCCGATCGTGACGGTTTCGTCATCGCCGGCGGCGGCGGCATGGTGGTGGTTGAAGAACTGGAGCACGCGCTGGCGCGCGGTGCGCACATCTATGCAGAAATCGTTGGCTACGGCGCGACTTCCGACGGTGCCGACATGGTTGCCCCTTCGGGCGAAGGCGCAGTGCGCTGCATGAAAATGGCGATGCAGGATCTGGATGCGCCGATCGACTACATCAACGTGCACGGCACCTCTACGCCGGTAGGCGATGTGAAAGAGCTGGGCGCTATTCGTGAAGTGTTCGGTGACAATACCCCGGCCATCTCCTCCACCAAGGCGATGAC
>NZ_JBICXG010000075.1:0-1223 GCF_043200175.1 Streptomyces sp. NPDC048462
ACCAGCTACGGCCGACCGCCGACAACAAGGGAGACAAGGGGGAATTCATGGCCACTCCTTCGATCCGGAACCTGACGCATCCTAGCCCCTGTCGATGAAGGGAGCGATCACGGCACCCGCGCGCATACCCACACGCGCACCTCCGCAGCGCCGACCAGGCGCAGCGTCTCGGCGACCTCCATCACCGTGCTGCCGGTGGTCATCACGTCATCGACCACGGTCAGCCGCGTGGGCACCGGACCACGGATAGCAAACGCATCGAACAGATTTTCCCTGCGTTGTTCGGCCGTGCGTTCGGACTGCGGTGCGGTGTGGCGGCGCCGGTACAGCCCTTGCCAGACCGGCATCGGCAGCAACCGGCATAGCTCGCCCGCCTGGTTGTAGCCGCGCTGGCGCAACCGGCGATTGTGCAACGGAACCGGCACCAGTGGCGGACACCACCAGGGCGGCGGCGCGCGCTGCATCAGTTGCGCGAGCAGGCGTCCGGCTGCGAGATCCTGATGAAATTTGTAGCGCACCAGCAGCTGATCCACAGGCGGCAGGTACAGCAGGCTGGCATGCGTGGCGGCCTGTGGCGGTACCTCCTCGCGGCAGGTTCCGCAGACGATCAACGCGTTGTCGGGCAGCGGCAATGCGCAGCGCAGGCAGGCGCGGCCGGACCACGGAAGTTCGGCCAGGCATGCAGCGCAGAGGTCCAGCCCATCGTGGCCCGGGTCACCGCAGACCAGGCAGCGGAGCGGTAGCAGCACACGAAGTGCAGCCTGCACGTGGCGGACTGGGTTGAAGAAGGCAGACATGCACTTCAGCATGTCGCCGCCGTCAGCGCGTTGCCATCGGGGGCGCCCTCAACGACCCGTAGGCATTTTCATCGTCCACATTCTGCCCCGATCACTTCACCGCGTTGGCGCAGGCTTCGCATCCACCCGAGTGCGATACACCATGTACGGCGTCTGCCGCCGATCCGCGCCGCCATTGAATCCGGCTTGCCGATGCAGCTGGTTGGCGGTGAAGTACAGATAGCCATCGGGCCCCATCGACAAGGTATCCGGCCACAGGATGCGCGGGTCGTGCACCACAGTCGTCCAGCGCCCCTGCGCATCGCGGGCATGGATGGCGTTGTGCTCGTAGTCGCTCGCATACAGCCGGCCGTTGGCGTCCATCTCCATACCATCGGACGCGCCCTTGTCGCCGAGGTCGACCACGGCCGCAGCCAGCGCCGCCTC
>NZ_JBICXG010000076.1:0-1145 GCF_043200175.1 Streptomyces sp. NPDC048462
GCACAGCATTTCAAACAGCTCGCGCGCGTCGGTGGTGGGCGCGCCCCATTCCTTGTCGTGATACTCGAGATACAACGGATCGGCCGTCACCCAACCGCAACGTTCGTCTGCCATCCTGACTGTCCTTATGCTGTGTTTATGAACAGTAATCATCGCTCGAAGCGCCGAACTTGGCAAGCCTCTGATTGTTTTGTCATCAGCCCGCTTGACGTGGTGAAAAAGCCGACAATAGTTACTACATGGCCGGTGGAAAACCGGCCAACGATAAAAACGACATTGCCTTCATTTGCAGGCTCTCAGGAGTCGATTCATGCCTCTAAAAATAACGTGCATGCCCCGCCCGGCGGCGCTTGCAGTGGCGTTGCTTTGCAGTATGACCCTTCCGGCTCAGGCGTACGATCAACTGTACGTCTTTGGCGATAGCCTGAGCGATACCGGCAACAACGGCCGGTTCACCTATGACGGCAGTCAGCACCTGCTGTACGACGAAGCGTTGGCGCAACGCATCGGCGCGGCGCTGGTGGCCTCGGACAACGGCGGTGAAAACTACGCCGCCGGCGGCGCCGTGGCGGTGCCGGGCCTGAACCCGGTCGACAACACCCAGGATCAGGTGCAGCGCTACCTGAATCGGGTTAACGGCCAGGCCGATGGCGACGGTTTGTATATTCACTGGATCGGCGGTAACGATTTGGCGGCGGCGGCGCTGAATGCCGCTACCGCGCCCGGCGTGGCCTATAACAGTGCCGCGGCCGCCGCCGCGCAGGTGCATTCGCTGCTGAACGCCGGTGCCGGCACGGTGATCGTGCCGACGGTGCCGAACATCGGCTCCACGCCGCAGCTGATGGAACTGATCATTCAGCAGGCGCTGCCGCCGGTACAGGGGGCGGCGATCCAGGCGGCCTATGCCACGCTTAATTCGGTGGCTACCCCGGACAACGCTTCGCGCACGCAGGCGATCCACGCGGCGTTGGCCGCCGCGGCGAAGCAGGGCAGCGCCATTCCTCAGGTGCAGCAGGCGATCGCCGCGCAGCTTATCGCGGCGTATGACAGCCTGAGCGCGCAGGCCGCTCAGCTGACCGATTTCTATAATCAAAGTGAAGACCGTCTGCTGGCGCAGGGGGGCGGCAATATCGTGCGGGTGGACG
>NZ_JBICXG010000077.1:0-1118 GCF_043200175.1 Streptomyces sp. NPDC048462
GATCGCCGCCCAGGGCACCGCCAAGGAACTCAAACGCCTCATCCCCGGCGGGCACGTGCGTCTGCGCTTCACCGACCCCGCCGCCTACCGCCACGCCACCACCGCCCTGCCCGAGACCACCCACGACGACGAGGCACTCTCCCTGCAGATCCCCAGCGACGGCAGCCAGCAAGAGCTCCGCACCATCCTGGACCGCCTCGACGCCGCCACCATCCAGGCCGACGAACTGACCGTCCACACCCCCGACCTCGACGACGTGTTCTTCGCCCTCACCACCACCCCCAACACCCCTGCCACCCCCAACACCCCTGCCACCCCGGACATCCCTGGCCGGCCGAAGGAGACCGCACGATGAGCACCCTGCCCCTCGCCGCACGCGACTGCACCACCATGCTCCGCCGCAACCTCCTGCACGCCCGCCGCTACCCCTCCCTCACCCTCAACCTCCTGCTCACCCCCGTCATGCTCCTGCTCCTCTTCGTCTACATCTTCGGCGGCGTCATGAGCGCCGGCATCGGCGGCGGGGGCGGGGACCGCTCCCAGTACATCGCCTACATCGTCCCCGGCATCCTCCTCATGACCGTCGGCAGCACCGTCGTGGGAACCGCCGTGTCCGTCTCCACCGACATGACCGAGGGGATCATCGCCCGCTTCCGCACCATGGCCATCCACCGCGGCTCCGTCCTGGTCGGACACGTCGTCGGGAGCGTCCTGCAAGCGGTCATGAGCGTCGTCCTGGTCGGCGCCGTCGGCGTCGCCATCGGCTTCCGCTCCACCGACGCCACCCCCCTGGAATGGCTCGCCGCCCTCGGCCTCCTCGTCCTCTTCGCCACCGCACTCACCTGGATCGCCGTCGGCATGGGCCTCATCAGCCCCAACGCCGAAGCAGCCGGCAACAACGCCATGCCCATGATCCTGCTCCCCCTGCTCTCCAGCGCCTTCATCCCCCTGGACACCATGCCCGCCTGGTTCCGCCCCATCGCCGAGTACCAGCCCTTCACCCCCGCCATCGAAACCCTGCGCGGACTCCTCCTCGGCACCGAAATCGGCAACAACGGCTGGCTCACCATCGCCTGGTCCCTCGCCCTCATCACACTCGGCTACCGCTGGTCCACCAC
>NZ_JBICXG010000078.1:0-1058 GCF_043200175.1 Streptomyces sp. NPDC048462
CGGCCTCCGGTGGAGGTGGTGGGTGTGGGTTCGGGGAGGGCGTGGGTGTCGATTTTTCCGTTGGGGGTGAGGGGGAGTTGGTCGAGTGGGGTGAGGTAGGTGGGGATCATGTGGTCGGGGAGGAGGTTGGTGAGGTGCTGGCGGATGTTGTCGGTGGTGGTGGTGGTGACGATGTGGGCGGAGAGTTGGTTGTGGTGGGTGGTGATGGTGGCTTGGGTGATGTGGGGGTGGGTGAGGAGGGCGGTTTCGATTTCGGCGGGTTCGATGCGGAAGCCGCGGATTTTGATTTGGTTGTCGGCTCTGCCGTGGTAGTGGAGGTGGCCGTGGTGGTCGAAGTGGGCGAGGTCGCCGGTGTGGTAGAGGCGGGTGCCGGGGGGTCCGTAGGGGTTGGGTATGAAGTGGGTGGCGGTGAGGTCGGGTCGGTTGAGGTAGCCGTGGGCGAGGCCGTGGCCGGTGAGGTAGAGGTGGCCGGTGGTGCCGGGTGGGGTGGGTTGGAGGGTGGTGTCGAGGATGTAGGCGGCTTTGTTGGTGAGGGGTGTTCCGATGGGGATGGTGGTGTGGGGTTGGTTGGTGGGGGTGATGGTGTGGGTGGTGGTGAATCCCATGGATTCGGCGGGGCCGTAGCCGTTGATGACGGTGGTGTGGGGTGAGGTGTGGTGGAGGTGGTGGATGTGGGTGGGGGAGGCGGTTTCGCCGCCGGTGTAGGCGGTGGTGACGGTGGTGAAGGCTTGGGGGTGTTGTTCGGTGAGGTAGTTGAAGAGGCTGGCTGAGAGTTGGAGCATGGTGACGTTGTGGCGTTGGGTGAGTTCGGTGATGAGTGCGGGTTCGGGTTTTTGTCCGGGTTGGAGGACGGTGGTGCCGCCGTGGAGGAGGGCGCCCCAGAATTCGAGGCTGAAGGCGTCCCAGGAGACGGGTGAGCATTGGAGGAAGACCTGGCCGGGTCCGAAGTGTGCGTAGGTCTGTGCGGTGAGGGTGGATACGAGGTTGCGGTGTGAGGAGAGGATGCCTTTGGGGCGTCCGGTGGAGCCGGAGGTGAACATCACGCACGCCACGTCATC
>NZ_JBICXG010000079.1:0-1056 GCF_043200175.1 Streptomyces sp. NPDC048462
CTCAGCCAACGACACCATCACAGCCCACGTCACCGGCTGCACCACACCCACACCATCCAACGAACCCCCCGCACGCACCACCTCAACCACATCAAAATCAACAAACGGCGCCAACGCATCCGCACACTCACGCAACCGACCAGCAAACACAGGAGAGGACTCCAACAAGCCCGCACCCATCCCCACCCACTGCGTCCCCTGACCCGGAAACACCAACACCCGACGACCCGGCGCCCCGGCCACACCCTCGACCTTCAGATCACCGAAGGCGACCGAGCGGTGCTCCAGATGCGAACGCCCGGCAGCAAGACTCACACCCACATCCAGCGGACGCAGCGCGGGATCCGTCTCCATCCGGGCACGCAACCGGGAAGACTGCGCTTCCAGGGCGGCTGCCGACTTCGCGGACACCACCAACGGAACCACCGGCAACTCACGGACCGCAGACTCCTCCACCTCATCCGGCTCGGGGGCCTGTTCCAGAATCACGTGCGCGTTGGTCCCGCTCACACCGAACGCGGAGACCCCCGCACGACGCGAACGTCCGGTCTCCGGCCACGGACGCGACTCCGTCAGCAGGGAGACGGCACCCGCATTCCAGTCCACCTGCGAGGACGGCGCATCCACATGCAACGTCCCCGGCAGCACACCCTCCTGGAGCGCCATCACCATCTTGATGACGCCACCGACACCCGCGGCAGCCTGCGCATGACCAATGTTCGACTTCAACGAACCCAGCCACAACGGCTGCTCCGCCGGACGCCGCCCATACGTGGCCAACAGCGCCTGCGCCTCGATCGGGTCACCCAGCCTGGTGCCCGTCCCGTGCGCCTCAACGGCATCCACATCCGCAACCCCCAGACCGGCACTGGCCAGGGCCGCCCTGATCACCCGCTGCTGCGAAGGACCGTTCGGCGCCGTCAGACCATTACTCGCACCGTCCTGATTCACCGCCGAACCCCGCACCACCGCCAACACCCGATGCCCCGCGGCCACCGCGTCCGACAACCGCTCCACCAACAGCACACCCGCGCCCTCGGCCCACCCCGTGCCGTC
>NZ_JBICXG010000080.1:0-1025 GCF_043200175.1 Streptomyces sp. NPDC048462
GAAAAGATTAAACAGAGGGGCGATGGCGCCCCTTTTGTTTACTCGTCGGGTGCTCATGGCCGCCGGCATCGCCCTCGGTCTGAGCGCCTGCAGTTTCCATTCCGATATTCCCAGCTTTACCGCCAGCGGCTTTGTGGCCGATCAGGGCGTGATACGCCTGTGGCGTAAAGACGATGAGCAACATCGTCCGCAGGTGCTGGTCAGTGTCTATAGTCCCTACCGGGGGCCGGGCACCATCACTACGTTGTACACCTATCAGGGCGACGTGCTGCGCCAAATCAAACGCAACGATGCCGACGGCGATCGAGACTCCATTCAACTGCGCTTTGCCGACGACGGCACGGTGAGCTTTATGCAGCGCCAGCTGGCGACACGCCGCGAACCGCTGACCAGCGATGAGATAGCACTGTACCAATATCAGGCGCGACGTATCCTCGAGGTCAGCAATGCGCTGCGCGCCGGCAAGGTCAAATTACTGCAGGGGCGTTGGATGCAGGGCGAGGTGCAAACCTGCGACGGCCAGCGCTTAAAACCCGGGTTGGATGCCACCGCCATCGGCTGGATCGAAAAACGCGCCCGCAGCAGCAGCCGGCCGGTGAGTGTCGCCTGGTTGGAAGCGCCGGAAGGCAGTGAACTGCTGCTGGTGGCGAACGACGACTTCTGCAGCTGGGAACCGAAAGAAGACCAGCTATAAAAAAGGCCCCGCGCCGCGGAGCCTCTTGTCATGACCTTATCAGGTCAAATCACTTGCCGCGCGCAATCGCGCGATAACCGATATCTTTGCGGCAGAAGCTGCCCGGCCACTGAATGCCTTCCGCCAGCTGATAGGCGCGTTGCTGCGCCTGCGCCACGGTGTCGCCCAGCGCCGTCACGCACAGCACGCGGCCGCCGCTGGTGACGACGTCATCGCCCTGCAGGCGCGTACCGGCGTGGAAGACCTTACCGTCGGCGCTTTCCTGCTGCGGTAACCCCTGGATCACCTCGCCGTTGCGATAATCACCCGGATAACCGCCGGCCGCCAGCAC
>NZ_JBICXG010000081.1:0-1016 GCF_043200175.1 Streptomyces sp. NPDC048462
GCTTTACGTCTTCGCCAACCGCCGCGCCTACGCCTGGCGCTATGTGTATCCCGGCGTCGCCGGCATGGGGCTGTTCGTCCTGTTCCCGCTGATTTGCACCATCGCCATCGCTTTCACCAACTACAGCAGCACCAACCAGCTGACTTTTGAACGCGCGCAATCGGTGCTGATGCAGCGCCAGTTCCAGAGCGGCCAAACCTTTACCTTTGGCCTCTACCCGGCGGAAAACCAGCAGTGGCGCCTGCAGCTGACGCCACCGGACAGTGAACAGCCGCTGATCTCCGAGCCTTTCCGCCTCGACGCCGCCGCGCCGCAAACCCTGAAACTGACGGCGCAGAACGCCGCGCCGCAGGGCGAACGCGCCACGCTGCGGGTGATTACCCAGAACCGGCAGGCGCTGAGCCAGCTGGTGGCGCAACTGCCCGACGGCGGGGAATTGCGCATGAGCTCCCTGCGCCAGTTCTCCGGCACCCGCCCGCTGTATGCGCTGGACAAAGACGGCAGCACGCTGACCAACAACCAGACCCAGGTACGCTACCGGCCAAACGGCGACACCGGCTTCTATCAGGCGATCAACGCCGACGGCGGCTGGGCGCAGGAAACCCTGAGCCCGGGTTATACCGTCACCACCGGCTGGAAAAACTTCCTGCGGGTGCTGCAGGACGAGGGCATTAAGAAACCGTTCGTGTCGATCTTCATCTGGACCATCGTGTTCTCGGTGATGACGGTGATCCTCACCGTGGCGGTCGGCATGGTGCTGGCCTGCGTGGTGCAGTGGGAGGCGCTGAAAGGCAAGGCGATCTACCGCGTGCTGCTGATCCTGCCCTATGCGGTGCCGTCATTCATCTCGATCCTGATCTTCAAAGGCTTGTTCAACCAAAGCTTCGGCGAGATCAACATGATGCTCAGCCATCTATTCGGCATCAAACCGGCCTGGTTCAGCGATCCGCTCACCGCCAAGAGCATGATCCTGATCGTCAACACCTGGCTCGGCTACCCCTACATGATGATCCTGT
>NZ_JBICXG010000082.1:0-1013 GCF_043200175.1 Streptomyces sp. NPDC048462
CTGGAGCCGAAACTGGCGCGCGCCAACAACGTGCGCAGCGCGATGGCGCTGGTGGAGCGCGGTGAAGCGCCGCTTGGCATCGTCTACGGCTCCGACGCGGTCGCCAGCGACAAGGTGAAAGTGGTGGGCGTATTCCCGGAAGACAGCCACAAACCGGTTGAATATCCGATGGCGATGGTGAAAGATCGTCAAAATCCGACGGTCAGCGCTTTCTATACCTATCTGAAGGGCCCGGAAGCCGCCGCTATTTTTGAACATTATGGATTCACCCCGCGTAAATGATTCTGAGTGAGTACGAGTGGCAGGCGGTTGAGCTGAGCCTGAAAGTCTCCGGTTTGGCGGTGGTCTGCAGCCTGCCGTTCGGCATTCTGATGGCCTGGGTGCTGGTGCGTTGCCGCTTTCCCGGCAAGGCGCTGCTGGACGGCGTCATTCACCTGCCCCTGGTGCTGCCGCCGGTGGTGGTCGGCTATTTGCTGCTGATCGCCATGGGGCGGCGCGGCGTCATCGGCGAGTGGCTGTACGACTGGTTCGGCTTCAGCTTCAGCTTTAGCTGGCGCGGCGCCGCGCTGGCATCGGCGGTGGTGGCGTTTCCGCTGATGGTGCGTGCCATCCGGCTGGCGCTGGAGGCGGTGGATACCCGGCTGGAGCAGGCGGCGCGCACGCTGGGCGCCAACCCGTGGCGGGTGTTTTTCACCATCACGCTGCCGCTGTCGCTGCCCGGCGTCATTGTCGGCGTGGTGCTGGCCTTTGCCCGTTCGCTGGGGGAGTTCGGCGCCACCATCACCTTTGTCTCCAACATTCCCGGTGAAACCCGCACCATTCCGCTGGCGATGTATACGCTGATCGAAACGCCGGGGGCGGAAGCCGCCGCCGCGCGTCTGTGCGTGATCGCCATCGTGCTGTCGCTGGCTTCCCTGATGGTGTCCGAATGGCTGGCCCGCTGGGGCCGCAAACGGATGGGGGTGTAAATGCTGGAGCTGGATTTCTCGCAGCAGCTGGGCGACCTTAATCTC